>CAYSSA010000076.1:9162-19361 GCA_964433485.1 uncultured Tepidisphaeraceae bacterium | reverse complement strand
GGGGAAAAGCAGGTTCGGCAGGGAGTTGACTGTCTGAGAGATGCCAGCGATCCATGATGTCTTCGACTAGGATGCGACGGATCAGGATTTGCAGGACAACGATCAGGGGCAGGGCGAGCAGCAGACCCCCGAAGCCGAAGATGCATGACGCATTGAGCCCTCCCTGAAGGCTCACCCGCCTTCCGTCGGCTCCGTCGGTCCAAAGGTGATCGTGATGGTGGTGCCCTTGCCCAGTTCGCTGGCGGCCATGACCTCGCCCCGATGCAGCGATGCGATCGTTTTCACGATAGCCAGACCTAATCCGTGGCCGCCGGTCTCCTTGGATCGGTCGGCGTCAACGCGGTAAAAGCGATCAAAGACATGCGGCAGATTCTCGGGCGGGATTCCTCGGCCCGTGTCGGTCACGGACACTTCCAGCGAGGGCGGTCGAAAGGCCGCGCTGATGGTAATCCTACCGCCGCTTTCGCAATACTTCAGCGAGTTCTCCAGCAGGTTGCCCACCGCTCTGCGAAACAGCTGCCGATCGAGCGGGAACAGCAGCGGGCCGGTCAGATTTTGCTCGAGCACGATCCCCGCCTCGGAAGCCGGCGCCTCGTAGTACTCGAGAATGGCGTTGAGTTCCGTCTGCAGATCCACGACCTCTCGCCGGATGCGCATGGCCGGATTCTCCACTCGCGCCACAAATAACAGGCTGTCGATCAGCGATCCGAGTCGCTGGCATTCCTCGAGGCACGAGCCCAGTGTCTCGCGATACTCCTCGACGGAGCGCTCCCGTGACAGTGCCACTTCGGCCTCGCCTCTCAGGCTGTGAAGCGGGGTGCGAAGCTCATGGGCGATGTCGGCCGAATACCGCGAGAGTCGGGCGAAGGCCTCCTCAAGGCCAACGAGCATGGTGTTGAGCTTGAGAGCGAGGCGCGATATCTCATCGGGATACTCCTCCACGGGCAACCGTCGGTGCAAGGAGCTCGAACTGATGTTCAGCACGGCCTCACCCATGACTTCCAGCGGACGCAATCCGCGCCGAGCGATCCAGTACCCGGTCATCGCCGAACCCATCAGGCCGGCGGCGTTGGCGATCCAGAGCATGCGACGATATCGGCGAAGCAGGTTGATCTCGGGCTCATGATCCACCGCGCCGTGAACCATGAATCGACGCCCGGAGGGCGAGGTCAGCTCAAGTGAGCGAGCGCGAAACGCATGCCCGGTGGGACCAACCATGGAATAGGCGCAATCCTGTGGTTGCCGGGGGGCGATGCCTGCAAATACACCGTGCGGCAGCAGATAGTCCATTTTCGGCGTCTCGGTGACAATGTTGCCGTCGATGTCCTTGACGCGAATCAGGAAAGGGTCAAGGCTCTGGGCGACATACTCCAACCCGACGGCCTGCCGCAGGTCCGCTTCAATCTCAGTCGACTCCCGCTGAATGATGGCCTGGATCTCCTCCAGTTTGAGCTCCAGTCGCCGATCATCGTCTTGACGCAAATAGCGTTCAATCCATACATAGACACACCACGATACTGTCAGCAGGAGCACGCTCGCGGCGGCTGTATAAACCAGCGTCAATTGCACAGCCAGCGAACGCAGCCCTAACCGTGTTCCGGAACTGATGGGCTTATCCGCGGTCTTCGAGCACATAACCGACTCCGCGTACGGTGTGTATCAGCTTCTTCTCGAAGGGATCATCCACCTTGATGCGCAACCTCCGCACATGCACGTCCACGACGTTGCTGGCGCTGTTGAAGTTCATGTCCCAAACCTGTTCGGCGATCAGTGTGCGCGACAGCACCTCGCCCGTCCTGCGCAGCAGCAGCGAAAGCAGGGAGAACTCTTTTGGCGTCAAGTCCAGGCGAATACCCGCACGAGTGACCTTGTGTCCCGCAAGGTCGAGTTCGATGTCACCCACCGACAGCAACGTCGCCGGACGCCCCGGATTACGCCGCAGAATCGAGCGGATGCGCGCCAGCAACTCCGAAAACGCAAACGGCTTGACGAGGTAGTCGTCGGCCCCCATCTCCAAACCCTTCACGCGGTCGGCGACCGTGTCGCGGGCCGTCAGGAACAACACGGGTGTGTGCATGCCGGCGGCCTTGATCGAGCTCATGACCGACCAGCCATCCCGCCCGGGCAGCATGATGTCCAGCACGATCAGATCGTATTTGCTGGCCAACGCCATTGCCAGCCCTTCTTCGCCGTTTCCGCTGACATCGACCGCAAAACCCTGCTCAGTCAGCCCTTTCTGGAGGTTTGATGCGGTCTTAAAATCATCTTCAATCACCAGAATCTTCATTGGTCAAGCTCCTTTCGGATCGGATGTGCAACGACTACTATAGCATACCAAACATAAGATTGCGAGCTGAGCCTGATAAATTATGTCTGATGGGTGGATATCCACTGCCCAGATGAATCGTTAGTCATTTATTTATAATGTCTTACGAAACAAATTTTGATTTCTGTATAAGGGGATACAATGCTGCTATCGCCATAGCTCAAACAGCCAAACTTAAAATGACATTGGCGGCTTGGATTTTGCAGGTTGTTGGCGAAGGAACCACGTTGGGATTTTCTGATAACGCTGCGTGGGATTTGACGTTATATACTAGAGGGCACGGAATTTCAGGAGACTGCACCATGCGAAAACAGCTTTGGTCCACCCTATTGGCCGTGTGTGTCGGTGTTTCCGGCGTCATGGTGTTCGCGCAGGAGTTTCGGAACCCCAAGGCCGCCATTCCGCCCAAGGGCACTCCACAGCGCCATAATGCCGGCGAGGGTGTGCCGCCGCTGCCGCTGCCGGCCACGCCACTGCGCCGATCCGAGAAGAAACGCGAGCCCTCGCCGCCGGCGCTGGTGGGTAACATGACTTTCTCCGACATCTCGGCCAAAAAAGCCGGGCTGAGCTGGGAAACGACCATCATTGATCTCGAGAAGTGGGTTCATTTCACCAATGACCAACTCGCCCAGCGATATCGTTTCGTCAACACTGATTTCGGCAAGTTCACCTACGATCCTACCGAGCTGCCGATCGTATATTTCACCGGATGGAAGCCGTTGCCGCAGTTTGACGATGGCACCATCCAGCGCATGCGGCAGTACCTGATGGATGGCGGAACGTGGGTCGTTCACAGCAACTGTGGTCGGCCGGAATTCAACAACTCCTTCCGCCGTGAAATCGCCCGCATGTTCCCCGACCGGGAGATGGCGGCCATCCCCACGGACCACCCGATCTACTCGGCTTTTTATAAGATTCAGGAGATGAGCGTTCGCCGGGGCAAAGAGCCTTGGCAGAAGGTGCCGCCGTACCTGGAAGTCATTAACATCGGCACGCGCGCCGCCGTCATCTTCTCGCCGATCGACCTTTCCTGTGGCTGGGATGCCAACGCCAACCCCATCGAAGGCGGCATTCTTTACGCCCAGGACGACGCGCTGAAACTTGGCTCGAACATCATGACCTATTGTCTGGCGGAGTATCAGTATGGCCGCTTCTTCGCCAATCAAAAGGTGTATCACCAGGCAACGGACGCCACGCGCGACCAGTTGGTCCTGGGGCAAATCATGCACAACGGCGACTGGGATCCCACGCCCCATGGGCTGCCGAACCTGCTGAAGAACGTTGACCAGAGCACGACGCTTCATGTGCAGTTCAAGCGGGTGCCCGTCGATCCCGAGAAGGGCGACATTTTCAGCTTTCCCGTGCTTTACATGGTGGGCCAGCGAAAATTCCAGTTCAACGATGCCACCCGCAAACGGCTGCGGGATTATCTGGACAAGGGTGGCGTGATGGTGGTGGACTGCGCCGTCGGCTCCAGCGAGTTCGACGGCGCGTTCCGAAACGAGATCAAGGAGATTTATAAAGACCGCCAACTCAAGCCGCTGCCGGCCAACCACGGGCTGTTCAACTTCATCAACGACACGCGCAGTGTGCAGCTCGCTCCGCTGGCCAGGACGTTGTTCGGCAACGTCGCCCAGCCGCGGCTGGAAGTGATCGAGGTGGACGGCATGTTGCCGGTGATCTACTCCCGGCTGAGTCTCAGCGCCGGCTGGGAACAGTTGCCTCGGGCCTACAATGTTGGCTATGCCGATCAGGACGCGTTGAAGCTGGGAGTCAACGTGCTGATGTACGTTACCTCGCATTGAGTGCCGTGAAGCGCCCCGGCCTCCTTGCTGGTCGCAATCCCCGAGCAGAGCCCCGCCGGTCTGAGCCGGCATCACTGGACGCGCTCTTGTTAAGCACCCTCGTCCGGAATGACCACCATTGTCCATATCTCCGACCTGCACTTCGGCCGGCACGATCCGGTCGCCGTGGAAGCGCTGGCCGACGATATCGCGGGTGTGGCGCCGGACGTGGTTGTCAACAGCGGAGATTTCACACAGCGTTCACGCCGAGGCCAGTGGCTATTGGCCCGCGATTTCATGGCGCGACTGGCCTGGCCGCGGGTATGCGTGCCGGGCAATCATGACATTCCCCTGTTCGACGTGGTTCGCCGGTTTCTCTCGCCGTTGGGGCGATTCCGTTCATTCATCACCCCGGAAGCCTATCCATTCTGGAGCAACGCGGATGTGGCCATCGCCGGGGTTTGCACGGCCCGCCCATTTGTTCTCAATCCATTCGGCTTCTGGAAAGACGGTTCGCTGTCGGACCAGCAGCTTCGCCGGGTTGCCGCGAGCTTTGCCTCTTGCGGACCGTCGGTCGCGCGGATTGTCGTCGCCCACCATCCGTTCGTTCCGCCGCGTAATGAGCGGGCGCGGCACCATATCGTCTGGCGGGCTCGCGAGGCCCTGACCGCGCTGGCCGCATGCGAACTGGATATTGCCCTGTCCGGGCATCTGCATCTGTCCTATTGCGACGAGTCGCTCTCACATCATCCCGGCACAGGCCGGTCGGTGCTCTGCATTCAGTCCGGCACGGGCGTTTCCCGTCGGCGGCGCGCGGGCCATGGCAATGCCTATGATCGGATCGAGGTTCGTTCTCGCGAACAGGTCATTGTCGAAGTGCGCATTTTTGACGGGAGGTCGTTTGTGGTCGCCGAGACGTGTGACTGGCGCCGGTTGCAGGGAACGTGGCGGCGCGTCTGATCCGGCCGCCGCCCATCGCACAGCGGTACACTCGGCTTCATGGTGAGGTGTTGCTTGGCTCAGCGAATGTTGTTCTTGTTGCTGGCGTTGCTTGCGGTCGCGGGTTGTCGCAGGCAGGCCGCCGCGCCGCCATCGGCGCCCGCGGGTCGGAACCGCGTGGTCATCATCAGCATCGACGGGTTGCGTCCGGATGTGGCGTTGCGCGCCGACATGCCCAATTTGCGCCAACTGATGCGACACGGCTCCTTTTCGTTCTGGGCGCGAACCACCGAGTTGTCAAACACGCTGCCGTCGCACACATCAATGCTGACGGGCATCGCGCCCAACCGCCACGAGGTCTATTGGAACTATGACATGCCGTATGGCCAGACCTTTCGGTCGCCCTATCCGTCGGTGATCGATCTGGCCAGGCAAGCGGGATACACCACCGCCATGTGCATCGGCAAGTCGAAACTCCGTGCGATCGCCCGGGAAGAGTCCGTGGACTATGCCTATATTCCAGACGGTTACGCCCAGGCGAGCCAGGTTGCGGCCGAGGCGGGAACGATCATCCGCCGGCACCGGCCCGACCTGTTGTTCGCGCATTTTCCGGACGTCGATGCGACGGGGCACGGGGCGTCGTGGGGTGGAGAGTGGCAGATCAAGGCGGCGGCGAGTGCGGATCAGGGAATCGGCGTCATCCTGGCGGCCTTGCGCGAGGCCGGGGTGCTCGGACAGACCACGGTCTTTGTGACTTCGGATCATGGTGGTTCGGGCAATTCCCACGGTCCCGACGATGTACGGTCCCGGCACATTCCCTGGGTCGTCAGTGGTCCCAACACCCGCGCGGAGCACGATCTGACGCAGCAGCGGGACTTGAACGTGAACATCGAGGACACCTTTGCGACCGCATGCTGGCTGTTGGATCTGCCAATGCCCGAGGACATCGACGGCAAACCGATTACCGGAGCGTTCAATGATCCTCCGCCGCCTCCGGTGGAGTTGACGCGAGAGATGCGCGGCCGGCGATGATCGAATGCGCTCGGGGGAGACCACGCGGGGAAAAAGGGGTCCGATAACGCGCGGAAAAGTGAATCTCATTTGAATTCGTCGTTCAGGCCCTTGTCCGCAGTGGCGATGAATGGAATACAGAAGAAGCCGGCTTCACCAGACCGGCGACCGATATGCCGCGCCATGAATTTCCAGGACAATCTCTCCGGCGACACCGAGGCATGTCGGCGCTGATGACCGCCGTGATGGCAGCCGCGCTCTGCGGCTTCGTGTCGCTCGGCGTCGATCTTGGACGCGTGCAATTGGCCAAGAGCGAATTGCAGACGGCGGCCGACGCGGCCGCGCGGGCGGCGGCCAACGCTCTGGAGGCCGGTGTATCGGCGGCTCGGCTCGCGGCACAAGGCGCCGCCGCCGACAACACCTGCGATGGCGTGCCGGTTTCACTCACGCCTGCGACCGATCTATCCTTCGGTTCGTGGGACAGCAGCTCACGGACGTTTGTGTCCTGCGCGGCCGGGCAGGAATCGTCGGCCACCGCATTGCGCGTCTCGCTGCGACGTTCTTCAACCGACGGGATTCCATTGCTCTTTGGCTCGGTGCTCGGGCGGTCCCGGTGCGGCATCTCGGCGACGGCGATCGCCACCGTGACCAGCACGGCGGGGTCCGGCGTGGGATTCGTGGGACTGAGCGGCATGGAATTCAAGAACCTGACCGGCTTTCAATCTTACAAGTCGTCTCAAACGACCTATCCCAACCTACTCAATTCGGGCGATAAGTGCATCGTGCAGACCAATGGCGTGCTGTCCGTGAAGCACCTGACCTGGATACGGGGCGACTTGAAACTTGGACCGGGCGGATCAACCTGCGGACAGATCTCGGTCACCGGCTCGCGAACGAATCTGCCGTCACCGGTGGCGGTGTCGTCCATGCCGGAGTGGAACCCATCGCCGAATCCAGGTGGAATCCCGCAGAACTACACCGTATCCAGAAGCACCACGCTTCCGGGCGGCACCTACTGGTTCACAGCGCTGGACGTTGACAGGGATCTCAGTTTTTCGGGGCCGGCCACGATCTATGTGAACGGGAACGTGGCGATCGACTCCGACTTGACGGCTTTCGGCCGCATTCCAGGCAATCTCAAGATCTATGTGCTTGGCAACAACCGCAGCTTTGGCGACAAATCAGCCAACCACGTGGACATTGTGGCGGTGATCCACGCGCCCGGCGCAGATGCAGTGTTCAAGAACGACGCGGACTTCTACGGGTCGGCCGTCTTCAACCGCATTGAAGGAAAAAACGGGACATCGTTCTATTATGACGAGACGCTCGGGACTTCCGCTTCGGGTGGAAAGATCATCGCCATGGTGAAATGAGGGATGCTCATCGTGGGATCATGGCGGCCACGGCTTCAACAAGCTCCTTTTCACCGATGCAGGCCGTGTTGAAAGTCGCCGTAAATGCCTCGGGCGAGAGCGACCGCCTGGGCCAATGCCGTCGGTAGAATGCCTCGCGATTATGATCCAGCTCCCGGACACGGGCTTCGGCGCTTGCCTCGGACATATTGAAGGTGCTGGCAAAGTTGCGGATACGGAACTGCAAAGGAGCGACCAGTCGAATATGGGTTCCGCCGGGCATATTGGCGGTTACAAAGACCCCGCCCCGGCCGACGATGACGCAGTGGCCGACTTGCGCGATGGCGCGAATGGTGGCGGCGGTCTTCCAGTACACGCGCAACTCGCTGGCGGTCTCGGGGCTTTCGTGGACGCGAAGTCCGCCGAGCAGTTCCTCGATCCAGGTTGGGCCGCGTTCCTCAAGGGTCTCGACCAGACTCTGGTCGATGTGGTGATCCTCGGCAACCTTCTGGACCAGCTCACGATCCCACGCGCTCCAGCGCGGCCCATCGGCGCCGCGCTGGTTGAGCTTTTCGACCAGCTTCTGGGCGAGAGTGATTCCGCCGGCGCCGGCCTCACGGGAGATGGTCACAAACGGTGCGACCGCCACGGGGTTCTCCGGGTCAACCAGCGGGTGTCCGGCAACGCCCAGGGTCCGAACCGAAGCCAGAATGGGCCTGGAACGCGAACTGAGCAGCGCATCAAGTGCGATTGGCATGAAAATCACCTCCCAACATCAAGCGGCGTGCCCGTCCATCGAATCCAGCGGCGACACGCCATCCATAGACTATTTTATCTCGTGATTGGGTTGGTGCCATGAAAATCCGGCAATATATCCCGTCTCGCGAGGTATTCAGCGTTGTCTGATGCGGCGACAGCGAGATCGCGACACATCGACAGGAGCTTCTCATACAATGGAGACGGCAATGACTTTCCGTATTGCAGCAAGCCTGATGGTGCTGGCGATGACAGCATCGGCGGCCCCCGAGGCCGTGGACGTCTTCACCTCGGGAAAGGATTTTCCTTCCGTGAGGATTCCCTCCTTGATCACGACCAGGAGCGGAGCGCTGCTGGCGTTCGCGGAAGGTCGTGCACGACCGGCCGATCAGGCGCAGAACAAACTGATCCTAAGTCGCAGCGAGGATGCCGGCCGAACCTGGTCGCCAATGCGGATCATCTTTGATGATGGCGGGAATTCGATCAACAATCCTTGCGCCGTTGTGGACCGGAAGACCGGGCGCGTGATGATCATGGTCCAGACCTATCCCGAGGCCGCCTCCGAGTTCTCCGGGAAGTTGCGCAGCGGTGTTGTGGGCGACATGATTGTCCGATCATTCTTGCTGACAAGCGATGATGAAGGCAAGACCTGGTCGAGCCCTCGGGATGTGACCGCGCAGGTCAAGCGGGCGGAGACGGTGACGACATTGTCCTCGGGTCCGGGCGTGGGGATACAACTGAAGCGAGGGCCCCACGCCGGCCGTCTTCTCATTCCCTTTAATGAGGGGCCGCCGACTCTTTGGCGAATCTACACGGCTTACAGCGACGACGGCGGGGCGAACTGGAAGATGGGCCAGACGGCCCCGGATGAAGGATTCAAGGGCAAGAACGGCGAATGGCTGTCAACCGTCAACGAGACGCAGGTGGCCGAATTGTCGGATGGCTCTGTCCGCCTGAACACGAGGCAGTGGGGTCCGGGCGGCGTCCGCAAGACCGCGGTGTCGCGCGACGGCGGCCAGACCTGGTCGGCCGTCGAACCGGTGCGTGAACTGACCGCGCCATCCTGCATGGCCTCGATCATTCGCCATGCCGATGACGCCCGCGGCCTGCTCCTTTACAGCGGGCCGTTCGGCCGCAAACGCGAGAATGGCGTCATTTTCTTCAGCCAGGATGATGGCGCCTCATGGAAGCAGGGGGCTGCGGTCCATGCGAAGGGATTCGCATACAGTTGCCTGACGACGCTGTCCGATGGCTCCATCGGGGTGCTCTATGAGCGCGACGGATACGCCGCGGTGACATTTGTGCGGATGGGGCTGGACCAGGCCACAGGCCAGTAGTTATCTGTTGCGCAATCGCGATTCGATCACCCGGCGGAACACCTCGGCCGGGGCGGGCTTGCCGGTCCATGCCTCGAACTGCCCGACGGCCTGGCGGACGAACATCTCGACGCCGGAAACGGTCTTGGCGCCGGCTTCTTCGGCCTGCTGTAGCAGACGTGTGCGCATGGGATTGTAGATGGTGTCGAAGACCAGAGTGTCCGGTGACCAGTTGGGGATTCGAGTTCCCACGGGGCTGTCATTCACGTTCGGATGCATGCCGACGGAAGTCGTATTGATGTAGATCTGGCAGCAGGAATCGCAAAGTCTGTCCAGCGGGGCGGCGACGACCTTGCCGGTCCGGCCATTGAATTCGGCCGCCAATTCCTCGGCGCGCTCGAACGTACGATTGTACACGACGACGGTGGCGCCGTAATGGGCGAGTGCCGCGACGGCGGTTCGGCCGGTGCCGCCGGCGCCAATGACGGCGATACGGCGGCCGGCAAGGTCTTCACGGCGGGTGCCGAGCTTGATGGTCATGGCATCGAGAATGGCGGCGTAGTCGGTGTTGAACCCGCGGAGAGAATAGTTGATGTCCGGTTGCCGGTGTGCGCCGGTGTCGTTGCGATTCACGACCACTGTGTTCACTGTGCCGATGGCACGGGCGAGGGGTTCAATTTCAGCGCCCTTTTCCTGGAGATATCGCAGGCAATTT
>CAYSSA010000076.1:7857-9152 GCA_964433485.1 uncultured Tepidisphaeraceae bacterium | reverse complement strand
GGATCGTGACTGACAGGCCGGAAAGATGGAGCCCGTCGAAGTTGAGGAACGTCTCCATGAACGCCTTGAAGGATTCGTACCCGGGTTCGACGAGCAGCGGGAGGTAGACACCGTCGTGGCCGACGGTGTCGAAGCCGGAATTGTGGATGGCCGGGGACATCGAGTGCATGATGGGCGAGCCGACGACGCCGTAGACGCGCGTTTCCGGGCCGATCTTGTCCCAGCGGTAGATGTTCTTCATGTCGGCCACGGAGATCTGCCCGGGCGCCGTTCCGGCGCCGGATTCGAGCGATGCAAAGGTGAGGAAGGCGCCGAATTTCCCGGCGAGGATGCGGGAGATCAGCCCGGCTTCGCCCATACAGAGGGCGATCATCGGCTTGGAGCGGTTGCGGAGCAACTCGAAGGCTTCGAGATTGTCGCGGATGGTGCGGGCCGTCCAGACGATTTTGGCGATGTCGCAGGGGGATGTCTCAAGTTGCTCGACGAGGTTGTACAGTCGCTCGGGCCGGCCGGTGAAATCGTGGGAGCTGAAGATCACTCCCGCACGAAGATCGCGCGGCCGGTCCATCATGTCGAGTCCCGCGCGGTTCGTCCTCAACTCTATGTCGATGAAGGATGCAGCGTCCGCGGCGCCCTCGTTAAGTAGCATCATTCGTTCATAATCGGTCAGACTGCTGTGGCCGCCTTCCCACGTCGGGCGGCAGGTGACGATGCAGGGCAGCGCGGCTTTCTGCAGCAGTCCGGCGACATCGGCGGCTGCGGTCATCCTGTCGATGCGAAGCTCAACCATATCCGCGCCCGCTTCGGCCGCCCGCGCGATTTGGCGATGAGCCGTGCCAGGATCGTCAACGAAGATGGCAACACATAGGCGGGTCATCGGTGGAGGGTCTGTTCTCGTAGGGTCCGCCGAAGTGGCCCCTGGCCGTTCACCGCAGTATCCCAAGCTTAATCATCTCCGTCGCCAGCAGTTTGCGCGTGCTCTCGCTGGCTTCCCACAGGGGCAGGCGGAGTTCACCGGAATCGCGGCCGGCGAGCTTCATGGCGGCTTTAATGCCGACGGGGTTGCCGTCGAGGAACAAAGCCTTGATCAGCGGGAACAGCTTCCGGTGCAGTCCCGCGGCTTCGACGTACTTCTGCTGTTCGGCCAGCTTCGCCAGCTTGGCGACTTCCGCCGGCATCAGGTTGGACAGCACGCTGATGACGCCGCTGGCGCCAATGGACATCAGTGGCAGCGTGAGCGAATCGTCGCCCGAGATGATCGTGATGTCACAAAGCGTGCGGATCTCGGTGGCGAT
>CAYSSA010000076.1:1483-7839 GCA_964433485.1 uncultured Tepidisphaeraceae bacterium | reverse complement strand
GGTGGCGATGTCGAGGCTGCCGGTGGCTTCCTTGATGCCGACAAACAGCTTGTTCTGCGCCAGCCGGGCGACGGTCTGCGGCGTCATGGTGATGCCGGTGCGGCCGGGGATGTTGTAGAGCACGATCGGCAGATCGACCGCGTCGGCCAGGGTCATGAAATGCCGGTAGAGGCCTTCCTGCGTGGGCTTGTTGTAATAGGGATTGACCGACAGGCAGGCGTCCGCTCCCACGTTCCTGGCGAAGCGGTGCAGTTCCAGCGCTTCGGTGGTGGCGTTGGCGCCGGTGCCGGCAATGACGGGGACTCGCTTGCGGGCCGTCTCAACGGTGATGCGGATGATCTTCTCGTGCTCGGCGAAATCGACCGTGGGAGACTCGCCAGTGGTGCCGACGGGCACAAGGCCGTCAATGCCGCCGGCGATCTGGAACTCGATCTGATCGCGCAGGCGGGACTCGTCGAGCTTGCCCCCGCTGAAGGGAGTGATCATCGCGGTGAATGCGCCACGGAGGTTCAACATGTCAATCCTTCTCGTTCATGGCCAGTTTCATCAGGCGGACCGCCTCGCGAAGACCCACAAACAGAGCCCGGCTGACGATGGCGTGTCCGATATTCAGTTCGATCATTTCGGGGATGGCCGCCACGGAGCGAACATTGTGATAGTTCAGCCCATGACCGGCGTGCAGCCGCATGCCGCTGCGGCAGGCCAGGGCCCCGGCATCACGAAGGCGCTGCAATTGCCTTGTCTGGGCGGAGCCGTGAGCGTTGGCGTACTCGCCGGTGTGCAGTTCAACGGCCTGGAAACCGAGCTTGCTCGCCAATTCGATCTGACTTTCAACCGGATCGATGAAGGCCGACACGAACACCCCGGCGTCCTTCAACCGCTTGACGATCTCGGCCATGTTCTGGCCGTTGACAGAAAGGTCCAACCCGCCTTCAGTTGTGATTTCCTGCCGCTTCTCGGGCACAAGCGTTGCCTGATCGGGCCGGGTGGCAATCGCGATGCCGACAATCTCCGGGGCTACGGACATCTCGAGGTTCAGCTTGCACTGCACCGTCTTGCGGAGGATTTCGACGTCTCGATCGTTAATATGCCGACGGTCTTCGCGCAGGTGAACCGTAATGCCGTCGGCGCCGCCCAACTCGGCTTCAACGGCCGCCCATACCGGGTCCGGCTCGTACGTCCGCCGCGCCTGGCGCACCGTCGCGACGTGGTCGATATTGACGCCCAGTTCAATCATGGAGCGGGCAGTATACGGGGCCAATTGCCGGAATGAAAGTTCCACGCCGCGGCCCGGCGCCGTCGATGAACCGGCCTTGCGGGCGGGCGCTTTCCAGCGGATACTCACGGCACGGAGGAACGCTCATGCGAAAAGTGCTGCTGGGGTTTTTTGCTCATCCGGACGATGCGGAGTTCCTTTGCGCCGGGACCATGGCCAGGCTGGCCGAGGTTGGCTGGGAGGTTCACATCGCCACGGCCACTCCCGGCGACTGCGGCACCATGATCGATACGCCCTGGGACATCGCCTCCATTCGCACGCGCGAAGCCGCGGCCGCCGCGAAACTGCTCGGGGCAACTTACCACTGTCTCGACGAGCGAGACGGCATGGTGGTCTTCGACCGCACCTCGCTCCGAAAAACACTCGACCTCTTTCGCCGGGTGACGCCGTCGCTCGTGTTCACACACCCCATCCGCGACTACATGATGGACCACGAACAGGTGAACCAGCTCGCGCGGGCGGCCAGTTTCGTCTATGGCGCGCCAAATGTGTCGCTTGTGCCTCGATCGCCCGACGCCGGTGTGCCCCACGTCTACTTCACCGATCCCCCCGAAGGGATCGACCAGCAGGGTGCCCCGGCCCAGCTCGGCACGCTCGTGGATGTCTCACGCCAGATGGACCTGAAGGTCCGCATGCTCGCCTGTCATGCGTCGCAACGCGAATGGTTGCGGGCGCACCACGGCATAGACGAGTACATCGACTCGATGAAACGCCTTTCGGCCAAGCGCGGCGGGTCGCTTGGCGTCGAATATGCCGAGAACTTCGTGCAGTATTGTCCTCATTCCTATCCGCGCAATGACCTGCTCGCCGAACTTCTCGGGAAAGAACGCCCATGAAGGCCAGGAATCTTACATTGCTCAACACCCTCAGGGGTTCGCTGTTGGAAGGGTTCTATCCGGCCGGCTGGAACCTCCGCAGGATGGACGCCTGCTGCGATCTGGGTCTGGCGGGCGTGACGCGGCGGGCGAGATTCTGGAGTCGCGGTTTTTCGCCCGTGGCCGTGAGGAATGTGCGGGAGATGGACCGTCGCATGGGCAATGCCATCGCCGATGAGATCGAGTCCACCCGGCGGCAGGGGCGGAAACTCGCAATCATCCTGCCCGTCGGTCCGATGGGCATGTATCGCACCGTTGTATCCCGATTGAAGCAGACCCGCACACCCTGTGATCATGTGACGACGTTCAACATGGATGAATGGGCGGATGCAAACGGCAATACCATGCCCGGCGACCAGCCCGGTGGATTCGAGCACGCCATGACCGAGGCGCTGTTCCGGCCGCTGGGTCGCCTCACCGTCCCTGCGCCGCAACGGAACTTCGCCGTCAGGAAGAATCTGCCGACCTATGCCGACAAGATCGCACAACTCAAAGCCGACGGGGCCAGACTGGTGACTGTCTACGGCATTGGCCGTGTATGCCACATCGCCTTCTGGGAGCCGCAACTTGCCGGTGAGTACTCGCTCAGCCAATGGAAGCGGCAGACCCATAAGCTCGGTGTGGCACTGCATCCGCTGACCATCGAGCAAAACGCCATTACTTCGTTCAACAGCCGCCTGACGCTGGTGCCGTGTTTTGCCAACACCATCGGGCCGGGCCTGTTCCTTCAAAGTGATTATTGTATTGGCGGAGCCGATGGGGCCTATCCCGATCGCGGGGCAATGTGGCAGGGGATGAGCCTGTGCGTAACGCTGCAGCACGGTCCGACGCCGTGGCTGCCCAGCACGTTCATGCCCACCATGCCGGGACGGCTTTTCTTCATCCGCCAGTTGGCCGGCCCCCTCGCGCCGGATGCGCATTGAGTCGCGATTTACGCGCAGACAAGGAGAGCCTCATGCGTGGGATGCCTATGACGCGCCAAAGGACCGAGACAACGTTGCCTGGTGCTTCAGTGAACCCATGGATGTCCCACGCGATCCCAAAATCAGACTTGATCGCCGAACCACTTACCAGGCCGGATCGGTCGGCGAGGACATCGGTCCCGTGTCCATGGGTGCTTTCAACCAGACCATGCACAGCTTCGGCCGTGACCGCCGGTTCCGTGGCGAAATTCGGAACCTGCAACTGTTCGGCAGCCGAGCCGGTAATCGAGGTGCGTTCGATATCGAAGCCGTCATACAACGCGCAAAAGCGGCCAGTGAATGGCCATGGATCGACAACATGAACGCTTGATGAAACAGGACGATCCGTGGAGAACATCTAATCTCTATCCGACAAGGAGCCTCTCATGTGCTTCATCTCCCGCCGCCGTTTTGTTGCCGCCTCAATCGCGGTCGCCGCTCCATACGTTATTCCGGCATCCGCCCGCGGCGCTGATGGCCGGCCGGCGCCGTCCAATCGCATTACCATGGGCTGCATCGGCCTCGGTGGCCGGGGTACCGTGGACATGAACGCCTTTCTCGGTCGCGATGACGTGCAGATCGTCGCCCTGTGCGATGTCGATGCCGGAAGCGATCGCTACGAAGACAACTGGGTGCGCGGCCTCGCGCCCGCTGTCGAGAGCGTTGCCAAACGCTACGGCGGCCAGCCGCCCGCCGGCTACACTGATTTCCGGCAGCTATTGGAGCGCAAGGACATCGACGCCGTCTGCATCGGCACACCCGACCATTGGCATGCCGCCATCACCGTCGCCGCCGCGTCGGCCGGCAAGGATGTTTACTGCGAGAAGCCCATGTCGCTGACCGTTGCCGACGGTCGGGCCATGGTCAACGCGATCCAGCGATACGGTCGGGTGTTTCAGTGCGGCAGCCAGCGACGTTCCAGCCCGCACTGCCGTTTCGTCTGCGAACTTGTTCGCAACGGTCGAATTGGCAAACTGCACACCGTGCGAGTCGGCCTGCCCGGTGGATACTGGCTCCGCAAGAACGCCAAGTCGACATTCGACCCCGAGCCCGTGCCCGCCGGATTCGACTACGATCTCTGGCTCGGCCCGGCGCCCGAAGCCCCATATACCTACAACCGCTGTCACTGGAATTTCCGCTGGAATCTCGACTATTCCGGCGGCAACGTCACCGACTGGGGCGCCCACATGGTCGATGTGGCGCACTGGGGCATGGGCGCCGAGAACACCGGCCCGGTTGAAGTCGAAGGCAAGGGCGTGTTCCCTCCACGTTCGAACCTCTGGAACGCCGCCGAGAGCTTCGAATTCACATGCACCTACGCCAGTGGCGTGAAATTGATTGTCAAGAACGGCGGCCCAAATCGATTCGAGGGCACCGACGGCCAGCTCGCTTTCGAGGGCAAGCTTCCTCCGGAACTGGCCCAGTCCACGATCGGTCCCAACGAGATTCACCTGTACGACAGCCGCGACCATCACGGCAACTTCATCGACTGCGTGAAATCGAGGCGCGTCACCGCCGCCCCGGCCGAGACCGCCCATCGCTCCATCACTCCCTCGCACCTCGGCAACATTGCCATGCAACTCGGCCGCAAACTCCGTTGGGATCCCGCCGCCGAGCGATTCCTCGACGACGATGCTGCCAACCGCATGCTCTCGCGGGCGTATCGCGGTACGTGGAAAGTCTGAGCGGTGATCGAGTGAACCCGGAACAATGGAAGTAAATGCCTGCACGGTTCTGCTCGATGCCCGATGATTTCGAAGTGTGGCTTCGGCTAGGCCGGCCCCACCAATACGCCGGTTCGCCCCGTACGCGGCGATTTGGCGGGTTATGTTGCGCTGAATGGTGGCGGCATGGAGCATAGTCGATCAACCCGTTAGTCCAGGTGGAACCGACCGCAGGCTGGCGCGGGCTTCCGAGCCATGCCGCAAGCGCCGGACGGCCGCCGTTCGCGGCGAGGTGAGCCGATTGCGATGTGGGGTGGGCCGAGCGGCGTCATTTGAATGTCACACAGCAGGCATTATAAGTTTGCAGGTAACTACAATAGAATGACAGACGCCTCGGCCGAGCTCCGTCCGGGCGTCTTGGGAGCTCTTTCGGCGCAGCGTCGGCCGCCGCCCGGCGTCGGGCGGCGATTCGGGCGGTCTGTTCCCGCAGCGTTGCCGTCAGGCCGGCTGCAGTTTCGGCCGGTTCAGCTTCGCCAGCTTCCGGGCACGCCCTGTCCGTCCTCGATGCCCACCACCCGGCGCAGGGCGGGGTTGCGGCCGTACCCCCGCCAGCCCCGCAGGGCGGCCAGCAGTTCCTGGTCGGGCAACAGGTCGAACAGGTAGCGCAGGGCGATCAGGTCGGGGCTGTCGAGAAACCGCGGCCCCGTTCCGCACGGGGATTGCCGGGAAAGGATCAACAGCGCAAGCGGCTCCTATCAGCAATATCGTTGTTGTCGTCAGCGGAGCCGGGGTTATAATGCGCTTGGACCGTCCAAGGACCGTCCCCGAGCCAATCACGAACCGGTAGAGAACCAAAATCAACAGACTCCATTGTCATGAAGCCACTGCTCGTAATCCCGACCATCGCAATCGTGGTATTGCTCTCTTTCTCCGCATTGGCAGCCGACGACAAGCCGCTGGAGTTGGGTGAGATTGCGTACCTCGGCGGTGCGTACACGCCGGACGGACGCTATTTCGTCTTTGCTAAGTTCCCCGACGACGGCGCGAGCGAGATCAAGGCTTTCGACACGCGCACCGGCGCCGTGCGGTCGCTGGGCAAGGTGAAACTGATCCGGCCCCAGCCCGCCAAGGCGATGTACCGCTATTCGATTGGCGTGCTGGCGGCCGAGAACGATCTGTCAGTCATCTACGTGGGCCAGCACGGCAAGGATCTTCAGATCAAACCCGCCGGCGCGCTGGTGTGGGAAGTCAAATCCAACACCACCGCGCCGGCCAGGAACAACGAACGGCTCAAGGCGCAGTTGAAGGCGCGCTCGACACCCGCCGCAACCCCCAAGGCAACGCTGGAGGACGCCAGCGCCGATGCCGCCAAACTGCGCAAGTCGTACCAGCCCCTGGCGAAGGTGCCGGACTTGGTCGGCCAGAAGATGCTGACCATCGATCGGGGCGGCCATGGCGCGATCAAGGTCGACATCACCGAAGCGTACCGCGAGCTCTACGCCGCCGTCGTGACCGATTATCCCAAGGCCAAGTTCGAGGGCGACTCGGGCGAGGTGCAGTGCAGCGATTCCCTGACCCT
>CAYSSA010000076.1:0-1461 GCA_964433485.1 uncultured Tepidisphaeraceae bacterium | reverse complement strand
GGACGTGGGTCGTCGCCGACTGCGGCGTCTACGCCCACTATGGCATCCACGGCCGCGGCTACAACCGCCTGATCGCGGTCAATACCCAGACCAAAGCGGTGCATCGCTACCCTGGCATCGGCGCATACTCCGCCAGCGGCCTCCAGGTCGAACCCATCAGCAACGGATACATTCCCTCCCCGGATGGCAAGACCATCGCCGGCATCGCCGACAACCGGCTGACGCTGTTCCGGTTGCCGGAGTAACTGAAGCCGCGAGCACAATTGGCCGAAATGCACTTCCAATCGCCTGCGTCTCCGCGCTATTTCCCCGAGCTCACCTTGCCTTTGAACAGATCTCTCGCCATTCCAGCCAGCTTTTCGTACAGGGCTCCGAAGGCCCGGGCATCGTCTTGGCGATAGAAGTTCAGAGTCGGACCGTTGGTTTCATATAGATCCAGGATCGTTCTCCCGTTCCATTCGACTTCAATCGTACGCGATCCGATGCGGTAGGGAGTACCCACAAGCCCGGTTCTGGGCCCTTCTCCTTTCCTCTCCTGGATTGCAACCGCCTTGCCATCGAGCAGAAGCCCACAAAGGCCGTTGGAGTCAAAGGAACGCGATTCGACCCTTTGGTAGACGGGTCTGTCGCCTTTGTAATCACGTACAACTCGGTGAACATGATTGGGTGTGAACTCCCATGTTTCCAACAACTGCTCGGGAACAACCGAGTCCGTCTTCTCGGCCGCGCCCAGGCATGCACTGACCCGAACAATCATGCCCTCGGGGAATGAGCCAGCAGCCTGACCCCTCTCCAGTAGCGAGCGGGCGTCCGCTGGCCGGTCACTCTTGCTGTCAGATCCTGGCAGGGTTGAAGACTTCTCACTGTTGGCAAACACCAGCGCGGCTGTAAATCTCGCAACTCCGTTGATCATCTCGTACTCACAATGCCCGCCTCCCCGACCACTTTCCCGGGTATGGGCAGTGCTTGGGAGCACCAGGAAAACAAGAATCAACGTGACCAGCCTGTGTGAAATGATCATCATCTTCCTGGCACACGCATTCAGTCAGGAAAAGTAATCGGCGCCGGTAACACAACGTCCACATCGATGTTGACGCGCCGGCAATGGAAAAGCTCCGAACCCGGCCATACCACGCTCACCTCCGTATACCAGTATCCGTTCGTCGGTTCCTCTACGACTACGAGGGCCGCGTACACAGTGGGCATCGGCGCCGGGCTGATGCTCGGGCAGTTCGCCCGCCGGCAATACGAGCTGTCGTGGGCCCGATTAACCCCTCACCCCCGGCCCATGCAACCATGCGCCCGCGGAATCAAATTTCCTATCAGCAGAGCCGATTGCGATGTGGGGGTGCCGAGCGGCGTCATCTGAATGTCATGCGGCAGGCAGGCATCACAAGTATGCAAGGAACTACAATAGAATGACAGACGCCTCGGCCGAGCTCCGTCCGGGCGTCTTGGGAG
>CAYSSA010000075.1:16335-19405 GCA_964433485.1 uncultured Tepidisphaeraceae bacterium | reverse complement strand
GTCAAGCCCTCGTAAGCCACAACGCTTACCCTCGTGTGGGGCGTCTTTCAACATTCCTAACTTACGACTCGTATTGTGCAAATGCAAGAGATTACTCAAGATTACTCAGAGGAAACCACCCGCTTCCCAGGTGTTAAGATGACGGTTTTATACAATCTGCTAGCGGAGTTGTTAAGATAGGTAAAATAAAGGTATTCCATTCTCCTGCCTCCAAGTACCATCGGCTTTGGGTTCCGCCCGATAAGAACCGCTGTGACCAAGCTGATGGCGATGCATTCATCGGCAAGTCACCCCGGTGGGTTAACTCAATTGTTTCCCGGATCATTGGGATCGGCTTCGTTGTAAACTTTTGTGCCGCTTCGGTTTGTGCCCCAGACAACCCCGGAGATCGGATTGTAAACGTATCCAATCTCTGCTCCAGCCACTGCATCACCCCATTGCGCATCCTCGGCAACCACGGCCACATTGGAGAAGTTATTCAGCGGGTTCTTTGGTATGGACGACAGGTATGGACCACGGTTCTGGCCCATAAAAGTGGTCACCGTGACCAGATCATCCCAGGTGGCCCCGGTCAGGTTCGGCCGTTGATCGCCGTGCTGGAGCGTAAACAACTGCACCTGCACGCGAATGTTATGAAGCTGGTCGGACAACGCCGCCTTTTTGGTGTCGGCCGTGACGTTGGTGAACGTGGGCAACACAATCGCCGCCAGCGATCCCAGAATCACAACCACGATCAGCACCTCGACGAGCGTGAAACCGAGCCTGTTCTTGCGAATCACCATGATGGCACCTCATTGTTACACTTACGATTCGTTTCCCAAGTTGCCCAAACGGTTTGTCGGGTTCGTTTACGGCTTTCACTCGCGGCCTACGAAAACTCCGGATTTGATGGATATGACGCCCTTGCGGAACCGCCTTGGTTTCGTGGATGATGGTGCAATCGCTATGGCACGCCTTCAGGACATTCCCGTTGCCATCCGCAAGGTGGGCTTGTTCCACCTGCTGAAGTCCGTCGCCCGCGAGACCTCAGATGACAATATAGTCATGTGGGCGTCCGCGTTGGCCTACTCCTGGCTCTTTGCCATTTTCCCGTTCCTGATCTTCCTCCTCAGCCTGCTCCCGTATCTGCCGGAGACGGCCAAGGAGGCGGTCAAGAGCGAACTCGTTCGCTGGATCTACAGCGACATGGTGCCCAAACAGGCCGCCGATGCCGTCTGGGAGAACGTCAAGACCCTGCTGTCCAAACCCCAGCACGCGCTGTTGTCCGTGGGTCTGATCCTCACGCTGTGGGCCGCGTCCGGCGGAATCAACACAACGATTTCGGCCATCGAGCGATGCTACGACCTGGACGAAGGCCGTCCATTCTACAAGCAGCGACCACTCGCCGTGCTGCTGACCCTGCTGGTCAGCCTGCTGATCATCTCGCTGATGCTGGTCATTCCCATCGGTTCGATTGTCATTGCCTGGGTTGAACGCAATGGGCACTCGCTGGTGTCCCGGCCGATCCTGCTGTTCTGGAAGACGGTGCGCTATCCGCTGGCACTGCTGCTGATGTTCTCCGTGCTTCACCTCATGTACCACTACGGTCCGGCCATCCGGCAGAAAAGGGTTTACGTCACGCCCGGCGCCGTGTTCTGCGTGGCCGTCTGGGTGCTTCTTGGGCTGGCCTTCCGTCTCTATGTCGACCGTTTCGGAAAGTATCACGAAACCTATGGAACGGTCGGTGGCGTTGCCATTCTGCTCCTCTTTTTCTACATCGACTCGGTTGTCCTGCTCGTCGGGGCTGAAATCAACTCCGAGATCGACTTCGCCGTACTGGAGATTCCTCGCGGCCATCGCGATTTTACGCGCCCCTATTCGCACGGCCTGCCGCCTGTTGAACACGAAACCACGGGATAGCCATGCCCCAGCCGCGCCACACCTTTCCCCGGACGCGCCGTCTGAGCGGTACGGAGGCATTTGACCGCGTCTTCGATGCCGGCGTCAAGTCGCCCCGCGGACCGATCCTGGCGTTTGCTCGCCCCAACACCCTGTCCTATCCGCGTCTGGGGTTGTCCGTCTCCCGACGAGTCGGGTGCGCGGCCACGCGCAACCGCATCAAGCGAATGCTGCGCGAAGCGTTCCGACGACACCAACACGATATCGCCGCGGGATACGACCTGGTGCTTGTGGTCCGGCCACACGAGCCGCTCATTCTTGCCGAGTATGAACGGATGGTCACCAGCGTCATGCTCAAACTGCACCAGATCTGGCAGGCCCGACAGCAGGGGGGATGAACATGGCGCGGATACTGGTATTTTTTATTCTCGCGTATCGGGTGACGCTCAGTCCGATCATTGGCCGGCAATGCCGATTCCAGCCGACGTGCTCGCAGTACGCGCTCGATGCCATCGCCAAGTACGGCCCGTGGCGAGGCGCCTGGCGCGCCATCAAGCGGATTGGCAGATGTCATCCCTGGGGCGGCAGCGGCTACGATCCGGCGTGAGCCTTCCATGGCCCTGATCGCGGCCTGAGTTCCTCAGTGCCCGGTATGGCCGAATCCGCCGTGCCCGCGCGACGTGTCGTCGAGATCATCCGTTTCCACCACCTCCACTTGTGGCACCGGGGCGATGAGCATCTGGGCGATGCGCATTCCACGTTCGATGGTGAACGGGTTCTTGCCGAGATTGATCAGCGGAACCATGACCTCGCCACGGTAGTCCGAGTCGATCGTGCCCGGGGTGTTGATCAGGGTGACGCCGAATCTGCTGGCAAGGCCGGACCGCGGGCGCACCTGGGCTTCGTAGCCCGGCGGGATCGCCATGTGAAAACCGCACTGGATAAGCCGGATCTCGCCGGGTTGGAGCACGGCGGGTTCCTTGACGGCTGCCGCGAGGTCAAATCCCGCCGAGTGTTCCGTCATCCTGCGCGGCAAAGGAAGATCGGTGTTGCCGGGAACTCGTTTGATTCGCAGGGAAATCATGGAGGAAGGGAATTCCAAATGTGGATTTTCTGTCTGGCTGCAGGTCGCTTGCAATCGACCGTTTCACGGGGGATTCAGCAATATGCCCGTGACTTGCTCGACAATCGT
>CAYSSA010000075.1:9855-16325 GCA_964433485.1 uncultured Tepidisphaeraceae bacterium | reverse complement strand
CTCCGCCATTCGGCCTTCGCCAATCGTGCGGCAAGCGAGCCACCAGGCTTCGGGACCGATCATGCGATAGCCCATCTTGGTGAGCCTGGCTACGTTATCCTGAGTGATGGGATTGGCCCACATGCGGGCGTTCATGGCCGGAGCGAAGACGACCGGACATCCGGATGCGCAGATCATGGTTGAGACCAGGTCATCGCAAATCCCGGCAGCCGTCTTGGCCAGGATGTTTGCCGTGGCCGGGGCGACCAGCAGGATTCCGGCTCGCTCGGTCAGGGCGATATGCTGGGTGTCTCCGGATTCCAAGGCGTCCCATGTGCTGGTGCGAACCGGCCGGGAGGTCAACGCCTGAAATGTGAGCGGACCGACAAAGCGGGTGGCCGATTCGGTCATGACGACTGTAACACCGGCTCCGCGCTGCACCAGTTTGGAGACTGCATCGGCAATCTTATAGGCCGCGATGCCCCCGCACACGGCGACGACGATCTCCTTTCCCTTGAGCGGCTGGGGCGCAAGAGCGGGATCGGGCGCGTTGGATTGGTTTTGGGGCATGGCCTGGCCTGGATCGGCGCGGCGAGTCTATCGGGGCTCGGGCTTGCGGATGCCGCTGCCATCGTAGTCGATGGCGATCTTGTCCTGAAGAATCTCCTGGATGACCAGTTCCAGATCGGTCATGTTGTCGGTTCTTTCGACAAGCGGCCGGGCGCCGTCCATCAGTTCCAGTATGCGCTTCTGAATCAGTGCAGTCAGCTTGAACCGGCCGCCAACCTTGTTGACGATTTCATCGCTCTTGAGGGCTTCAATCATTCCGAGTTCTCCAAAAGACCCATGAGTATAGCACAATCGAGGCAAAAAGCACGCCATCAGCGATGCCCATCCGCGGGGTGGTTTCATCCCTTTGCTTTTGATAAATTTGAACAAGCGCCCGCTCCAAGGTGCGAGCTCGTTTTCTGCCAGACTCCGCGATACAGGAGAATCCGCCATGCGTGCCAGCCGTTTTTCGGTTTTTGTCTTCCTCCTGCTGTATTCCCTCGCGCCACTGGCCGTTCGCGGACAGGGCATGAGACTCGACCAGCGCAGCCCCATCTACGAGGTGCCCCATGACAAGCTCCTGGACCTCACCGACGAGGTTACCCTCGAAGCGTGGGTTCAGGCCGACCGCATGGGTCAGCCGGGCGGGCGCATTCTCGACAAGACCAATCCCGGCACCCAGGTCGGCTACATGCTCGACACCTATCCCGGCAATTCACTCCGTTTACTCAATATCAAGTCCATGGTCAGCCATGCCGCCAAGCTTCCCGCCGACAAGTGGACTCACGTCGTCGGCGTCTACAGCGCGTCAAAGAAGATCGCCAAGCTCTTTGTTGACGGCAAGGAAGTCGCCAGCGACGACCGCGACAACTGGCCGAAAATGACCACCAACACCGAGCCGTTGCGACTGGGCTGCGATCCCAATGGCGGCAATCGCTTTTCCGGACGCGTGCTGCGGGCCGCGGTTTATGGGCGGGCGTTGTCGGCCCGGGAAATCGCCGCCCGTTCCAAGGAGCCCGTGACGCTTGACGGCGTCCTGGGCGAATGGGTTTTCGATGGCAAGACCCCGCGCATCATCAAACCCGTTGCCGGCACACTGCTGCTCGTCCAGGCCGGTGCTACCACGCAATTCGACGGCGAGTTCACCGGGCAAGCCACGCCGCCCGCCGAACCGTTGAGCCTCTGGTATCCACGACCGGCTGTCGAGTGGGTGCAGGCGCTGGCGCTGGGCAACGGTCGCGTCGGCGCCATGGTTTTCGGCGGTGTGGATCACGAGCGATTGCAACTCAATGAGGGCACATTCTGGTCCGGCGGACCGTATGACCCCAACCATGCCGACGGCTACGACGCCTGGATTCAAGCACGTAAGCTCGTGCTTGAGGACAAGTTCGCCGAAGCCGAACGCTTCAGCGGCCGGTTGCTTGCCCGCCCGTCGGGGCAGTTGTCCTATCAACCGATCGGCGATCTGGTGATCGACTCGCCCCCGGTCGCCAGAGTTGAGAACTATCGCCGCGACCTGAATCTCACCACCGCCACCGCCACGGTCTCCTACGCGGTCGATGGCGTGAATTACCTGCGAGAGATGTTCATCAGCCCGGTCGATCAGGTCATGGTCGTGCGGCTGTCGGCCGACAAGCCCGGCAAGCTCACTTGTTCCCTGGGTATGAAGAGTCCGCAGAAGTCCACCGTGTCGGTCCAGGGAAACGACACACTGGTCATGCAGGGTATCGGTCCGGATTACCGGGGCATAGCCGGCGTGCTCAAGTTCGACTGCCGAGCCAAAGTCGATGCCTCCGGCGGCAAGATCACCGCTGACGGCAATCGTGTAAAGGTTGACTCGGCCGACTCGGTCGTCGTGCTGCTTGCCATTGCTACCAGTTATAAGAGCTACAAGGATGTCTCCGGCGATCCGGCGGCCATCACAGCCGCGCAACTGACCAGAGCGGCGGGGAGCAGGTTGGACGACATCCGTTCCCGGCATGTGGCCGAACATCAGCGGCTTTTCCGTCGCGTGAGCATCGACCTCGGCCGGACGGCCGCCGCCGACAAGCCCACCGACGAGCGGCTGAAGAATTTCGCCGCCGGCGCGGCCGACCCGCAACTGGCGGCGCTGTACTACCAGTTCGGCCGCTATCTGCTCATCAGCTCATCGCGGGCCGGCGGTCAGCCCGCTACGCTGCAAGGACTGTGGAACGAGAGCCGAAACCCTCCCTGGGACAGCAAGTACACCATCAACATCAACACCGAGATGAACTACTGGCCGGCCGAGACCACGAACCTCAGCGAATGCGCCCGCCCGCTGATCGACATGGTCAAGGAACTGTCCGAGTCCGGCGCTCGCACCGCCAGGGTCATGTTCCGTGCGCGCGGATGGGTCTGTTTCCACAACACGGACGGCTGGCGGGCCACAGCTTACATTGACGGCCCGTGGGCGTTTTCGCCGACCTGCGGCGCCTGGCTCAGCACACACCTCTGGGAACACTATCTCTTCACTGGCGACAAGAAGTACCTGGCCGAAGTGTATCCCGTGTTCAAAGGCGCCAGCGAGTTCTTCCTCGACACCATGGTCGAGCATCCGAAATACAAGTGGCTGGTGGTCGCCCCGAGCGCCTCGCCGGAGAACCGCCCGGCCGGCCGGCCCTTTTTCTGCGCCGGCGCCACTATGGAAAACCAGATCGTCCGGGATGTATTCACGCAGACCATCGCCAGCGCCGAGATTCTCGGCGTCGACGCCGATCTCGTTGCCCAGCTCAAGGCCGCTCGCGAGAAACTGCCCCCCAATCTGATCGGTAAGGAAGGTCAACTCCAGGAGTGGTTGGAGGATCTCGACACCGCGCGCGGCGCCGATCTGCATCACCGGCATGTCTCGCATCTGTATGGGCTGTTCCCCTCGGCCCAGATCGACGTCCGCACCACGCCCGAGCTTGGCAAGGCCGCCCGCAAGAGCCTTGAAATTCGCGGCGATGCGGCCACCGGCTGGAGCCTGGGCTGGAAGATCAACCTCTGGGCCCGACTGCAAGATGCCGAGCGATCGTACAAGCTTGTCCGAATGCTGCTCGATCCGTCGCGCACTTATCCCAACCTGTTCGACGCGCACCCCCCATTTCAGATTGACGGCAACTTCGGCGGAACTTCTGGCATCACCGAAATGCTCCTGCAAAGCCACAACGGCCAGCTTCAACTTCTTCCCGCTCTGCCGGCCGCATGGCCCGCCGGCAAGATCACCGGCCTCCGTGCCCGTGGCGGATTCGAGGTCGATCTGGAATGGAAAGATGGCAAGCTCGTCCAGGCGGCGATCAAGTCGCTACTGGGCAACAAGACCACTGTTCGTCTCGGTGACAAGGTGGTTGAACTGAAAGTCGACCAGGGACAGACTGTGAAACTGGATGCGAATCTGGCCCGATGAGCCGTCGCACGGCGTTATCGGACTTCATTCCCCGGCCTGAAAAGCGCAAAAAATGCCGAATCAACTTTATCGGCAAGGCGCCTGCAAAAACTTTAGACTTTTTTGTAGACGCACCCGAATTTCCGGGTTAGGTTATGAGTAACCAAGATCGGTCGCGGGCGTCCGCGGCCGGTTCACGCCTGACCATTCGGGTGCAACATGATGAAGCGCATCACGCGGCTCGCCGCGCTATTGGCTCTTGTTGTCACAATGGTCACCGAAGGATCGGTGAATCCCACGCCGCCTTGCACCACGGATGGAACGGGCCAGGTCTCCACGACCTACATGGAGGCGCTGCGCGTCCGCAAGCTGCATCTGGTCCGCCCGGATCTCATTCCCTACCCGATCCGGTACGAATCGCTTTGTTGAGCACCACTCTCGGCTTGAGCCTGCTCAATCGGTAGACGACCAGCAGGAGGCAGATCGACTTCCATCGAAAAGACGCTGACTGGCATCGCCAGTCTGTGCCGGAGATCGTTTATGCACGCATCGGGTGGAATGTGCGATTGCCCTCTACCTCACCCGGCCGCCTTGACCTGCTTGCGAGTTTGTTCCTCGACAACACCCAGTTGCCGGAACCGCTCATAGCGACGCTCCACCAGGTTTTCCACCTTGCATCGCTTCAGATCGCGAAGGGTCTTGGTGATGTATTGCTCCAGGTTGTGAGCGGCCGTATGTGGGTCGCGGTGTGCCCCGCCGAGGGGTTCCTGAACCACCGTGTCAATCACCCCCAGACGGTGCAGGTGTCGGCTGGTCAGGCGCAGCGAATCGGCCAACTGGGATGCGCCCTCATTGCCCTTGAACAGAATGGCCGAACACGCCTCCGGCGAGATGACCGAGTACCAGGCGAACTCCATCATCGCGACCTTGTCGGCCACTGCGATGCCCAGCGCCCCGCCCGAGCCGCCTTCGCCGATGACGACCGTAACAATCGGCGTCCGCAGCCGCGACATTTCCATCATATTCACGGCGATTGACTGGGCCTGTCCACGTTCCTCGGCGCCGATGCCCGGATAGGCGCCGGGAGTATCCACGACTGTCACTACGGGAAGTTCAAATTTCTCCGCTAACTTCATGCAACGTAATGCCTTACGATAACCTTCCGGATGGGCCAGGCCGAAGTTGCAGGCGATCTTCTCCTTGGTGTCACGGCCTTTGTGCTGCCCGATGAGCACCACTTTGTGCGGGCCGATTCTGGCTAGACCGCAATGCACCGCCCGGTCGTCGCCGAACGCGCGGTCGCCGTGCAGCTCACGAAACTCGCGGCAGATCAAATCGACATAGTCGCGGAACATCGGTCGCTGCGGATGCCGGGCAACCTGAACCGTTTCCCAAGCACTCAGGTTGTCATAGGTCTTGCGAAGCAGGGCCGTGTAGTTGTTGCGCAGTTGGCGGATTTCCTTGGTGTAGTCCACCTGTTTCTGGCCCTGAAGCTCTTCGAGGTCGCGTATTTGTTGCTCCAACCTCGCGAGGGGCTTCTCGAACTCCAGAACATGGCGAAGACTTGGCGCGCTGGCCGAGGAGGTCGGTCGCTCGAGAGTCGCAAGCATTTCGGACATATGTTCCATTCGGCCAGGAGCCACCCGGCCGCCTTTACTTTGGTTCGTCTCCCTCCAGACCTAATGAGCCATTGACCGTAAAGCCTACCCCCAAGCTTCGGCTACTTCAAGTCGGCCCGACATGTCGCGCCAAGGGACTTGCCAATGGGCAACAACCCGTTACTTTATCGGACGATGCCCTTCAAACACATCAGCATACTCGGCGTCGGCTTGCTTGGAGGCTCGATCGGACTGGCCGCCAAAGCATATACAACCCAATGTAAAATAACGGGTTACGGACATCGCAAGAGCACCCTTGATCGTGACGTTGAGGTTGGCGCAATCGACAACGCCGCGACCGACTTGGAGTCGGCTGTTCGTGGAGCCGATCTGGTGATTCTATGTACCCCGGTGGGGCTCTTTGGCCAAATTCTCGACAAGATCGCTCCGTGTCTGGCCAAAGGGACGGTTGTAACCGACGTCGGCAGCACCAAGCGGTCGGTGGTGCAACAGGCTCAGGAAAAGCTCCCGTCATCGGTCCACTTCGTCGGCAGCCACCCGATGGCCGGCAGCGAAAAGCGAGGCGTTGATTTCGCGCGGACCGACCTGTTTCAAAAGGCGTTATGTATACTGACCCCCACGGGCGGAACCCATCCCGGGTCACTTGAGGCCGTCGGACGCTTCTGGATGAGCCTGGGCATGCGACTGGCCACGTTAAGCCCCGATGAACACGATCGTCTGCTGGCCGAGGTCAGCCACCTCCCGCACGCGGTCGCCGCGGCGCTGGTGGCGATGCAGGATGAGAAGGGCTTCGGCCTGTGCGGCAAGGGATTCCTGGACACGACTCGCATCGCCGGGGGCGATGGACCGCTCTGGAGAGACATTTTTCTGGACAATGCCGACAATATCCGCGGTGCGCTTCACAAGCTCAGACAGCAGATCGCACACCTCGAGGCCAT
>CAYSSA010000075.1:8970-9801 GCA_964433485.1 uncultured Tepidisphaeraceae bacterium | reverse complement strand
GGGTTGGCTGGACCGAGCCTCGAGGCGGCGAGAAGACCTGTTCCGACGAAAACTGAGGGAAGTGGAAGAGTGACGGCGCCCGCTGCCGTTGTCCCATGTTCCTGCGATGGCGGTTCTGACAAAGCGACGCCGGGTTCGGCCAGCCGTGTTCGGGTGTGTCTTTGCGCCAGTGGCTCTGCGGATTGCGGCCGGATTTCTCATTCGTTCCCGTCTCGGGTGGGGTAAAATATGGTCAGCTTCTCAGGTGTTCTGCGTTCTCTGACCCAGGGAGGTCGCCATGAATCACCAGATCGAACTCTCCACCGTGGAATGGGAGCTGAGCGTGAGCCTGGTGGATGAGGAACGGAAAGACCTTCATTCAGCCGTCCGGCGGAGTCGTTCCAACCTCATTGCCCATGAAGAGTTCCAGGAAAAGCTGCGGATGGTCGAGGGAATGGTCGCGAAGATTCAGGACGCGATCATGCATCCGGCGTAACACCGACGCCAACAAATTTGCAATCGTTGTAACTTCCGCCCGGTTCGACAGTACGATATATGGTCGTCCCGGACTGTCAGTGGCCTTTTGCGCCAGGTCGCGGGGCGATGATTGGTATTATGACCTCCAACCCAACCAAGTTGCTGCGCGGTTTTCTGTCGCTGGTTCTGATTCTCGTTGCGGGTGGCGCTCTGGCTCCGTCGCCGTTGGCTCAGGACCAGGGGGCCGTGGCAACCGAGGAATTGAAGTCGAAGGCGGTGGCCGCCGCGCGTGCGGGGAAGTTTGATCTGGCGATGGATATTCTGACTCAGGCCACCGCCGGATCGCAGGATGCCGTTGTTCAACGAATGGCCGGC
>CAYSSA010000075.1:7279-8960 GCA_964433485.1 uncultured Tepidisphaeraceae bacterium | reverse complement strand
TGGGCCAAAGCGTTCGAGTCGCAACGTCTGGCGTTCCTGGCCGAGCGACAGAAGGAGTATGAGAAGGCGGTCAAGCAGGTGCAGAAACTCATCGAGGCCGGCAAACCCGCATTCGCCATCGGCAAGGCAACCGACGCATATACGCTGGCCATAAGCAAGGACGCCTTCAGAAACGAGCAGTGGGTGAAGGATCTGCTGGCCCAGGCGAGGCAGCTCGCCGGCGGTTACGAGAAAGCCGAGGACTGGATCCACGCGATGCGGATCTATCTGCAATTGTCCACCATCGAGCCCGATTCGCCGGAGTGGAAGGAAAAGGCCAAGACCGCGACGCGACGGGTGCGCCTGCTGGCGATGTATGTGCCGGAAGAGATGAAACGCATTCAGGAAGCGGACAGCAGGGAGCGGGAGGAAGTGGACCGGATCATCGAGCCGACCACCCGGCCGGTGAAGAAGGACGAGAAAGACGAGGAAGAGCAGGAGCAGAATCGCATCAACTGGCGCGAAACGCTCAAGGATGTGAAGATCGACATGCTGCTTGAGGCCATTGTCAACGCCCGGGAGAACTACTGGCGAAAGGTCACGTTCTCGCAGATGGTGAGCGGAGGCCTGGCGGCGCTTAAGACCGCGGTCACCACGCCGGCCCTGGAGAAGACCTTCCCCGGTCTGGGCAACAAGGCGATGAAGGCGGCGTTTCTCGGCGAACTTGACGCCCTGATGGCGTTGGCCGAACAGGCCCGGAACGACGCGCAGCAGAAGGCGCTGGTGCCGGCGATTGCCCGCCTCAAGAAGACCAATGAGGACACCATCAACCTTCCGGAGGAGGTCTTCACTTCGGAGTTCGCCGATGGCGCGTTCGCGGCCTTGGATCCGTTTTCGACGATCATCTGGCCGCAGGACTGGGAAGAGTTCAAGAAAACCACCCAGGGCGAATTCACGGGCGTCGGCATTCAGATTCAGGTGGATGAATCCGGCAATCTGAAGGTGGTCTCGCCGCTGGAGGACTCCCCCGCGTACAAGGCGGGCATCAAGCCCGGCTGGATCATCACGCATATCGACAGCCGCTCGGCGAAGTGGATCAATGTCAATCAGGCGGTGAAGCGGATCACCGGACCGGCCGGTACGAAGGTCACGCTGACGATGCGCAAGCCCAATGGCGATGTCAAGGATTATTCGCTGGTGCGCGAGGTGATCAAGGTGGCGTCTGTGAAGGGATGGAAGCACAAGCCCGGAGGCGGCTGGGAGTATTTCATCGATCCCGATAACAAGATTGCCTACATGCGTTTGATCAACTTCTCCAAGACCACGGGCGCCGACGTCAAACAGGCATTGACCGATGCGCTGGCCGCCGGTGCGCGCGGGGTGATCATTGACCTCCGCTACAATCCGGGCGGCCTCCTCTCGTCGGCGATCGAAGTGGCGGACTGCTGAACGCGGCGACCGAGGTGGTCAACCGTTTTGTGACCAAGGGAGTCATTGTGTCGACCCGACCGGACCGGCCCGATTCGCCGGTGCCCTCGAGCAGCATCTCCGCGCGGCGAGTGGCGGACGAGGTCAACTGCCCGCTGGTTGTGCTGGTCAATCAATACTCGGCCTCGGCAAGCGAGATTGTGTCGGGAGCTCTGAAGGATCACCATCGCGCTCTGATTGTGGGCGAGCGCACCTTCGGCAAGGGTTCGGTGCA
>CAYSSA010000075.1:7009-7260 GCA_964433485.1 uncultured Tepidisphaeraceae bacterium | reverse complement strand
CAGGCTGTTCTCAAATTGACAACAAGCCACTACTATCTGCCGCTGGGCAAGTGCATCCATCGCGAGGAAAACTCGAAGGAGTGGGGCGTCGAGCCGGATGTCGTGGTTGAAATGACCCCGGAGCAGACCCGCACGGCGCTGGGCGCACGCCAGGAGGCCGACGTCCTGCACGACCCGGACGAACCGGTCGCCGAGCCCGCCAACGGCAACGGCCAGACGAAGCCGGCCGAGCAGAAGGATTTGCTGGGCGT
>CAYSSA010000075.1:0-6991 GCA_964433485.1 uncultured Tepidisphaeraceae bacterium | reverse complement strand
GAGCGGCCCTGCTGCTGATGCGGCTTGAACTGGCCAGCACGCCAGCCAGCGCGGCGGCGATGAAGAGATGAGGCCGAGCGGAGAAAGACCCATCGCCACGGGGCTCCGCGAACCGGCGCATCAACAATGGCCGGAGGCTGCACTCCGGGTCATGCGGCTCGTCTGCCGTCAGCCATCAGGCGGCGGGCAGAGACTGTGTGCCGAGCAGGGCGTACAGATCAAGGGAGCCGGCCACAAGGAAACACATCGTCTGTTTGCCCTTGCCGTCCAAGTCGGCCACGAACATCGTCATGGTGGTGTTGCCGGCGGGGCCAAGAGGATTCAGCGGCACCGGAACCGAGAACTGCCGCCAGCCGAAAGCGGGGCGCTTCGACGCGGAAGTCTGCAGTGAACGATTGACGCCGATGTATGCCGCCGAGCCCCGAAGCACGGCGATGTCTGTGAATCCATCACGGTTGACGTCCGTAAGAAAGGCGAACGCCGGTTTGGCGGCCGGACGGGCGACATTCAAACCGGTGGTCTGAGGCAGCGAACCAAACACCGGAATGGAGGGCTGGGTTGAGCCGGGGGGTTGCAGAACATTGCCAAGCGGCGACAGGGAACTCGATGTGGTTGTGGCGGTCGCCGCAGTGGCCGCCTGTGCGCCCGGCAGGGTGATGGTCTTGGCGGCGCTGAAGGCCAGCGGGCTGAAGGTGGTGGGCGAAGACATGGCAATGGTGTCGGTGTCGATCTGACAGACGATCTCGGCTCTCCCGTTGCCGTCGAGATCGCCGGCGCCAAGCACGCGGAAATAGCTGTACTTGCCCTGGGGTTCGGCTCCCGCCGGCAACGGCGGCAGCGGCAGCGCGGGAACCAGCGGATTGTTCATCGAAACCATGTCGCGAAACTTGCCGGCGCCGTTGTTCAGCGCAATGCCGATGGTGGAACTGAGCGTCACCACGCGCGAAGCGATGTTGTATGGCGGCGCGGCGGTGTAGGTGTAGGCCATCAGGTCCGGTCGTTTGTCGCCGTTGAAATCAGCGAGGGTCAATCCCCAGTTTCCGTCAAAGCTGACGAAGCCCTGGAGGTCGAAGGTTCCGCCGGACTTGAAGCCGCCCTTGCCGTCGCCCAGAAGCACGCCGCCGTGCGGAAGGCGTTGATTTCCAGCGTTTGGAATCACATAGACGACGATATCGTTCTTGCGGTCGCCGTTGATGTCGCCGATGACGGCGCAGGCGTTCCCGTTGATCCTCGCGCCGGGTATGGCATTGACGTGCTGGGACTGGCGCAGTTCGCGCGGAACGGTGGTAGCGGGCGCCTGGCCGGAGGCCCGGTTGAAATACAGATCGACGCCCCAGCCGGTTATGCCCGTGCGATAGTCGGTACCTGTGACTACCTGCACCATATCCAGTTTGCCATCGCCGTTCAGATCGCCGAAGGCGTAGGTGCCGTCGAAGGCGAGAGCGTTGTCCGAAGGCAGGGCCGCGGCCAGCAGCCGACGGTCCTCAAGGCGTTCCACGATGCTTGTCGAATGATGTCGTTTCGGATTGACCATGCCCAACTCCTCGAAGCCCGTAATGCGGAACCAACGGTCGCCAAGTTGGGATTATGTCCGCATACGGCGGGCCATGCAAGACAAAGTCGGCGCTGGGCGCCGACTTTTTTCGATATTCCATGCCATCGGTCAATGCGTGGCCGGACTCATTGAATCAGCAGCTTGCTGATCATGATGACGCCCTGCGGGTCCTTGTCGAATGAGACCGTGACATTGCAGTTGCCTTTCTGGAACACCGCTTTGCCGGTCAACGTGTATGTGGTCACGCCGTTGTTCGTGGATTGGACGAAGTTCGGGTTGTCGAGTTGCACAAATTCGCCCATGGTGCTGAACGTGGTCTGCGCTTTGGCTAGATCGGCGTTCGAGACGGCTGGCGTGACATATTTCCGCGCCGCCACCAGGTCATTGTTGCCCAGGCTCTCAATCAGGCCCGTGGTCGGCACGATGAACGCCTTGAGTTGACCGTAGCCCCACCACGCGAAGTATCCAACTCCACTCCAGCCGGCCAGGCTGAGAAGCCCCAGCAGAAGACCGGCCATTGCCATGCCCCGGCCGCCGCGAAGGGGATCCTTGCCCCTGGAGAACCCGACCAGCCCGAAAAGCACGGCGAGCAGCCCGGTAATTGCGGGAATGCAGAAAAGAAACCCGCAGACCAGGCTGGCGACGGCCATGCCGTTTCCTGTCTTTGTGGCCGGTGGCATCGAGTAGGCGCCGGGAGGACCATATTGACCCGGAGGAGGATACTGTCCCTGGGGCGGCGGATACATGCCTTGCGGTGGGGGCGGAGGATACTGCGACATAGAACCTTCTTTCAAAAAGTGGAAACGCGGCGACCGTGCAAGTCATCATGCCCGACACGGAGCGGGAGTCAAGTGGCGTGATTACCGCGCCGGTTCGGCAATCCACCGGCCAAACACCCCCGGCAGCCTCGTGACAACCGGCGGGAATTTACTATGATTCCCGCCCTATGTCAGCACTTACCCAATCATCAGCGTACAAGGCCCTGGCGGCCCATCAGCAGCAAATGGCCGGCGTTCACATGCGCGAACTCTTCGCCAGGGACGGAAGCCGGTTCACGACTTTTTCGGTTCAGTTCGGCGATCTGCTGCTGGACTATTCCAAGAATCGCATCACGGCCGACACCATGCGGCTGCTGATGGACCTGGCCAGGCAGGAACAGCTTGGCGATTTCATTGAGAAGATGTTCACCGGCGAGAAGATCAACTTCACGGAAAACCGTGCCGTGCTGCACACTGCGCTGCGAAACCGCTCCAACAAGCCGGTGCTGGTCGACGGCAGGGACGTCATGCCCGAGGTCAACGAAGTGCTCCGCCGCATCGGCGAGTTCGTCGCCAAGGTCCGCTCGGGCGCGTGGAAGGGCCAGACGGGCAAGGCCATCACCGACATCGTGAACATCGGAATTGGCGGGTCGGACCTCGGCCCGGTCATGGTCACCGAGGCCCTCAAGCCCTATGGTGATGACCGGAAGCTGCGCGTGCATTTTGTGTCGAATGTGGACGGCACGCACATGGCCGAGGTGCTCAAGAAGGTGTCGGCCGAGACCACGCTGTTCGTGGTGGCGTCCAAGACATTCACCACCCAGGAGACCATGACCAACGCCAACACCGCCAAGGACTGGCTGCTGAAGCAACTGGGCGGCAATGCGGCGGCGGTGGCCAAACACTTCGTGGCCGTTTCCACCAACGCCGGCGAAGTCGCCAAGTTCGGCATCAACACCGACAACATGTTCGGATTCTGGGACTGGGTTGGCGGGCGTTATTCGCTCTGGTCGGCCATCGGCCTGCCCATCGCCCTCTACATCGGTTTCGACAATTTCATTGAACTGCTCACCGGCGCACACGAGATGGACAACCATTTCCGCACCACGCCGTTTGAGAGGAACATCCCGGTGATCCTCGCCGTGCTGGGCGTCTGGTATAACAATTTCTGGAATGCCCAGAGCCACGCCATCCTGCCGTATGACCAGTATCTCCATCGGTTCGCGGCCTATTTCCAGCAGGGCGACATGGAATCCAACGGCAAGACCATCCGCCGCGACGGCGATCGCGCGGACTACGAGACCGGCCCGATCATCTGGGGCGAACCCGGCACCAACGGCCAGCACGCTTTCTATCAGCTTATCCATCAGGGCACGAAGGTTATCCCGTGCGATTTCATCGCGCCCATCAAGACGCACAACCCCGTCGGGCAGCACCACCCGATTCTGCTGGCCAACTTCCTGGCTCAGACAGAAGCGCTGATGAAGGGCAAAAACCGTGACGAGGTGATCGAGGAACTGAAGAAGGACGTCGAGAAGGGCAAGCTGACGCAGAAGCAGATGGACCTGCTGATTGCTCACAAGCTTTTTGACGGCAACCGGCCGACGAATTCGATCGTTGTCAAGCAAATCACCCCGCGCATACTCGGTCAGCTTGTGGCCATGTACGAGCACAAGATCTTCGTGCAGGGCATCATCTGGGGCGTCAACAGCTACGACCAGTGGGGCGTGGAACTTGGCAAACAACTGGCCAACAAGATCCTGCCGGAACTTACGGCGCCGGGTGAGATCCGTACGCACGACTGCTCAACGAACGGGCTGATCAATCACATCAAGAAACAGGCGGCGTGGCTGTGATGGACGAACCAATCGCGACCTATAACGAACGGCTGCTGGAGGTTCGGCGCGAGTTCGCGCTTCACAAGGACCGCGTCGTGGTCAAGGCCCGATGGCTGCTCAAGGGCAAGTTCGAGACGACGGTGAAACTGGAGACGCTCAGCGGCCAGACGCGAGAGTTGACCATTCGCTATCGCCTGTTCCGATATGCCGGATGGGTTATGGCGCTGGCGTTTCTGGCCTTCGCAATGGTCTACTACAATGCCAAAGGCGCGCCGCTGGGGGCGATGGGATATGCCACCATGGGCCTGACCGTCCTGGCTTCAGGATTCATGGCCATCACGTTTCCCAATCGCCGCATCCGCTTTGTGCGCTTCGAGCCCAAGTCCGGCCGTGGCGGCCTGGATATCGGCCGCGCCGGCAACAGCGTGGAGGCTTTCAGAGAATTTGTGGACAAGGTTTCGCGGCAGATTCGTAAGAATTGTTGAATTATTCACCCGAGCGGTTTTCTACAAGCCCTCTGGCGATGCAAGAGGATCGTATTGCGCTTTCTGCTCTGCTCACTCGCCTCTGCCGGCACGCCGGAAGAAATCGCGAGTATGAACGTGTCTCTCGTCGCAGTTGGCTGTAATGCCGGCGGCGGGTAGACTTTCCCCATGGCTGATACCAAACTCGCCCGCCGCTCTGTTCTTCATGCCGCAGTTGGCGCAGCAATGACCAGCGCCAGTACGGCAATGGCCGCGCAGCCCGTGGCCCCCGATTTCCGCATCAAGAACAATCGCATCCGCCAGTCCATCATGGGTTGGACATATAACCCCATGCCCGTGCCGGAACTGGCCAGGCATTGCAGGGAGATCGGCCTGGTCGCGATGGAGGGCATCGACGCCAAACACTACCCGATGATCCGGGAACTGGGACTGGCCGTTTCGCTGGTAGGAAGCCATGGCTTTGCAAAGGGGCCGTTTAATCCGGCCAATCATGCCGCCTGTGAGAAGGCGCTGCTGGATGGAATCGAGCTGGCCGCGGCTGTGAACTGCAGGAACGTCATCACATTCACGGGCATGCGCGAACCCGGAATCGACGACGAGGCCGGCGCACGGAACTGCGTGGACCTTTGGAAGCGCGTGATTGCCCGAGCCGAGCAGAAGAAGGTCAACCTCTGTCTGGAGCACCTCAACAGCCGCGACAACAGCCACCCCATGAAGGGCCACCCGGGCTACTTTGGCGACCACGTGGATTTCTGTGTTGAGCTTGTCAGGCGAGTCGGTTCGCCGAACATGAAACTGCTGTTCGACATCTACCACGTGCAGATCATGGATGGGGACGTCATTCGGCGCATTCGCCAGCACAAGGAACACATCGCCCACATTCACACCGCCGGCGTGCCCGGCCGGGGAGAACTTGTGGACACGCAGGAACTGAACTATCCGGCGATCATGCGGGCGATCGTCGAGATCGGCTACGACGGTTACGTTGCCCAGGAGTTCATTCCAACCTGGCCTGACAAAGTCCTGGCGCTGCGCCACGCGGCCAGCGTATGCGATGTCTGACCTGCGTGGCGCGGGCGGGCATTACCACGACAACGACTCGAGGAATTTCAGGCTCTGGGGTATTTGTTCGACGGCGCGAGGAGCTTCGTCTTCAATGAAGTAGTGCTTCACGCCGATCTCCTGCGCGGCCTTGATGACAGCGGGGAGATCAATCTGACCCGTGCCGAGAACGACATCGTTGTTGACGTCCTCCTGGCCGGTGAGCTTTCCGGTCTGCACGCCTTTCTTCATGTCCTTCAGATGGAACAGTTGCCAGCGGTCGGGGTATTTCCTGAGCAGTTTGACGGGATCCTGGCCCGGATGGACCACCCAGAATACATCCATCTCGAATGCGACGAATTCGGGCTTGGTCTCCTTGACCAGGAGGTCAAAGAGAGTTCCGTCGCCATGGGGCACAAACTCGTAGCCGTGGTTGTGATAGAAGAAGCGGATGTTGTGTTTGGCCAGAACCTCGCCGGCGCGGTTGAAGACGGCGGCGGCCTTGCGGCAGGTGGCCTCGTCAAAGGGGCTCTTGTGCGGGATCCAGGCCACGCCCACGTAGGACAAGCCCAGCGCCTTAGCCTTTTGCGCGGCGGCCTCGGGGTCTTTCTCGAACAGCGCATAGTCGAGATGTGTGGCGATCGGCTTGAATCCCATGGATTCCAGGTGCTTGCGATAATCGGCCTCGGCCATGCCGCCGGTACCGTGAAGTTCGAGCTCGACGAAACCGAAACTCTTGGCGATGGCCAGGGCCTTGTTGTTGTCCTTGGCCGAGATGTCGCGAAGGCTGTACATCTGGAGGCCGACCGGGCCTTTGAAGCTGGCGCTGGTACCTACGGGCCGGGCGGGGTCAGCCGCCCAGACGCCAAGGGCAATTGTCAGAAGCAGGGATGACCAGACCACAGAGATACGAGTACGCATGATGAATCTCCTTTGTTCTCGACGTGTTCTACCACGAAACCAACGCGGCGCAAACAGCGGGTCCACGACCGTTGCTGCGCGAGCGGTTTTCGATCGGTCATACAGAGTCACTCTCGGGCCGGCGGCCCACCCACGTAGCGTGGAAGTGTAGCCGTCAACGTCACTTGCGTCATTCCGATAGCCGCGAGGAACCTCTGTTTTCCTTCGTCACGTCCGCCTGACTTTCAGAGCAGCCACGCCAAGCATCTCCGCGTTTGGCCGCCAGGAACGAACCCTGCGGGATCGAATGCCTTCCTCGAAGGCAACGCAGAGATTCCTCGCTTGGCTCGGATTGACCGGCGGAAATGAAACGGGCACGCACCTTGTATGCAACGTATATCTACGCCGCCAGAG
>CAYSSA010000074.1:10950-19498 GCA_964433485.1 uncultured Tepidisphaeraceae bacterium | reverse complement strand
GGGCAGTTGCGCACACTTCAGGATCGCCATTCGTCGCTTCAGAAACTGGCCATCACCGACGAACTGACCGGCCTGTACAACGCCCGATATTTCCGCCATTTCCTGTCGCGGATTGTGGACCTGGCCAGACGCAAGCGCTTCCCAGTCACCTTGTTCATGTTCGACATCGACAATTTCAAGCAATACAACGACCTGTACGGCCACGGCGTTGGCGATGACATCCTGAGGCAGACGGCCACGCTGATGAGGCGGTGCTGCCGGGAGCACGATCTGGTGGCTCGCGTGGGCGGAGACGAGTTTGTGGTGGTGTTCTGGGAGAAGGAAGGGCCGCGCGTGCCGCGACAACCGGGAACGCCGCCGGGCAAACCCCCGCAAACGCCTGTGGATGTGCTCAATCGTTTCCGTAAGCTGTTGGCAGGTCAGGATTTGCCAAGCCTGGGCAAAGCCGGCAAGGGTGTGCTGACGATCTCGGGCGGACTTGCCGTGTTTCCCTACGATGCGTGGGATGCCGAGCAGCTGATCGCGGCGGCCGACAACCAACTGATGCAACGGGCGAAAAAATCGGGCAAAAATTCGATCTATCTCGTTGGATCCCAGGAACGTCTACCGACGGAACAAAAGCCGGCGGACTAGCACAGCTTGCAGGTGAAAATCCCAGCGCGGCATGGCCGCAATCAATACAGCATGAACCACGGTGGCACACAGGCCCGGAGAAAACTCGGAAGGTTCTTTCTCTCTGTGCCTGCGCGCCTCCGTGATGATGAATCTCTCGCACCCCCAAACTGGCCCGTGCGGATGGGCAGGCCGCACCGCCATGGACGGACCGCGGCCTGGTCATTTCACTGTGTTGTCGCCGCGATACTTGGGCTGATGATTGGGTGCTGGCCGACACGCGCCGCGGCGCAGGATGAACTGGCCAAATCGCTGGGCGAGGGGTTCTCGGTTCATCGCTCGGAGCATTTTGCGCTGGTCACAAACACTCAGGGAGCGGCCGCACAGGCCCAACTGGCAGTGCTCGAGGACACCTGGGAGACTTTCTTCCGGGAAACCGCGAAGATCGGCATGGCAACCCGACAGCCGCAAGGGCGGCTGACCTGCGTGTTGTTCGAGAAGCGCTCGCAGTTCCTCGGCTATCTCAAGGGCCTTGGCGAACATGAAGCCGAGTGGTCGGCCGGGACGTTTCTGGCAAAGCACGAACAGACCGTTTTCTTTCACGACTCGGACAATCCTGCGTTCGCCGAGGTCGTGGGGGAACTCACGCGGCTCGATGGCGAACTTGCCGGGGCGCGAGCCAGGTTGGCCGGGCTGCCGGCGCAGGACACGGCCGGGCGAATCGTGTTGCAGGAACGTATCCGACGACTGGCCGCACAGCGATCCGACCTGCACCGGCGATTTGTGGCCGTGGCGTCTGCATCAACGCTGGGCAAGTCGCGGCACGAAACGGCCCATCAATTGCTCTTCACGACCGGCGTTCAGGATTCGGCCAAGCCATACCCATGGTTCCTGACCGAAGGGCTGGCCTGCCTGTTTGAACACGCCGACAAGTCGGGACGATCCGGTCCGGGCCTGCCCAATCAGTGGCGTCTGATGAGCTATGGCAACGCGCAGAAAGCCGATGGCCTGGTCACCGTGGGACAGCTCGTGTCCTACGCTCCGGCGGAAAAGGACAATGAGCGCACCGTGGCCTGGCGCTACGCCCAGGCGTGGGGCCTGATGCACTATCTGTGGAACAGCCGCCCGGCCGACCTACGGGCGATGATCGCCGACATCAACGAGACTCCGGAAGCGAAGAACTGGCCGGCGATTTTCGAGAAACGGCTGGGACCGGACTCGGCAGAGCTGGACCGGCGTGTGCGGGAGCATGTGCAAGGCATGCTCGCGGAGCGATGAGCCCGACTCGCGGCGGCTACGCCCGATTCGTCCCGGCGTTGAACTCCGCGATTCAAACCAGAGAACAACGGGCAAATACTTTCGAGACAAATTCTTGTGTGCCGAGCCGGCAAACGCTAATATCTGCCCCCAACATTCGGGCTCATCCTGAATGACGTGTATCGTGGGTTCGCGTTCGATGGATCATTTCGTGAGGAGACGACATGACTGAAACCAACCGAATCGGTGGGGAACAGAACATCCACACCGGGCAGATTTTCATCGCGAGTTTTCTGGTTCTGATCGCCGCAGGCATCGGCTTCGGGGTGCGCGGAGGCATTCTGGGTGACTGGTCGGCGCTGTTCGGCTTCACTCAGACTGAACTCGGCGGAATTACCGGCGGCGGTCTCGCCGGATTCGGTTTCACGATCATCATCTGTTCGCTGTTCATCGACAAGGTGGGGTACAAGTTCCTGCTGGCAATCGCATTTGCCCTGCACTTGCTCTCGGCCATACTGACCATCGCCGCAGGTCCGGTGTTCCATGCGGCCGGCAAGAACGCCACCTACTGGTGCCTCTACATCGCCATGTTCATGTTCTCGCTCGGCAATGGCCTGGGCGAAGCAGTCATCAACCCGCTGACGGCAACGCTCTATCCAAAGAACAAGACCCACTGGCTGAATATCCTGCACGCCGGCTGGCCGGCGGGTTTGATCCTGGGTGCTTTGTTCGCCTACCTGTTTGTCGGCAAAGACGCAAGCATGATGCGATTGCGTTGGGAAATCCCAATGCTGGTGTTCATGATTCCGACCGTCTTGTACGGCGTGCTGACGCTGAAAAACAAGTTCCCGATCTCCGAGGCCAGCGCGGCCGGCGTGGGTCTGGGAACCATGATCGCGACGATCCTGACCTCTCCGATCTTCCTGTTCCTGGTACTGATCCACGCCATGGTCGGTTATGTTGAACTCGGCACCGACTCCTGGATCACCAACATTATGAACAACGTGATTCCGGGCAAGGCCCTGCTGCTGTTCATGTATACCTCGGGCCTGATGTTTGTCCTCCGGTTCTTTGCCGGACCAATTGTTCACAAGATCAATCCGCTGGGCCTGCTCTGCCTCTCCGCCTGCTGCGGGGCAACGGGCCTGTTCCTGCTGGGCACCGTCAACACGGGCCTTCTGGTCGTAGCCGCCGCCACGGTATATGGCATCGGCAAGACGTTCCTCTGGCCCACGATGCTGGGCGTGGCAGGCGAACGCTATCCCAAGGCCGGCGCCCTTGGCATGGGACTGCTGGGCGGCGTGGGTATGCTGTCGGCAGGCTTCCTTGCCGGTCCTGGCATCGGCTACAAGCAGGATGCCAATGCGTCCAAGGAACTGCAGCGCACATCGATGGCCGCCTATGACCGCTATAAGGCGAACGACAAGAACAGCTTCCTGTTCTTCCCCGCGATTCAGGGTTTGAATGGCGCCAAGGTGGCGGTGCTGGAAGATGACGGCAAGGCCATGACCCAGGAAATGGAACTCAATGCCAAGTCCGGCAAGAAGGATTCGAACCTGGAGGAGCTGAGCGCGTGGTGGGCCACCGCCAAAACCACTGCTGCCGCTGACAAGGACCCGGTCATCAAGGCCCGGTTGTACGGCGGCCGCATGGCGCTGAAATTGACCGCCCTCATCCCGACAACGATGGCCGTATGCTATCTGCTTCTCGTGGGTTACTTCGCGGCCCGTGGCGGCTACAAGGCCGTGCATCTGGACGCCAACGGCAACGAGATCGAGTCGGTTCATTGACGACACCGCTTCGGATGATTTTGACCCGACAAAACCCCCGGACCGGTCGGTCCGGGGGTTTCTTCTCTGCATGGCCGGGGCTACTTCCGTACCGGGCGTGAATGTCCTATCATAGTCTGATCATGGCTAAGAGCAGTCCCCGTTCGATCGCCCACTCGCAGGCGGCGTTCGCCAAAGCCCAGCAGGTTATGCCGGGCGGCGTGTCGTCTCCGGTGCGCGCGTTCAAGGCCGTCGGCGGCACCCCGGTGTTCATCCGCGAGGGTGAAGGCAGCAAGATTCGCGATATCGACGGCAACGAGTACATCGACTATGTCGCGTCGTATGGGCCGCTGATTGCCGGACATTGCAACGAGGCCGTAGTGGCCGCCCTTTCCAAGGCAATCGGCAAGGGCACCAGTTTCGGCGCCCCAACCGAGCAGGAGACCCTGCTGGCCGCGATGATCTGCGACGCCATGGCCTCCGTGGACATGATCCGTTTCGTCAACTCCGGCACCGAGGCCACCATGAGCGCCCTGCGCCTGGCGCGGGCAGCCACCGGGCGCGAGAAAATCGTCAAGTGCGTCGGCTGCTATCATGGCCATGTGGACAGCCTGCTGGTGTCGGCCGGCAGCGGCGCGCTGACTTTGGGGGCGCCGTCCAGTCCGGGCGTACCGGGTTCGGTGGCATCCAACACCTTGCTGGTGCAGTACAACGATCTGGCCGGAGCCAAGGCCATATTCGACAGCTACCCCGACCAGATCGCCTGTTTCTGCGTTGAACCGGTTCCGGGAAACATGGGGGTCATCCTGCCGGCAGAGGGCTATCTTCAGGGCCTGCGCGAACTGTGTGACCAGAACAAGGCGCTGCTGCTGCTTGATGAGGTGATGAGCGGGTTCCGCGTGGCTTTCGGGGGCGCGCAGGAGCGTTTTGGCGTGCGAGCCGACCTGACCTGTCTGGGTAAGGTCATCGGCGGCGGTCTACCCATTGGCGCCTACGGCGGACGGAAGGATCTGATGGAGATGGTCAGCCCTTCAGGCGCCGTCTATCAGGCCGGAACATTAAGCGGCAACCCGTTGGCTACCACCGCCGGCCTGGCAATGATCGAACTGCTTCGCGAACCGGGGGTTTATGACCAACTGGAGGCCAGGTCCGCCCACCTCCACGAAGGACTGGCCAGGGCCGCCCGCAAGGCCGGAGTGCCTTTGGCCATCAACCGCTGCGGATCAATGATTACGCCGTTCTTTGTGAAGCAGGAGGGGCAGACTGGGACCAATTTCGAGCAAGCCACCGCCTGCGACACAGCCGCCTACGGGGTGTTCTTCAACGCGATGCTTGAACGAGGCATTTACCTCCCACCGTCGCAGTTTGAAGCCTGGTTCGTCGGACTGGCGCACACTCAGGACGATCTGGACACGACGATCAAGGCCGCAGGCGCGGCATTCAAGCAGGTGGCCGCAAAGAACGGGTTATAGCACCTGTCAGCGATTGTGAGTGTAATTCGTCCAGGATCGGCGGGTTCTGCTTCAGGAACTTGCGAACTCCATTTCCCGGTCCAGACCTTGGAGGTCGTAGCCGGCATCGCGCAGACGTCGGCATTCCTCGGCTGTGGCGTCGATCACCTGATAACCGGCAAAGGCGGCCTCCTTAGGTCCGACCGCACCCCCCTCCGGAGAAAGCAGAACCAGGACATCTCCGCCATAACAACTGTGTGGATGGTGACTTGTAACAATGGCGGGACACTCAAACGCATCGGTGTAGGGAGCGAGAGCGCGAATTCGCATGGTGTCACCTCGCAAAGGACGGCCAATTATCCGGGCATCCGTTCCCCGCAGAGGAACATCCGTGTTTAACGTCAGCTTGTACACCCGTTGTCCACCGAAATCCAGTGGAAAACTGCCGGCAAGTGGGAAGCGCCTTCCGGGCAACAGGGATGTATCGGATTTCGGACGCGACGGCTATTGAGTCCGTGCCAGGGACTTCGGCGGTTTGGGCTGGGTGCGGACACAGAGAGCGGCAGGTTCAACGCGCCTAAGCTCACTTTGTAAATATGCACACCTGCGAGGCATCCTGATTCACATGCGTTTCACCGTTGCCGTACTGTCCTTAGTCGTATTTGTGTCCTTTGCGGCAATGTCGCGGGCGGATGATGACTATTGGCGTCAGGATCAGCGCTGGGCCGCCGACAGGGAGGCGGCCGCCGGGATGGAATGGAAGACCGACTGGGAATCCACCTATACCGCTAATTATGAAAGATGGCTTGCGGAGCTGAATGCGGGAGACCGGCGAACGAATGAAGCCCATTTGAAGATGCGATGTGCCCTGCTTCTGGAGGCGATGATTGCTTCGAAACTGCCCCGCACCACAGAACAGCAAAATCGGGCCGTGCTCGATATGTCCGAGCATCTGACCCGCATCGGCCATCAGCAACCAGCCAATCAGATCCGCAAGCGACTGATCGAGACCAATCCCGGCAACATCGAACTGACCCTCCGGGCACTGACGTTGATCGTGTATTCGGTCAGGTACGAGGATGACGACCGGTGGACGGAATACGTTTCAGACCGTTACATGGCGTTGTACCGTCTGGGCTTGGTACCCCCCGGCGACAATGGGTTTGTCGAGGCCATGAGAATGCGCGTTGCCTGGGATCGGTCGCGCGGCGCGTTCATGGACGCGTCGCGGTGTCTGGATCTGGCGCGCGAGCGGGCGGAGAACAGCGCGTGGTGGCGGGTGGAGCAAGCCAATCTCCTGGCGGCCGCCGGCCACGCCGAGGAAGCAATACCACTGTTTGAGCGACTGCTTGCGGAAGCGGAGCCTGGTGTCCGGAACGAAATTCGCTCATACATGACATCGTTCGGGCCCAACCAGACGTTCTCGGCAACGCGTTTTGGGGGGGACGATACGCTGCGCACTCGGTGGGCCAACATGCGTGACCGGGAGGCGCGGGACATGGCCGCCGATCTCGATCCGCTCGTGGCCGCCGACACCGGACGGTCGAATCTGGTTTCGGAGCCCGACGGGACAATTCGCTCGCTCTGGAGCAGTGTGGACCGGTATGCCAACATAGCGATGTCGAAGGACCGCTCCATCGGCGAGGTTCTGCGGGATTTGCCTGCCAGCGCGGCTCAGGCGCGATTGGAAGCCGCGCGGCAATCGGCCCGCCCGGACGACCTGCTGACCGTCTTCAGGCGCTACCCCTGGACGACCGCCGGGCAGACAGCTTTGTTGGAACTGGCCGACATCTACCTGCGGCTGGGCCAAGCAAGCCTGGCACTCAAGTGCTGCTCCGACGCGATGGAGCACACAGTGGATGCCAGCATCCGTGAGAAGGCGCAGGTGGGAATCTGGCTGGCGCTGTCCCAGAAACCGCAAGACCTCGCGCACTTCAGCGCGGCGTGGAAGGATGTTGCCGACGACGCGCTGTATCCATGGTTTGGCCAAAGACTTGCCGCAAAGGAGATACGCAATCGGCTCGCCGTCGCCACGAGTTCCGGTTCCAGCGCGGCGCCGGCAACCCGGCCGCTGGCCGGGCGGCAACTAAGACTGTTGCAGCCGCCATCATCGCCGTTCTGGCCCGGTGCCCTGATAGATGACATCCCCGACGGATTGCTGCTTGTCCGAAAGGCGATTCTGCCCAGCGTGCAGCGAACCGAAGGCGGACTGCTGGCGGCCGGACCGTGCCTCTTGGCCTTTTACGGCGACGACCTTGCCAAACCGCTCTGGGTGCGCCAATCTGGAACGAGCAACGGGGTGAGAAGCGAACCGGTTGAGCCGACAGAGTTTGCGATGCCGGGACCGTTTCGACCGGTTATCAGTGACCGGAGTGTGATTACCCGTTGGGCGCTAGATGCGACGGAGCGTTATCCGACCAGTATTGCCGCATTCGATCTCAGGACGGGAAGGCTGCTCTGGTCTACCGGCGACAGTCCAGCGACGCGTGGTCTATGGCCACTGGCGGATCCGACACTGGCCGAGGGGCGGCTCTATGTGCTGGCGCGAAATGACGCGGGGTCATCGATGTCGTGTTCCGCGGCGATAGTGTGCCTCGATCCGCGTGACGGCAGGGTGATATGGAACCGAGCGCTGGCGGAGTTGACGTCCAGGCTCAATATCGACGATTCATCTCGCCGAAAACGAAAACGCGGGCAGGGAGAGCAGGCGGATCACGTAAATCTGGCCAGCTACGGCAATGCGTTGACCGTGAGCGATGGGCTTGTCTACTGCTCAACGAGCATGGGGTTGGTCGCCTGCTGCGATGCGCGGGATGGGTCGATCGAGTGGGCCAGGCCCTATCCGCGCAGCTACCTGGGCAAGACGCTGCCGACGCTGATTGGGCGGGACGGGGCATCGCCGATGGTTCAAGGTGACGCTGTCATCTTCCAGCCGCGCGACTGCTGGGGCCTGTTCGCTCTGGAACGGCGAACCGGACGCCTGCTCTGGGCCAACCCGCTGCTTCCAAGCCGCGAGGTGGTGGGCTCGGCCGGCCGGCTGCTGCTGTTGAGGGACGAGTATGTCCTTGCGGGGGTGAACATGGACAACGGAGCAGTGACGTGGGAACGTCCGCTGCCGCGGCCGGCGCCGACGCGAAGTTGGATTGACGGCTCGGACTGCATTCTGTTGTGCGGCGAGGTTCTACATCGCCTTTCGGCAACGACCGGCGCTTCGATCGAAACCCGCTCGCTGGGTTCTGAAATGGCCAGGGACGCGTTGCCGGACGGAGACGCACTGCTGGTGATCTCGGACGCGCCCGCGAAGACGGCAGTGGCGCCTGCGGGCGACGTCGGCTCGACGGGAACTGATTTGCCGGTTCGGCCACTGTGGTCGATGTCGCGAGCCAACCCTCGTTTGCTGACCTCAACACCGGGATTGGGCATGGATGGTCGGATTTTCGCGGTCTCGATGGATTGTCT
>CAYSSA010000074.1:0-10940 GCA_964433485.1 uncultured Tepidisphaeraceae bacterium | reverse complement strand
GCATCCCTACGGCGCGAGGCATTGAAGGGTGGCAACGACCGCTCGATCCGGGGCTGGTGGATGTCGTGGTGGGCCAGGGGATGTTGCTGCTTGTCTACCCTGATCGTTTAGTGGCAGTGGATGCTCGAACGGGCAACAGGCGATGGGGCGCTGCGACGGCATTTGCTTCGGATCATGTCACGATCGAAGGGGAGCGGGTCATCGCCTGCGACCTGGACGGGCGGCGCTTCAATGCCAGTGTTTACGAAACGGCAACCGGACGACTGATCTGGAACCGGCAATTGCCGTCGTCGCTGGAGCCGCTGTTCTGGTCGGGACCTCGCGGAATTGCAGTTGCCGGAGACAACCTGTATGCGATCGGTCATCAGAAGACGCCGCGCGAGGAGGTGAGCGCCTGGACCATTCGCCTGAGTGACGGAACGATCATCGGGCAACGAACGCTCCTGCCACCCGGATCCGGGGAAACGCGCTATGTGGCGACGGACGGACTGCGCGGATGTGCCCAGGCGGTCGGCAACGGTGGCGGCGACTGGCGATTCCACTGGTTTGACCTGGCCGAAGCATCGCCCCCCGCCGAGGCGCGCATCATCGGAACCCCGAAGCGCCCCTCATGGGAGTACGTACACACCCAGGTTGAAGGGGATCTTGTGTACATCACGATGCGCGACTCGGACGAAGGCCGCGCCCACTATGTTCTGCCTCTGCGCGGAACAGCACAGGCAGCACGCAACACCGCCCCCTGCTTCGTTCGCGGCGACAAGTACTACACGATCGCCAATCACACCGTCAAAGCCGTGAGGCTGCAGACCCAGACGGCAGTCGGGCAATACACGGTTCCGCCAAGGCCCGAACCGGATGAATATCCCGTGATTCTCGATGTTCGGGAACAGGGCGGTCGCCTGGTGGTCGTCACGGCAACGGAACAGCGCGCCCCAGCCGGCAACAGCCGCAAGCGCAATCCGCGACATTCGCCGTCCAGCGCGAGGAAGGTTGAACTGAACAATCCTCGTGTCGATCTGTTCGATCTTGCCACAGGTGGGCATCTTGCGGGTGCGGAACTCGGAGAGATCGACTTCTGGAAACCCACGGAGTTTTCCGGCAGATCGGGCCGGTCGGGGCGGCAATCGCTTGCCGTGGTGTTCGAGGAAGGACTGGTTCTCGCCGGCCGCAACAGCATCCATGTTTTTGGTCGCGAGGCGTCGCGAACTCCCACCCATGACCCGACCGAGGTCCTGACCAGTTATCGGCGATCCGCACCCGCCGGGGCGCAAGGGGAGGAAGAAAGCTGGCCGATGGAGAGCCTGGTGGTGGATGGAGTCCGCCGGCAGGGCGATGGCCGGGTGAGAATCTCGCACGACGATGAAGAAATTCGCATAGCGGTCTCCTACCAGGACGACGCCATTGCGCCGCGACGTGGCCGCCGCGAATTCAGCACGGGAGACTGGCTTGACGTGAGTTTGAGGACCAATCTAGGGCTTTGCCGGTTTGGAGCGGGGCTGGACGCGTCCGGCCGCGTCGTGCTGGAGAACCTGTGCGACGGCGAACTTCCGCGGGGCATGAGATGCGTGGCGCGACAGGATATTGCAGGTGGACAACACATCTACGAGATATCCATTCCGCTGCGGGAGATCCTGCACAAGTCCGCCGACGATTCCTGGCGCGGCATCGGGGTGCGGCTGGTGGTCTGGGAAGACGCGAGCGCGACGGGATCAAGGCCGGTTCTGCGGTTCGGGAGCCGGACGGGCGGCGGTTCTCCGGCCTTGGACGCCGACCGGCCCCTGAGACTGCATCCGCTGTCGGTGGATGAAGACCGCACGGCCACAGCGATCATTGAGCGTATGAGCGATCTGGCGGAATCGCGAAGGCTGGCGCAGAGCCTGCGTCGCCCGATGCCGGCAACCCGCCCGACCGGAACCACCCGCCCCGGACCGGCCGAAGACCTGGCTTTTCTGGAGGTCCATGTGCCACGGCTCGGTGCGACCGAGGCGGGGCTCATGTTCTTCCGCGTCATGCTTGGGCTTGAGGGCACGGACAGCGCCCGCGTCATCGCCCGTTACAAGTGGTACCTCAAGTTGATCTCCAGCCACCCGCGCGCCGCGGACATACTGGGTGAGCTTCTGAACTACCGCCGCAAGATCAACTGGCAGGCCGACGGTTTCATGGACGCGGTCATGGAGGAGTGCCGGATTCCCCTGAGAACCCGCTATGACTACCGCCGGCGGTTTCTGTCGCCCAAGCGATCTTTTCTTCTGGAATGGCAGGCGATCGGGCCGTTCCTGAACGCCTCTGGAGAGGGTCTGGAGACCCCCTACCCGCCGGAAATCGATCGCATTCGGCTGGATGCGTCGTATCCCGGCATCGTCGAACCGGTACGCTGGCGACACATCCAGGCGACGCGGCAGAACAACCTGACCAAGGCGATGCGGCTTGGCGACAACACCGTGGTTTACCTCGCCTGCTGGATCCGCAACCCCACTGCCCGAGGCGCAACTCTGGAGCTTAACGCCAACGACGGTGTGAAAGTCTGGCTCGCCCGCCGACCGGTCTACTCCGGCGCCGACACGGAAGGAACCGGGAACCACCGCGTGGCGCTGTTCCTGCCGGCCGGATGGAGCGAACTGCTGATTAAAGTGCCGCGGAACTCGGGAGACTGGGAATTCCGCGCGGAACTGGTCGACCCGGAAGGCCGGGGGCCGCTAAGCGATGTGCAGATCAGCACCACTCCGCCTTGAGCGGCTCCTGCAGTCCGGACTATTGCCCCTCTGCGGCCTTCTTGTAGGTATCCAGCAATCGCTGGTGGTACTGCTTCATCTGGTCCTGGGTGGCCTGCACCACCTCGGTCTGCAATTCAACGGCCTTGGCATATTCCTTGTTGGCAAAATGCGCCTGTGCGAGCAGGTGCTTGCCGGCCCAGCCGTCATCGCGGACTTGCTGTGCCTTGACGGCGGCGGCCAAGGCCAGTTTCACGTCGGCCTCGCCGCCGGCACGAACCATCGTCCATGCCAGCGCGCGCAAGGCATCGGAATCCGAGGCGTGTTGTTCAAGCAGTTTGGCCGCGAGCGAATTGCCGGCCTCCCAGTCGCTCTTCCCGTAAAGCGCTCGAAGTTTCATAATGCCCTGATTGGGCGCGGCGGTGGCATCCTTCTCGATGATCTTGTCCGCGTATTCGATGACTTTGTCCCAATCCTTGTTCTTCATGGCCTCGCGCTGGCCGGTCTCCAGTTCATCCATGGCCTTGCTGAATTCCGCTTCTTTCTGGGCGTCGAAGGTGCCCTGGACGATCTGGGCCAATGGACGGTCCATGGTCATGGGGTGGCCGATCCAGGCGATCTTGCCCTGCTGGTCAACAACAAAGACGGTGGGGATGCCGCGCTGCCCCGCAGCACGCATCCACGCAGCGGCTGACTTACCCTGGCGCTGGCCTTGGGGTACTTCGTCGATGGCGATGGAATACGCCAACTGGTCGCCCATCTCGATGACAAACGGCTCGACAGCCTCGAGATTGGTTTCCCAGATGTTGAGGCCGATAATCGTGACCTTTTCGGCGTACTTCTTCTGTAGGTCGGTCACATGCGGCATGGACCGCTTGCAAGGCCCACACCAGGTGGCCCAGAAGTCGATGACATAGACATGGCCGGCCTTGAACTCATCCACGGGATCCCCTTTGACCCATTTGCTGACATACAGCTTTGGCGCGGCGTCGCCGACCTTGAGCGTCACCGGGCCGGGGTCCGCGCCTCGTGAGACAAAGGCCAACGTCGTCATCGCCAACAGGCAAACAAGAACTCTCTGAGTCATTGGTATCCTCTCAAAAGACCCTCATGGATCACTTATCGGCATTCTGCCGCTTCTGCTTGTACCTGGCGAGCGAAGCCTCCAGCATTTCCTTGAGATCTTCCGGAGCCTTGGCAACGGCTTTGGCCTGCAGTTCGATGGCCTTGTCCACCTGACCCTTGTCAAAGAGCACGCGAGCCAACGTGTCCAGAATGGCCGCATCCTCCTCCTTCGACAGCTCGACGGCGCGACGCGCCATTTTCTCGGCCAGATCGAGATCGCGTTTTTCAATGCCCTCATCGGTGGCGATCGTCCACGCCAGCTCGTTCAACGCCTGCGGATCATCCTTGAGCTGGTCCATCAGGTCGGCCCCGAGTTTGTACGCGGCATCATACTGCTTCTTTCGCAGCAGCACATGAAACCGCATCGGGGCGAGTTGCTGGACCATATCCGGGCGCGCGATGGCGATTTCGTCGAGCAGTTTCATCGCCTTGTCCCACTGCTCATCGGCCATCGCCTCGCCGAGTTTCTCGCCGAGTTCGGCCAGCAGTTTGCGGGCCGCCGCCTCCTTCTTGGCATCGAACTTTCCCGCAACGATCTTGGCCAGCACGTCGTCAAGTTCCATGGGATGGCCGATCCAGGCGATCTTGCCCTCCTTGTCAACGACAAACGCGGTGGGAATGCCGTCTTGGCGGGCGGCCGCCATCCATGCGTCGGCCATCTGGCCCTTCTCCGCGCCTCGCAATTCGTCCAGGGCCACGCGGTAGTTCATCTTGTCCCCCATCTTCTCGACGAATTCCGCGACGCCGTCCTGTTTCTCTTCCCAGCAGTTCTGGCCGATCATGACGACGTCCTTGTCCTTGTAACGGGCTTGCAGTTCGGACAAGTGGGGGATGGTTGCGCGACAGGGGCCACACCAGGTGGCCCAGAACTCCACGACGTAGATCGTTCCTTTCTCGAATCGCTTAACCGGTTCACCCTTGATCCAGCGGGCGACCTGAATCTTCGGCGCGGCGTCGCCCACCTTGAGGGCGGGCTCCAGTTCGGCCGCCGATGAAGCAAGAGCGAAGCCGAGAACAAGAAGAGAAAGAACGAATCGCGATGTATTTGACATTTGGAATTCTCCGTGCGATGGCTTGGGGCAAACCTCGTCCACACACTACACATCATAGGGCATCGACGGCGGGCTTGGAACAACCGCCAGCAACTGGTCGAACGTCGCAACAATGCGGATGTTGCCGCGTTTAGAAGGGTAATGTCGCCAACACACCATTTTCTCATCGTATCGTTTCTCTTTGCGTCGGTGGCCCGCGCCGCGGCGGATCGCTATACTCCCGCGCCTGGTTCCATGGAGGTGCTGACCGTTAAACTCGACTGGCACGACGAGGCGCGAAATCGTGACGTGCCGGTGAAGATATTCTACCCCAAAGCCGCCGAAGGACGCTTCCCCGTGATCGTCTTTTCACACGGACTGGGCGGATCCCGCGATGGATATCCGTACCTTGGCCGGCACTGGGCCTCCCACGGATATGTCTGCGTATACCTTCAGCATATCGGCTCCGACTCAAGTGTCTGGCAGGGCGGCAAGAACTTCATGGCTGAGATGAAAAAGGCGGCGGCGAATCCGTCCAACAGCCTCAACCGGCCGCTGGATGTGCGGTTCGCGATAGACCGGATCGCAAAGCTGAACCAGGAGGATGGAACATTCAAGGGGAAACTCGACATGGACCGGATCGGGATGGCAGGACATTCCTTCGGCGCCTACACGACGCTGGCGGCCGTCGGACAGGTTTTCGTTCTTCCCGGCGGCATCGAGAAGACGCTGGCGGATCCGCGGATCAAGGCGGCCATTGCCATGAGTTCGCCCGTTCCCGCCAATCGGACCAGGCACGAGAAAGCGTTCGGATCGATTTCGGTGCCGGTGTATCATATGACAGGCACGCTGGATGACTCGCCCATCGGCGATTCCAAAGCGGCCGACCGCCGCGTTCCCTTCGATCACGCGAAACTGGCCGATACCTACCTGCTGATTCTGCGTGATGGGGATCACATGGTCTTCTCCGGCCGGGTCGGTATTGCCCGACCGCTCGACAAGCCGCAACAGGACTTGATCCGCAGTTCATCGCTTGCATTCTGGGACGCGTATTTGAAGAATGACGCGGCGGCAAAGAAGTGGCTGGCCGAAGGCGGCTTCGAGAAGGCCCTGGGCGACGGCGGGAGCTTTGAAAAGAAGATCAAGTGAGAAGAACGACCGGGATACAATGCGCGGCTTCGAGAACTCAACGTTGACAACAAAGGTACCGGATTCAGCAAAGGATAAACGGCCATGAGCATCACGCGACGGATATCGCTGTTGTTGGGTCTTGCCGTCGTGTCATGGCTGGCTCAAGCGCAAGCACAATCCTTCCATTCGGAGATGAAGTCGATAATCGAGGCCGACTGGACCGCGCAGGAGAAGCGCCTCGGCACAGTGGCCGGTTCGCGGCAGAGCATTGAACAGGCCATCAAACGCACGGAACTGATGCTTGCCGATCTGTCGGGGGTTGCCAATCTGCCGGACCTGTCGGCGGAGCGAGCGGCGCTGGCCAGGGTCTGCGAAAGAGCGGCCACCATCGCCGCGATGGACGACGCCGGGCGGCTGGCGTTCTATCGCGAGATTCGCTGGATAGCCCGGCAGGCGGCGATGAAGAATCCGCTTCTGGCCGGCCGCCCGATCCTGTTCATGAAGCGCAACCGCTTTGCCTGCCAGATGCTGCACGAGCATGTCGCTTATTTCAATCAGTACAGCGATACTTGGGGAGGTGGCGTATTTGTGCTGGAAGAGCCTGGGCGATCAATGAAGGCCCGCGATCTGATCGGCGATCGGCTGCCCGAGGGCGCATACATTTCGCTCTCGGTTTCCCATGACGCCCACACCGCCTACTTCTCCTATGCCCCGCGTACCGCGCCAAAGCCCGAGTTCGGCTCGCGCGATCAGCGGTACTACCACATTTATGCCATGGATTTGCGGACGAACCGGCTGCGCCAGCTTACGCGAGAGAGTTTTGACGACACCGATCCGCGCCCCCTGCCCGACGGCGGCATTGCTTTTCTGTCCACGCGACGCGGCGGCTTCACCCGCTGCAACAATCCCTGGGAGCCAATCGCGGTCTATACGCTTCACCGCATGGACGCTGACGGCAGCAACATTCGCGCGCTGTCGTTTCACGAAACCAACGAATGGCATCCCAATGTGCTCAACGATGGCCGGATCGTCTATACCCGCTGGGACTATGTCGATCGCTCGGCAGCCCACTATCATGGCCTGTGGGCTATGAACGCCGATGGCAGCAACCCCGTCTCGCTGTTTGGCAACTACACCTCGCGTATCAGCGCATGCTACCAGGCGACCGCCATTCCCGGTTCGCAAAGGATCATGTTCGTGGCGGGCGCCCACCATGCGGATGTAGGCGGGAGCCTCGTGATTCTCGATCCGGCCCTGGCGCGACTGGACCACAAGAGCGGGGTCGATCGTTTCGAATCCCTGGAGCGACTCACTCCGGAAATCTGTTTCCCCGAAGGCGACGGCAGGGACGGCGGCTGGCCGGACAGCTATTTCTTCAGCCCCTATCCATTGTCGGAAAAATACTACATCGTCGCTTTCGGGCATGGGAAGATTCCCGGAATGAGCAGCGGAGGGAAACGCGACACCACCGGAATTTACTACTTCGATCGCTTTGGCAACCTCGAACTGCTGTATCGCGACACCGGCATCGGCAGCATGTATCCCATTCCGCTGGCGCCGCGCGAGATGGAACCGGTTGTGGCGAGCGGACTCGACGCGACACTGGGCGATCAGGGTGTGTTCATGCTGAGCGACGTCTCCCGCAGCCACCTGCCATTTCCGCCGGATCGGCCGATTCGCTCGCTGCGGATCTATCAGGTTTTACCCAAGACCACCCCGGCGGCCAACGATCCGAGAATCGGCCACGCCAACGCCGAGAGCGCGCGAATGCTGCTGGGTTCGGTGCCGGTGGAGGCCGACGGGTCGGCCCATTTCATTGCGCCGGCGCGAAAGCCGCTGTATTTTCAGGCGGTGGACGCGGAGGGGCGAGCCGTGCAGGGGATGCGGACCATCACCTACCTGCAACCGGGCGAGCGGCGAGGCTGTGTGGGGTGCCACGAGCCGATGGGTTCCACCGCCAGTGCTGCCAAGCCCATGGCATTGACGCGGCCTCCATCAAAGATCGCGCCCGGCCCGGACGGCACGCGCCCGTTCTCTTTTCCGCTACTGGTGCAGCCGGTTCTCGACAAACACTGCGTTGGTTGCCACGACGGAGCCAAAGGCAAAGGCCTGAGTCCGCCGGTGCTGACCGGCGAGAGCGACGGGCATTTCAGCCGCTCCTACAGGAATCTGAGGCCCTATCTTCGCTGGTACGAATGGGGCGGCGACAGCATCGGCGGCACCGTCACCGTTCCCGGCCGACAGGGAACCGACGAGAGCCGATTGACCGGAATTCTGGCCGATGCAACGCACTCGCCAAAGCTCAAGCTGTCGCCGGAGGACCGCGAGCGGCTTTACGTCTGGATGGACGGGAACGTGCCGTTTTACGGGGTGTACGATCCGAAAGAGCAGGCCAGGCAAAAACAGGGGCATTCCGTGCGAATCCCGCAGACGCAATAGACCGCCAGGCCAGAGACGGACGGACGGCCTATTCCGCGAGCCGGGCGACGTCGTCCGCAAAATAGGAGATGATCAGGTCCGCACCGGCCCGCTTGATGGCCAGGAGCGACTCCATGACGGCACGATCGCGATCCAGCCACCCGTTGCGGACGGCTGCTTCAAGCATCGAGTACTCGCCGCTGACCTGGTAAGCCACCATCGGCACGTTTACGCGCTGCCGCACCGCCGCGATGATATCGAGATAGGGCCCGGCGGGCTTGACCATGACCATGTCGGCCCCCTGCTGAACATCGAGAGTGGCCTCCAGGACGGCCTCGTCGACGCCGCGAGCGCAGTCCATCTGGTAGCTGCGGCGGTCACCGAAGGCCGGCGCCGAGTCGGCGGCGTCACGAAACGGGCCATAAAACGCCGAGGCGTACTTGACGGAGTAGGAAAGAATGGCGGCGTCGGTGAATCCGGCCGCATCCAACCCGTGGCGAAGGGCCGCCACGGTGCCATCCATCATGCCGCTGGGAGCGATTACGTCGGCGCCGGCGCGGGCATGATTGACCGCCTGCTGCACCAGCCGCGCGACCGTGGCGTCGTTGGCGACGGTGGTTCGATCGGAGGTCATCGGGCCGCAGTGGCCGTGGTCGGTGTATTCGCAGAAGCACAGGTCGGTGATGCCAACCATCGGAATCTTACGCTTTCTGACCGAGCGAAGCATCTGGCAGACCACATTGTCGCTGTCCAGCGCCGGCGAGCCGACGGAATCTTTCTTATGCCGGTCGATCACGCCGAAGACCAGGTAGGCCTTGAATCCCTCCTGCGCCCGTTGGGCAAGGTAATCCGTGGCCACATCCACGGACATCTGGTACACACCCGGCATCGACCCGACTTCGCGCTTCTGTCCGGAACCCTCAACCACAAAGACGGGCAAGATGATGTCCCTGCGTCTGACAACCACGCGCTTCAGCATATCCCGCATCTCGGAACGCAAACGAAGCCGGCGCGGACGCACTGGAATGTCGAGATGGTCTTGCATGACGGTCCATTATAGATACGCGACCGGCAAAAGAACACGCCGGGCGGCGATGTCGCGACGGCCCGCATCAGGGGAGTATCCTTGCGAACTTGCGGCCAAGTTTCAGCACGAGAGGAGCATTCACCGCCACCTCGGCGTGGGGGTCGGCGATCTTGCGACCATCGACGTGTACGGCGCCTTCCTTGATCTTGCGAACGCCCTCGGAGTTGGACGCGGCAAGTCCGGCCTTGACCAGCAACGGCGGGAGCTTGTGAGAGCCGGGGCCCACCTGCACCTGGGGCATGTCCACGGGGGCCTCCCCGGCGCGACGACGGTCCCAGTCGGCCTGGGCGGCGGCGGCGGCGTCCGGCCCGTGGAACCACTGGATGATGTGCCGCGCCAGCGCCATTTTGGCGGACAGCGGATTGCGGGCGATGTCGGCCTTGTAGCTCGACTCGGGAATGTCCGTCAGCAACTGGTAGTAGTTGTCCATGAGCGTGTCCGAGATGCTCATCACCTTGCCGAACATCCCGTCATTCCCGCTCGGCGGATCGGTCACGCCGATGTAGTTGCCTTTGCTCTTGCTCATCTTGTGGACGCCGTCCAGCCCGACCAGCAGCGGAGTGACAATGACGACCTGACCGTCTCCGCCCGCCTCCTGCTGGAATTCGCGGCCGACCATGTTGTTGAAAAGCTGATCGGAGCCGCCCATCTCCACATCGGCTTCGATACAGACCGAGTCCCAGCCCTGCAACAACGGGTAGATGAACTCGTGGATGCGAATCTCCACACCCGCCTTGTATCGCTGGGAGAAGGTGTCGCGTTCAAGCATCTGACCGACCGTCTTTCTGGAGGCCAGGCGAATGATGTCAAGCAGGTCCATCCTGCCGAGCCACTCGCTGTTGCGGCGCACTTCGAGGAGCGTTGGCTCGGATCGCAGGATCCTGGTGATCTGATTGAGGTAGGTCTCGGCGTTACGGTCGATCTCCTCACCCGAGAGCATGGGGCGGGTGGAGTTGCGGCCGGAGGGATCGCCCACGCGGGCCGTGTAGTCGCCGATGATGATGACGGCCTTGTGGCCCCAATCCTGGAACTGGCGGATGATCTGCAAAGGCACTGCGTGGCCGAGTGTGACATCGGGTGCGGTGGGATCCATGCCGAACTTGATGCGCAACGGCTTGCCTCGCCGCTCGCTCGCCTGAAGTTTTCGGCGGAGGTGATCTTCGGGAACGATGCGTTCACAACGTCGCTTGAGTTGCTCGATCTGCTGGTCGATGGTCGGTTTGCTCATGTGCTCAATCCTCTGACAGCGGCGGGGATTGTAGGAAGACGGCGCGATTGGAGCAAACCGCGGGCGACGAGGCATTGGACGAACTCTCGCTCCGCCACTCACAGGCATACACAAGGAACGCCTTCAGGGGTCCGAGCTTCCAGAGCCACGGGTTGTCGGACGCGACGGTCACACCACCATTCGGGGCAACTTTCCGCAAGACGCCAGCA
>CAYSSA010000073.1:15317-19651 GCA_964433485.1 uncultured Tepidisphaeraceae bacterium | reverse complement strand
CTTCCACGTGTTGGCGGTGCTGCGGTACAGGTACGCGACGGTGGTGTTGACCGATGTCAACGCCGAGGGCGCTCGGGCGGCCGCGGAACAGATCAATGCAAAGCTGAGCAAGCCCCGTGCCGTTGGTTTGGGCATCAACGTCACCGATAGCGCCTCCGTGGACGAGGCGATTCACCAGGTTGTCCGCCGATTTGGCGGGTTTGACGTGCTGGTGTCAAACGCCGGTGTGCTCAAGGCGGGCAGCGTCAAGACGCAACCGGAAAAGGATTTCGACTTCGTGACAGCCGTGAACTACAAGGGATACTTCGTCTGTGTCCAGAAAGCCTCGCCGATTCTGGCCACACAGCATCTGGCCAAGCCGGACTACACGTCCGATATCATCCAGATCAACTCCAAGTCTGGCCTGGAAGGTTCGAACCGAAACGGCGCCTACGCGGGCAGCAAGTTCGGAGGCATCGGGCTGACGCAGTCGTTTGCGCTGGAACTGGTTGAGGACGGCATCAAGGTCAACGCCATCTGCCCCGGCAATTTCTTCGATGGTCCGCTCTGGTCGGACCCGCAGAATGGCTTGTTCGCACAGTACCTCCGCAGCGGCAAGGTGCCGGGCGCCAAGACAATTGCTGATGTGAAGAGGTTCTACGAGGCCAAGGTTCCGATGAAACGCGGATGCACCACGGCGGATGTGGTGAAGGCGATCTATTACCTGATCGACCAGAAGTACGAGACCGGCCAGGCTGTGCCGGTTACCGGCGGACAGGTGATGCTCGCCTGAGTGTGGGGTCTGGTCTGCTTCAGTGGATGCGGTCCCAATGCCAAATGAGCGAGGAAACCAACTATGGCAAAGATAAAGCTCCCCGAAACCCAATACGCCGTTCAGCTTGTCGGCCCCGGCCAGCTCAAGCTCAATCCGGCGAAGGAAGTCTTCAAGCCCGGCCCGCATCAGGTGCTGGCGAAGGTTGAGTGTGTCGGCTTGTGCTTTTCGGATCTCAAGCTTCTCAAGCAGTTCGACCAGCACCCGCGCAAGAGCGTTGTGGTCAGGGGCTTGTCGGCTGAGGCTCTGGCCGAGATGCCCAATTATGTGCCTGGTTCCAAGCCGACCGTGCCGGGGCACGAGGTCACTTGCCGCATCGTCGCGGTGGGCAAGAAGGTCAAACACCACAAGGTTGGCGAACGCTGCCTCGTGCAGACCGATTATCGCGATCTGCCCACGGCCGGGTCGGCCTCGGCGTTTGGTTACAACTTCGAGGGCGCGTTGCAGGAATATGTGCTGATGGATGAGCGCGTCATCATCGACAAGTCGGGTGAGAGGTTCCTTATCCCCGTGAACGAGGAACTGGCCGGATCGGCTGTCGCGCTGGTTGAACCCTGGGCCTGCGTCGAGGATTCCTACGTCAATATCGAGCGGCAGGCCATCAGACCCGGCGGCAAGCTACTGATTGTTGCGGACGCCCCGGCGAACATTCAGGTCGAAGGGCTTCCGTTTGACCCGGCCGGAAAACCAGGCGAGATTCTGCTGAAGACTCCCGGCGAGGCGGTCGGCATCGCCAACGAATACTGCGACGACATCATTTACTTCGGCGCCGACAAGGCCACCATCGAGATACTCAACGACAAGCTGGCTGCCCGCGGCATGATCAATATTGTGTTGGGTGGCCGGAAGATCGGGGCCACGGTTAATGTTGGCGTTGGCCGGGTTCACTACGGCATGACCCGCTGGATTGGCACCACGGGCAACGATCCTGCGGATTCGTACCGGAATATTCCGCCTACCGGCGAAATCCGTCCCGGCGACAGCGTGATTGTCATCGGCGCGGGTGGGCCGATGGGCCAGATGCATGTCATCCGGGCTGTGTGTTCGAGGATCAAGGATATCACGGTTGTGGGCACGGACATGGACGACCCGCGTCTGGGGTCTATTCAGAAGAAGGCCGAGCCGTTCGCCAAGGCCAATGGCGTGCCGATGCGGATGGTCAACACTGCCAAGACGCCGCTCTCGGAGAAGTTCAGCTACTTTGCGCTGATGGCTCCCGTTCCGGCCCTGGTGGCCAACAGCATCCGCGACAGCAAACCCGGCTGCATCATCAACATTTTCGCCGGTATCCCTGCGCCGACGAAGCACGAGATCGATCTTGACACCTATATCGCCAATCGCTGTTTCATGTTTGGCACCAGTGGCTCAACAATTCGTGATATGAAGATTGTGCTCGAGAAGGTCACCTCCGGGCAACTCAACACCAACTGCTCGGTGGACGCCATCAGCGGCATGGCCGGGGCGACCGAAGGCATCGCCGCGGTGGAGAACCGGACGCTGGCCGGGAAGATCATCGTGTATCCCATGCTTCATGACATCGGCCTGATCCCTCTGGTGGACCTTCACAAGCCCTTCCCGACGGTGGCGGCGAAGCTGGACAACGGACAGTGGACACGGGAGGCCGAGCGGGAGCTTCTGCGTGTTGCTGGCAAGTAGATATCGCACACCAGAACGGCGTCCTGTCGCATCAGGCGCCTGACGCGGGCCGTGTGGCCGGGCGAGTCGCCGGGGCGGAGAAGTCTATGTCGGCCGCCGCAGTGAAGTAGCGCCAGCCGCGGCCAAGAAACAACTGGTCGGCCAGCATCGTTCGCAGCGAAGGCTGCACCATGCCCTGGAATCTCACCCTTCCGTTGACCGTAACCGTGACGGGCTTGCGTAGATCGATCATCTGGTCATTGAGCAGGAATCGCATCGACTCCACGTTCTCGGTCTTGGCCACGATGCGGTTATCGCCGGCGAGGTGGGCGTCGATGCTGAAGGCATTGCGGTATACGGTGATCATGCCGCTGCCGCGGACGATGCGCAGCTTTTCATCGGGCCCGGCGTTGAGCATCTGGTACTCCTGCACCCAGTCGTTGCGGTTGAACATCGCCTCGGGGCGATTCGATGCGAGCACCACCTGCCTGGGATAGAGTTCCCGCGTGCGCCCGCGCATCTTCTGGTACTGCCGCTCGACCAGATCAGCGGGCGGCGAGTGGCCAAGGTTCGTGGTCTCCTCGTAGTCCACATCGTACTTGTAGATTTTCAGAAGCTTGACCAGTTCGCGGGAATACTCGGGCTTGACAACTGTGTCGCTGGCGTCGTGCCAAACGACCGAGAGGGTATTGCAAAGGTTCGGAAGGCGGAGCTTGAGGAATGTGGCCGGCGCGCCTCCGGCCATGGGGTTGATGGCCGCGAAATAGGTCGGGTAGTGAAGGGCTATGGTCCAGGTGGCCGCCGCCGGCATGGAGTGTCCGGCGAGGTAGACCCGGCGCGGGTCAATGTTGATCCGGCCTTGTACGTGATGCATCGGCTGGATGGCCATGTTCATTCCCGGCTGGCTTGGGCCCCAGAGTTCGTCAAGATTGAGCAGGGGCATGAGAATCACGGCGTCGCCATGGGCTCTGAGCTCCTGGCGGATCCAGTTGGTGTACGTCTCGGCCACCTGTTCGGAAGTGGGTCTGGGGTTGGTGATGAACGTGTGAACATCTGGCAGGCGAATCACCAGCGGAACGGCGCGCGTGCGGTCATAACCCTCAGGCACGCCGACAAAGTAGATCACGGGAAACGGCCCAACTCTTTCGTTGACATAGTAGACCCCTGGTTTGAGCTGCGGCCAATGAAGCCGAATGCGGCAAATTCGGCCGAGCAGATTCGGGTCGATCTGCATGGCGTCGAGTTGTCCGACCAGATCATCGCGCTGTCCCTTGGTGCTTGCCGCGAAGTACTTTTCCAGCAGTTCGTGTGCGGCGGAAAGCGGGGCCAGCAGTTCCGGCTTCCACTGCTCGCCGAGGGCCTCCTGATAGAGTCGCGCCAGGGTTTCCCTGGGTAGCGGCTGGTCTGACTGGGCCAGCGCCGGAGGGGCGGCCAATGCGAAGCGGATCGATCCGAGGCAGATGGCGGCAATGACGAGCGAGAACCCCATCCCTGAAAGCGCCCGGCAGTGGATCCTCGGCCTGCGCCGAGGAAGGACGGGCGAAGGCCCGTGGGCAGATATCCGGTTCTGAGACGTGGCGGAACCGGTTTCGATGGCGGGCGCATTGGACGGGAGGGGAATCATTCCCTGGATTATACACATTACAGTGCCGGATGCTCATGAGAAGTGGCGCAATCGCACCTCGGGCTGCGTCGAGCCGGAGGCTGCGGGGCAGTGCTTCACGGCGAAAAATCCGCTAACACCAACGGCTGTTGTCGTGTAGGGCATGGGAGTGCAGCAAGAACAGCGAATGAGAAGCCTTACAATTGCGGCTTCCGCAGCACCGCTCCCGTGTCCGCGCTTGTCACCTGGCTTGCGTAACGTGCCAGATATCCGTAGTCGATCTTT
>CAYSSA010000073.1:11180-15223 GCA_964433485.1 uncultured Tepidisphaeraceae bacterium | reverse complement strand
ATGATATCGCCTTCCTCAATCAAACCAATCGGACCGCCGGCGGCCGCCTCGGGCGAGACATGGCAAATAGAACCGCCCTTGGTGGCGCCGCTGAACCGGCCGTCGGTGATGAGGGCGACGGACTCGCCGAGCCCCTGTCCGGCGATGGCGCTGGTGGGGGCAAGCATTTCCTGCATACCCGGACCGCCGCGCGGGCCTTCGTAGCGGATGACCACAACATGGCCGGGTTTGACTTTGCCGGCGAGAATGCCCTCGTAGGCGTCGTCCTGGGACTCGAAGATGATCGCGGGACCCTGGAACTTCATCATGGCCGGCGCGACGCCGGCGGCTTTGATGACGGAACCTCCAGGCGCGAGGTTACCGAACAGAATCGCCAGTCCGCCGGTTTGAGAATAAGCGCGGTCAAGTGGACGGATGACCTCGGGATCTTTGACCTGTGCCGAGGCGATGTTTTCGCCAAGGGTCTTGCCGGTCGCCGTCATGCAGTCGAGGTTGAGCGCGCCGGGTTTAGCGGCGATGGTCTTGAGAATGGCCGAGATGCCGCCGGCACGGTCGACGTCTTCCATGTGGTGGATGCCGGATGGGGCCACCTTGCACACATGAGGCACGCGAGCGGCTACGTCGTTGAGGTGCTTCAAGTCGAAGGGCGTGCCCGCCTCGATGGCCACGGCCAGCGTGTGCAGTATGGTATTGGTGGAGCCGCCCATGGCCATGTCAAGCGCGAAGGCGTTTTCGAAAGCGGCTGCAGTCAGGATATCGCGCGGGCGGATATTGCGCCTGATGAGTTCGACAATGGCCCGGCCGGCCTGCTCGAAGAGCCTGTCGCGGGCGGGATCGGTCGCCAGGATCGAACCGTTGCCCGGCAGTGCCAGGCCGAGCGCTTCGCACAGACAGTTCATGGAATTGGCCGTAAACATTCCGGAGCACGAACCGCAGGTGGGGCAGGCGTTCTCCTCGAGTTCCTGCAGCTGGCTGAGCGATATCTTGCCGGCCGCCTGGGCTCCGACGCCCTCGAATACCGTGGCCAGATCGATGGCCTTTCCTGTGGAGGGCAGTTTGCCGGCCTTCATCGGCCCGCCCGAGACGAACACCGTGGGAATGTTGACTCTTGCCGCGGCCATCATCATGCCCGGCACGATCTTGTCGCAGTTAGGGATGCAGACCATGCCGTCGAAGCAGTGAGCGCGGAGCATGGTCTCGACGCAGTCGGCGATGAGTTCGCGAGATGCGAGAGAGTATTTCATGCCGGAGTGGCCCATGGCGATGCCGTCGTCAACGCCGATGGTGTTGAATTCGAACGGCACGCCGCCTGCGGCGCGAATGGCTTCGCGCACTTTGCGACCGACCACGTCCAGGTGGACATGTCCGGGGATGATCTGAACGAAGGAGTTGGCGACGGCGATGAACGGTTTGTCCCAATCGGCGTCGGACTGGATCACGCCCGTGGCCCGCAGAAGGGATCGATGGGGAGCGCGAATGGCGCCTTTCTTGATGGTGTCACTGATTCCCATGATTCAAAATCTCCAGATTGTTGTCGGAAAGTTTAGCAGCACAGGTCGTCTGAGTCACGCAAGGCGTCGGATTATCTGATCCCTCTGGTGGCGAGGCCGGCGAATCAAGCAGAGACGGGAGCGAGTCCGGGCTACATTTGTTCCGGGTGTTCGATGCCCAGAAGGTCCAGGCCCAGTCCCATTGCTCTCGCCGTCAGATCGCACAGCGCCAGTCGGCTGGCGCGAAGCGGTTCGTCGCTCTTGAGCACCGGGCAGTTCTCGAAAAAGCCCGAGAATCGTGTCGCCAGTTCGTACAAGTAGCCGCAAAGGTGGTGGGGCTTGAGTTCGCGTGCGACGACTCCGATCGTGTCACCCAGTCGAAGTACGTGCTTGGCCAGCGCCAGTTCGTATGGGTCGTTCAGACTGATGCCGGCGCCGCGCACGGATTGCGAGTGGGTTTCGCCCCTGCGGAAGATCGAGCTCACCCGCGCGTAGGCATATTGCAGGTACGGCGCCGTATTGCCGTCCATGGCAAGGGCCTTGTCCCATGAGAAGACGTAATCGCTGGTACGGTCCTTGGACAGGTCCGAGTATTTCACGGCCCCGATGCCCACCGCATGGGCGATCGACATCAATTGCGATTCAGGCATCTCCACGCCGCGCTCGGCGTTCTTGTGCCGGACAATGGCCAGCGCCCGTTCCTCGGCCTCATCCAGCAACTCCGCCAGTTTCACGGTTCCACCCGAGCGGGTCTTGAATGGCTTGCCGTCGTCACCAAGCATGGCGCCGAACGAGGCGTGCTCGAACGATGTGCCGCCTGTCCAGCCTGCCTTTCTCGCCGCGGCAAAGACCTGGGCAAAGTGCTGCGTTTGCCGCGCATCGGTGAAATAGATGACCCGATCCGCGCGCAGATGGCCGACTCGGAAGCGAATCGCCGCAAGATCCGTCGTGCCGTAGAGATATCCGCCGCCGGATTTCTCGATAATCAGCGGGCTATCGTAGCCTTCAATCGGCACGACGATCGCCCCTTCGGATTCGATGGCGATGCCGGACGCCCGGAGGTCTCTGACCACATCGGCAAGGAATGGATTGTAAAACGATTCACCTCGTTCGTCGGCTTCGGTGAGCAACACACCCAGCCGATCATATAGCGGCAGGTAGTGTCGGCGGGTCTCGGCGACGATTTCCCGCCACAGGGCGCGTTCGCCTGGCTGGCCTGCCTGAAGGCGCACGACCGTTTCGCGGGCTTCTGTCTGAAACGCCGGTTCGGCGTCGAATCGCGCCTTGGCCGCGCGGTAAAAGTCTTCGAGGTCGTCTATGGCCACATGGTCATTCGTCGTGTCGGTACTCAGGCTGCGAAGATGCGATATGAGCATCCCGAATTGCGTGCCCCAGTCGCCCACATGGTTCTGGCGAATGACGTTGTGCCCCTGGAAGTCCAGCACGCGCGACACGGCATCGCCGATGATCGTCGACCGCAGATGGCCGACATGCAGTTCCTTGGCGATGTTCGGGCCTGAATAGTCAACGACGACGGTCTGCGGCGCCGTTGCCTTGTCAATCCCCAGCCGATCATCAACCGATGCCGCGCGGAGTTGGCTTGCCAGCCAACCCGGCGAGAGTCGCACGTTAATGAAACCGGGACCGGCGATGCTGACCTCACTGGCCATGTCGCCCAGTTCCAGTCCTGCCTTGATCTTCTCGGCCACTGCGCGCGGGTTAGTCTTCTCGCCGCGGGCGACCAGCACCTTGGACAGCCCCATTGCGGCGTTGGACTGGTAGTCGCCGAATTTCTCGTTGCCGGAGACGGCGATAAGCGGATCGGCCTCCAGGCCGAAAGAGGATTGAATGACCGTGCGGAAGGCCAAATCGAGTTGGGAGATGATGGATTGCATATGGGCAAGTTGATAGTGAGTAGTCGATAGTCGGTAGAGGGTACCGTCCGCTTCAGCGGTCGCGGACGACTGCGGGCGATGCCCGCCGCTGCGGCCGAAACCGCCGCGACAGTGGAGGCTCATGCCAATTTTGCCAGTTCCGCTTCCGCTTCCGCCAACTGGTCCTGGGTCTGTTTCACCAGGTGAGGCGGCGCTTTGGAGAGGTACGCCTCGTTGGCCAGCCGTCCCTTCAGAGACGCGATGTTTCTGATCAGCTCCTCTCGTCGCTTCTCGGTTCGCTGCTTCTCCGCATTCGGGTCAACCATGTTTTCCACGAAGACATCGCAACCGGCGGCCGCCGCTCGGGCGCTGTTGGCGGGCGGAGGCAGTTCGGTCTTCATTTCGCGTATTGCGCAGGTGGCCAGCAGCTCGATCAGTTCGTGGTTGTCGCTGATTCGCGACTGCATTTCCGCAGCGGCCGCGATACTCACCGTGACGGGCTTCTTCGGGTCGATCTTATACTCGTTTCGCACGTTGCGGATCGCGACGATGATCTCCTGAATCCGTGGGAATATCTGTTCGGCTTCCTCAAAAACGCCCTCAGCTCTGGGCCACGCGGCCACGATCAGCCGAGACGCCGTGCAGCCTGGGATAAGGCGAGGCAGGCCGCGATTGGGTC
>CAYSSA010000073.1:10880-11142 GCA_964433485.1 uncultured Tepidisphaeraceae bacterium | reverse complement strand
AGTGTTTCCGTGAGGAAAGGGATCATCGGGTGCATCAGCCGAAGCGCGCCGTCAAGCACGGCTGCCAAGACGTTGGCGGCCTGCCCGGCGCGAGCGGGATCCTTCATGGCCGGCTTCACCGCCTCAACGTACCAGTCACAGAAGTCGCGCCAGAAGAAGTCGTAACATGCCTTGGCATAGACATCAAACCGGTATTCCGCCAGCGCCTGGTTAACCTCATCAACGGTTCGGTTGAAGCGGGAGATGATCCACCTGTCCACAA
>CAYSSA010000073.1:0-10817 GCA_964433485.1 uncultured Tepidisphaeraceae bacterium | reverse complement strand
CACGCATTCCATATCTTCGTGCAGAAGTTCCGCCCGATGTCGAACTTCTCCGATGTATTCTTGCCGCCGGGCAGTCTCTTCACCGGCAGCCGCGCATCCTGAGTTTCGGTTGCCATCTGCGTCAGTGTGAATCGAAGTGCGTCGGCGCCCTGCACGTCGATGATGTCCACTGGATCCACCCCGTTGCCCTTGGACTTGCTCATCCGCTCGCCTTTGCCATCGAGAATGGTCGGGTTGATCGACACATGGTGGAACGGGACATCGCCCATGTTGTACAAACCGGTCATCACCATGCGGGCAACCCAGAGCGTGATGATGTCGCGCGCCGTCACCAGCACCGAGCCAGGATACCACTTCCGCAGCGACGGAGTCTCCGTTGGCCAGCCGAGCGTACTGTGCGGCCAGAGCGCGCTTGAGAACCATGTGTCCAGCACATCGGCGTCCTGCACATAACCGAGCGATTCAAACTGCTTCTCGACTTCCGGATGTCCCGGCGGGATGCATACCAGCTCCGTGTGAATGCCTTCCTGCACAATCGTCCGCATCGCCACTTCCACGCCCTGGACCCTCTCCAGATGAATGGCGTCGAGCATTGGCCGGGCGGTGGAGTCCCTGCCCGGCTCGCTGCTCTTGGTCCAGACCGGAATGCGGTGGCCCCACCAGAGCTGTCGCGAAATCGGCCAGTCGCGCTTCTCTCCCAGCCAGCTCAGATACTGCTGGGCGTGTCGCTCGGGAAAGAACTTGATCCGGCCATTGCGCACCACTTCCAGTGCCGGTTCGGCCAGCGGCGCCATTCTCACAAACCACTGGTCCGACAGATACGGCTCGATCGGCGTCTTGGACCGGTCCGAGTGCCCCACCTGCGTCTCGTACGGCTCCTCTTTGACCAGCAGGCCGTGGCCTGTCAGATCGTCCAGCACGCGCTTTCGGGCCTGGTCTCGCTTCATGCCGGCATAAGGCCCGCCATTCTCGTTGATCTTGCCATCAGGCGTCAGGATGTTGATCAGGTCAATCTGATCGGCTTTGCCCTGATGTCGTTGCCACACGGCATAGTCGTTCGGATCATGCGCCGGTGTCACCTTCACCACGCCGGTGCCGAACTTGGGGTCCACCAGGATGTCATCGGCGATAATGGGAATCTCCCGCCCCACCAGCGGCAGACGCACCTTGAGACCGATTGCCCAGTTCCAACGTGGATCCTGCGAGTTCACAGCCACCGCCGTGTCCCCCAGCATTGTCTCCGGGCGCGTCGTGGCCACAACCACCTGTCTCGGCCGACCGCCGTCACTTCTTTGCTTCGTCGCTTCGTCGCCCTCCACAATCGGATACGCAATGTGCCACAACGACGTCTTGACCGTCTCATGATAAATCTCGTCGTCCGAGATAGATGTCTGCAGATGCGCATCCCAGTTCACCAGCCGCTTGCCGCGGTAGATCAATCCGTCCTTGAACAGCTTGAAAAACGTCTCGCGTACGGCCCGGGCGCACACCTCATCCAGCGTGAAGCGCGTGCGGTCCCAGTCGCACGAGCATCCCAGGCGTTTGAGCTGTTCGATGATCCGGTCACCGTACTGCTGTTTCCATTGCCAGATGCGGGCGACCAGACCCTCGCGGCCGACGTCGTGCCGGGTTTTATTCTCCTGCTCTTTGAGCTGCTTTTCCACGACCGCCTGTGTGGCGATGCCGGCGTGGTCGATGCCCGGCACCCAGACCGTGTTCTTGCCCTCCATGCGCGCCTTGCGGATGAGGATGTCCTGCAATGTGTTGTTGATGGCATGCCCCAGATGCAGAGCGCCGGTCACGTTGGGCGGTGGAATCACGATGCAGTATGGCTCACCCGGCAACGCCGGATTGGCCACGAAACACTTCTCATCCAGCCACACCTTGTACACCTCGGCTTCAATGGCTGCGGGTTCATAAGTCTTGGCAAGTTCGCTGCTCATAGGCTGTTTCCTTGAAATCAACCGACCTCATCGGGCCGGGCATCACGGCGACTGTCTGTGACAGGGAGTGACGATAGAACGGATTTCGGACTCGCGTTCCGCCTGGCGCGTCGCGAGTCCTATCGTACGACCACCGTCATGGGGGCTGACCGGGACATGAGCCAAATACTAATCGGTAATGCCCACGACGGCAACAAAGCGGGGCCAAGACCATCGTTGCATCGTTGCACCGCGTCGTGGTCCCGGCGCGCTTGACAGTGAATGTTCCTTGCCTTACGTTCAATTCGATGACGCATGGGTCAGTTAAATCTCCGGTCGAATGCTCCGTCCTGTGCCGGAGGCGGGGGCGGCCGCGCGATGACTCGTTGCACGACCGTCGCCGCGCCCAGATACTGCGGCAGGCCATCAAGGTGTTCGCCAGGAACGGCTATCGCAACACCGACGTGCAAGTTATTGCGGACACGCTGAACATCGCCAAGGGGACCGTCTACCGCTATTTCCCGACCAAGGAGCGGCTGTTTCTTGCGGCGGTGGAACAGTGCGTGCGGCAACTGGACGCTTCGATCAAGGCGGCGGTGGCTCGCGAGAGCGATCCGCTTCGGAAGGTTGTGGTGCCGATCCGGGCTTACCTCGAGTTCTTTGGCGAACATCCGGAACTGGTTGAGCTGTTCGTACAGGAGCGGGCCGAGTTTCGCGATCGTCATAAGCCCATCTATTTTCAGGTGGGCGAGGAGAACGAGGCGATGTGGCGCGGTCTTGTGCAGAGCTTGATCGACAGCGGGCGGCTCCGGCCCATTCCACCGGAGCGGATGAAACAGGTGGTCGGGGGCGCGTTGTATGGCACGGTGTTTACGAATTACCTGACCGATCGCCGGATTCCGCCCGCTCAGCAGGCCCGGGACATCGTGGATGTGGTGTTTCGTGGATTACTTGGCGAGTCCGAACGGCCGGGGTTTGTGATAGGGTGATATCATGAGATGTGGTTACTGTCGGTTCTTACTGGCGACGCTGGTCGTTTTGTCGCTGCTTGCGGGGTGCAAGAAGCCCGGCGGGCAGCAGGGTTCTCTGATGGCCATGCAGCGCCCGCCGGCGCCTGTGATGGTGGAGAAGGCGGTGGCCAGGGATGTGCCGATCTATATCGACGAAATTGGACGTTGCGTGGCGTTTGAATCGGTCAGCGTGGCACCACAGGTGTCCGGGCCGATTGTCGGCATCCATTTCACCGACGGGGCCGAGCTCAAGAAGGGCGACAAGCTTTTCACCATCGACCCGCGCCCGTTTGAGGCGCAGCTCCATCAGGCAAAAGCGGCCGTTGTGCAGCGCACGGCCGAACGCGATACAGCCAAGCAGGACTTCGAGCGAGTGGAGGCTCTGGTCGGCACCAAGGCCATCTCCCAGCAGGACTACGACACGCGTAAGGGTGCTCTGGCGGTGGCCGAGGCGCAGATCAAGGCGGCGGAGGCGGCCGTGGAGACCGCGAAGCTCCGGGTGGACTACTGCACGATCTTCTCGCCGATTGAAGGGCGTGCGGGCCGAAGGCTGGTGGATATCGGCAATGTGGTGCGCGAGAACGACACCGCGCTGGTCACGATCCAGCGACTGGATATGCCGAATTCTCCGTTCCGGAGCGATCGCTCCCGGAGATCCGTCAGCGGATGAAACAGGGCGCGCTCAAGGCCCTGGTCTGGATCCCGGAGCAACCTGAAAAGCAGCGGGAAGGCGAACTGACCTTCATGGACAACACCGTGCAGGCGTCGGCCGGGACCATCAAGCTGCGCGTGACCCTGAAGAACGACGACCGTTTCTTCTGGGCCGGACAATTCGTGCATGTGCGGCTGGTGCTGGCGATGAGGAAGGATGCGGTGCTGGCGCCAATGGTGGCGATGCAGGTTGGGCAGGCGGGCCCGTTTGTGTATGTGGTAAACGGGGCGTCGGAGGCGGAACTGCGTCCGATCAAGGCCGGACAGCGCTACGGCGATTTTCTGATGATCGAGGAGGGTGTAAAAGCGGGCGAGCAGGTGGTCAAGACCGGGCACATGATGGTGATGCCGGGCGCCAAGGTCATGGTGATCGATCCGACGAAGATGCCCCCGATGAGTCCGGGCGGACCCGCGAGCAAGCCGGCCGCGCCCGAGACGCAAGGCAACAGGGGGGCCGAACAATGAGAGGCATATCCCAGCCATTTATCAATCGACCGGTGATGACAGTGCTCCTGACCGTTTCGGCGGTGCTGTTTGGAGTTCTGGCGTATCAGCAATTGCCCGTGAACGATCTGCCGGCGGTGGACTATCCGGTTATCACGGTGCAGGTGGGTTATCCCGGCGCCAGCCCCGAGACGATGGCGAACAACGTCGCCACGCCTCTCGAGCGGCAGTTCATGCAGATCAACGGCTTGGAACTGGTGACCAGCCAGAGCCGCCAGGGCTTCTGCAGCATGACGCTGCAATTCGCGCTTTCCAAAAGCATTGACGCAGCCGCCACGGACGTGCAGACCGCCATCACCCAGGCCGGCGGGGCTCTCCCGGTGGACCTGCCCAGTCCGCCGACTTTCAGCAAGAACAATCCGAACGATCAGCCGATCATGTTCATCGCGCTGACCAGCGACACGGTTACCCGCGGCAAGTTGTATGAGATTGCCAGCACCCAGGTGGGCCAGAAGATCAGCATTATCAGCGGCGTGAGCCGGGTAATGGTGTACGGCAGCAAGACCGCGTTGCGGGTCAAGGCCGATCCCTCCGCGCTGGCGGCCAGGCAGATGACGATGGATGATCTGGCCAGGTCCATCCAGCAGGGGACCAGCTACCAGGGCGCCGGTCAGGTGGACGGACCCACCCGCACATTTGTGCTTCAGCCTCAGGGACAGATCGAGACCGCCGAGCAGTACAACAACCTGATTCTGGGCACGCGGGATGGCGTGCCGCTGTATCTGCGGGACGTGGCGACGGCCGGCGAATCGGTGCAGGATGAGCGCACGGAGATGCATTTCTGGGTGCGCGGCGTGGAGACTCCAAAGGCGACGGTGGTCATGGCGGTGTTCCGGCAGGCGGGGTCCAACGCCGTGGAGGTGGCGTCGCGGGTCAAGGCGCTGGCGCCGGAAATCCAGGCGATGATCCCGCCGTCGGTGAAGATCATTCCCATCCACGACCGTTCCCAGACCATCCGCAACAGTGTCCGGGATGTGCAGGAAACGCTGTTCATCGCTTTTGTGCTGGTGGTGCTGGTGATTTATGTCTTCCTCGGCCGGGCCACGGACACACTGATTCCCGTGGTCGCGCTGCCGATGTCGCTGCTGCTGACCTTCCTGGTCATGCGGATGCTGGACTACAGCCTGGACAACCTGTCGCTGATGGCGCTGACGCTGTCGATCGGGTTCCTGGTGGACGATGCCATCGTGTTCCTGGAGAACACCGTGCGCCGGATGGAGCAGACGGGTGAAAGCGCGATTGTGGCCGCCGGCAAGAGCGCGCACCAGATCAGTTTCACCATCCTCGCGATGACCCTGTCGCTGGCAACGGTGTTTCTGCCGTTGGTGTTCATGAGCGGGCTGGTGGGGCGCATCTTCCGTGAGTTTGCGGTGACGATCGTGGTGTCGATCATCGCCTCGGGTGTCGTGTCGCTCACGCTCACTCCGCTGATGTGCGCCCGCATGCTTGGCCGGCGCGGACACGGGGCGCGCAAGACACTGATGGAACGGGCCTTCGGCGTCATCGAGCGGCTGTTGCTGCGAATCTACGGGGCGACGCTATGGTTCTTCCTGCGGCAGCGGTGGATCTCGGCCATGATCTGGCTTGCCTGTCTGGGCGGAACGATCCACCTGTTGCAGGTGGTTCCCAAGTCCTTCCTGCCCACGGGCGACAGCGGGCTGATGTTCGGCGTGTTGATTGCCCAGGAGGGCACCTCGCCCCAGCAGATGCGGCAGTATCAGGACGCGGCCGATAATGCGATACGCAGCCACCCGGCGGTCAACACGACGTTTTCCGTGACGGGCATCTCGGGATTCCTGCCGGCCAACCGCGGCTTCCTGATCGCGTTTCTCAAGGATCGACTGGAGCGTTCGCCGATCGCCGAGGTGGCCGGGCAACTGATGGGATCGGTGCAGATGAGCGTGCCCGGCGCGATGGCGGTGATGGTGCCGCAGCCGGTGCTTGAGATCAGCACGGGCGCGACCGATCGCACCCAGGGCGACCTTGTCTATACCGTTTCCGGATTGGAGCCGTCGGAAGTGCATGGAGCGGCCCGTCAATTGATGGGCCGGTTGATGGCCGCGCAGGGCAGCGTGTTTCAAACAGTGATGTCCGATCTGTTCACATCGACGCCGCAACTGGCGATCGACATTCAGCGCGACCGCGCGGCCATGTACGGCGTGTCGGTGTCGCGGATCGAAGCCTTGTTGCGAACCGCCTATTCGCAGAACTACGTCTATCTGATCAAGCGTCCGGACGACCAGTACCAGGTGGTTCTCGAGGTTAAGGATGACGCCCGCCGCGAGCCGCAGGATCTGGACAGGCTGTACGTCAGCAGTGACGACGGGAAGAACCTGATTCCGCTCAAGGCCGTCGCCACCTGGCGGACGACCGTCGGGCCGCAGACGGTGAACCACACCAACCAGTTCAGCAGCGTGACGATCAACTTCACATTGCTGCCCGGCGTGCCGATGGGCGTGGCGACGCAACTGATCGAGGACGCCGCGCGGGAGATCCTGCCACAGGGCATGCGCGGCGAGTTTCAGGGCAACGCTCTGATCTTCCGCAACACGGTGCGCGACATCACGATCATGATGATCCTGGCCGTGTTCGTCATGTACGTGATTCTCGGCGTGCTTTACGAGAGTTTCATCCACCCGATCACCGTGCTGTCCACGCTGCCTCCCGCACTCGTCGGTGGATTGGCGACGCTTATGTATTTCAACCTGGAGGCATCGCTGTATGCCTTCATCGGCCTTTTCATGCTCATGGGCATCGTGAAGAAGAACGGTATCATGATCGTGGATTTCGCCGTGCAGCGAGTGGCCGATGGAATGTCGCCCATGCAGGCGATCCACGAGGCCAGCATGGATCGCTTCCGGCCGATCATCATGACTACGCTGGCGGCCGTCATGGGCGCCATCCCGATCGCGCTGGGATATGGCAGCGATGGCGAAGGCCGCCGTCCGCTGGGCCTGGTGCTGGTGGGCGGACTGGTCGTGAGCCAGTTCATCACCCTCTACATCACGCCGGCCATCTACCTGTACATGCAGAGTCTGTCGGATCTGCTGACGCGGCGCAGTCGCAGGGTTGCCGATGAAAGCGTCGAGCCACTGGGAGCCATGCCGGTTGTGACCACGGCAGGTGGCGGGAATGGGCATGGGTAAAGAGCCTGCGTCCCGGCGTAGACCGCGAGCGGCAGGTCGATGCTCAAGCTTCGCAGCCGGGCCGCTGCCTTTGGGCCTGATGCCGCGGCAAAGACCCATGTGCCCTCGTTTCTGCGGAAATACGTCTCCACTCGCTGACTCCCGGGACACCGGCACATACTCACGCAATGAGTCCAGCCGTTGATAAAGAGTGAACTTCTCTCCGCGATCGTAGGCTTCCGTGGACGGCGACAGAACCTCAACGATCAGCTTGGGGCTGTTGATCGTGTGGCCGCGGGGATCGGCCGGGTCGCTTAGCAGGGAACCCCAAACAACGTCGGCATCTGGATAGGTCAAGTAACAAGTATTCTGAATACGAATTCTCAGATTGCAGTCGAAAACACGGCATGGCTTACCTGTAAGGCTCTTGTGGAGAGACGCAATGACGTTGGCGACGACCAGACTATGCTCCGGCGAACCGCCTGCCATATCAACGATCTGCCCGTCGGGAAATTCGTGCCGCTCGACCGCTTCGATCTCCCGATCGAAGTGCTGCCGGAGCGTGCAGGATCGCGGGGTTTTCCTGACTGCCGTGGATTTCATGAAAACGAACCATGGCCGAGTCCATGGCAAAGCCCATTGTTCCGCGTCCTGTCAGCGTCTGTCCCAACACTCCCAGCCACTATCATGGCAATTGTCGGGGGAGCCGGGAAGCCTGACATTACTGGCGCTGCAAATCCGCATTCAGCCGGACCGACCTGCCAGGCGCAAGATCGAGATCGACCGTCCTGTCCGCACACCGGACCCTGCCGCCAACGCCGGTGGCGCTTCGCACGGCGGCGGATTTAATCCGGCCTTCACTCCAGGTGATGTCCACCTCAAAGCCGCCACGGGCGCGCAGGCCTTTGACGGAACCGGTCGGCCAGGCCTTGGGAAGCGCGGGGAGGAGGTTGATCTCGCCTTCGTGCGACTGCAGGAGCATCTCGCTCACGCCCGCTGTGATGCCGAAGTTGCCGTCTATCTGCATCGGCGGATGCAGGCCGAACAGATTCATGCAGGTGTTGCGGTTGGAGAACAGCTGCCGGAAGAGCCGGTGAGCGTTCTCGCCGTCGTGCAGGCGCGCATACAGGGCCGTACGCCATGCAAAGGACCACTCTCGCACGTCCGATCTTGCGTCTTCACCGCGTGCAATCAGCGATTTCTTCGCGGCGGCGGCGAAGTCGGGCGTTCGCGTAACGCTGATCTGTTGTCCGGGAAAAACCGCGAACAGGTGCGATGTGTGGCGGTGGTGATCGTTCGGATCGTCACGGTCGATCATCCACTCCTGCAACTGGCCCCATTTGCCGATTTTCGGCCCGAGCAGTCTGTCGCGCATGGAGGCCACCTTGGTGCGATACTCCGCGTCGATCCCCAGGGCTTCCGCCGCGGCGACGTAGTTGTTGAACAAGTCCCACACGATCTGCTGGCAGTAGCTGACACCGTCCTCGTGAGGGCCGTGTTCAGGCGACCATCCGTTGGGAACAACCAGCCGGCCGTCGGGTAGCGCCTTGAGCCGGTCTTCCCAGAACTCGCAGGTCTCTTTGATCACGGGGTATGCGACGTTCTTCAGCCAGGTCTTGTCGCCGCCGAACGCGTAATGCATCCAGAAATGCTGGCAGTACCACGCGTTGGCCGGTACGTCCCACTGCCAGCCGGTGTCGCCATGAATCCCGTGGGAGGTGCGCACGGCCCAGCCGCGCGACGCGCCGGAAGCGGTCATGAATCGCTTCTCGGTCGCCGTGGCTTTTCGCCAGGGTTCGAGCTGGCTGAGGATCAGGTCAAAAAGGGGCGTATGGCACTCGGCCAGGTTGGCCGGTTCGGCCGGCCAGTAGTTCATCTGGATATTGATGTTGGTGTGATAATCGCTGTGCCAGGGCGGGTTGTTGCTGTCGTTCCAGAGTCCCTGCAGATTGGCCGGCAGTCCACCGGGGCGCGAACAGGAAATCATCAGGTATCGTCCATACTGGAAAAGAACCTCCTCGAGATCCGGATCACCGCCTTCTTCGGCGTGTCGCGCCTTTCGCTTATCGGTCGGCTGCGCCAGGCGATCCGGAGCGCTCTGGCCGAAGTCAATGGCCACGCGATTGAATAGCGACTGGTAATCCTCTACATGTGCTGCCTTTAGCGCATCGTAGGTTTTTCTTGTCGCTGTCGCCAGACGCTTGTCAATGCCGGCGAGGGGATCCGGCCCTCGGTACTTCCGGGCATAATCCGCCACATAATTGGTTCCCGCGGCCAGCAGGAGCGTCAGGGAGTCGCACCCGCTGAACTCAATCGCGTCGTTCCTGGCCTGAATGTTGCCTCCTTCATGCAGGACCATGAGCCTGGCCTCGTATTTCAGTCCATTGTCCAGGGCGCCTGCGAAGCCGAGGGTGTTGCTTTGAGCGGAGGTGGTCTCCTTGTGGGCTCCAAGCAACCGTATCGAGCCGGTGTGCGCGCCGGGTCGGTTTGCCGATAGCCGCATCACCAGCACGCCGTCCGGGTGTGAGGCAAACGCCTCACGATTGTATACGATGTCGCCTGATTTATAGCTGACGCTGTGGATTGCAGTGGCGAGATCCAGCGCACGGCGATAGCCCTGCACCGTTGCGGTTTTGGCGGCCGCAATCGTGACGCCGGGAAGGGTGATTTCAGAGATCTGGAAGTGTTTGGCTCGCTTCGACGGCGCAAAGGTGAACCGATAGCGAGCGAACGCCTTGTCATTGTTGAATGTGTAATGCCTGGCTTCCTGTCGTTTGGCAAACGGCGGTTCGTTCTCGTGCCGATCGAGCACAGTCCACTCGCGGCCATCCGTCGAGCCCGAGAATTGCCATGTGGCGGGGTCGCGGTCCGGAACATCCGGTCCGGAAGTGAACGAATAGCGGTCAACCACGCGCGGTTGAGGCAGGCGCAACTCCCAGACAACCGGCCGGTCGTGATGCTCCACGCACCACTTGGTTGCCGGATCGCCGTCGGCTGCGCTGGCGACTTCTTCCGCCGCATAGAAGGCGCGATGATCGCTTGCGCAAAGAATCACCGGAGCGGTTGCCAGGGACGCATCCATGAAATCAACCAGCAGTTCTCCGAGCATCTGATAGGAACCCATCTTGGAGTAGTCGTCAGCCGAAATCTCGGTGCCTGTCCAGAGGCTGATCTCATTCAGCACGAGTCGTTCCTGTCCGGTTCCCGCGTAAACCAGTCCGCCGAGACGTCCGTTGCCGAGTGGCAGTGCTTCATTCATTCCCTTTCGCGCGGGTTGTTCGTACCACAGAGAGAGCTTGCCGGTTGATGGCGGCTCCTGGGCCTCGATGGCGATGGGACACAACAGCCAGTACACCGCGCAGAATCCGACGACCAGTCTCATTCCGCCGCATTGAGTCATCATGGCATTTCCCTTCTCGTAAACCGCGGCTCTCTCGCACCGGCGTTGAGCCTGGATCGACGCCGGATTGTCGGCTCGATGGGGAGGCTTGGCAAGTCGCCGACGAATGACTGGTCGGTTCGCCTCGCCCTCTCGCCCCTCGCCA
>CAYSSA010000072.1:17462-19684 GCA_964433485.1 uncultured Tepidisphaeraceae bacterium | reverse complement strand
GTGCATCGACGCGCTGTTGGGATACAGACGGCACTTCTCGGTCTGGGCGGCCACTGCCCGCCGCTGGAGGTCATTGGCTTCCTTGTTCATGCCGGCCTTTCGCAACGCGGAGACGGCATCGATCGGCATGCTGACATCGGCCGGCAGCAGCGCAAGGCAGCACTCGATGTGCTTCATCGCGGTCGGCCCATTGCCCTGGGCAAGCAAAGCCATTGCCGAGAACCGTCGCAGCATATGCAGATCATGGATCGACATGTCCTCATCGGTCAGCAGATCCATGCGCAGCCGCAGCAGGATCGACCGCTGCAAGTGCGCCGCGGCGGCCTGGAAATCACCGCGTCGGTACTCCGCCAGCGCCATCTCCCTGGCGGCAGCCATCGGGACGCCCGAGGCGAAGTCGCAGCCCAGATCGGCCAGTCGAAGCATTTGTGCGGATTCCGGGTCGAAGCCCGCCCGCGCCAACATCCGGGCCACCTGGATTCTGGCTTCGCCGTCGGCCAGCAACATTCGCGAACCGCGATCCCACCATCGGCGGGCATGGTCTTCCTGCCCGGCTCGACGGCTGCAGGCTGAGACAAAAACCGCCAGAGCCGCCGTGGGCCTCGCCTCAAACGCCCGCTCATACTCGGTCGCGGCGCCGGACCACAACTGCAGGCGCAGCATGACATCTCCCAATTCCGCAGCCCTCGCGCCGCGGCTGTCCGGTGTCCGCTGTATCTGCACCGCCATCCCTCTCGCCTCTTCCAATCGGGACATGCTCCAGAGCAACCGGACGACCGCGCAGCGGGCGGAGAGTCCGGCTCCGGCCGAGCGGACCGACAGCCTCTCAAGCTGCTCCGGAGACGCTCCGGCTTGAAACAGTCTCTCCACCGCGGCCAGTTGCTCGTTCGGTTCGCGCGAGTCGGTCACCAGCGTCAGGAGCGACCGGGCATCATCGGCGCGATCTCCCATAAGCGCATCAATCATGCTCGAACGGAACTCCTGAGATGCGATCCGCGTCATCGCCTCCCGAGCCAAGTCGAACGCCTCCTCGCGGCGGTCCATCTGCGACAGCACGGATACCAGTCGATAGAGTTGCCTGCTGTCACGGCGGTTCAACGCATCGGACCGCAGAGGGCCCAGGAGATCCCTCCCTTTCTCAACATCGCCCAGGAAGAACGCCAGCCGAGCCAGCGTCAATTGAATCGCGGCTCGCTCCTCGGGCGAATGGGACCGTTCCGCCAGCAGCTTGCGGGCGGCCTCGGTAGCGGCCCCGTAGTCCTGCCGCAGATACGACACCTCGAATCGCACGGTGGGATCCGTCAGGGCATCGATCAGACTCAGCGCATCCTGGACACCGCGCGTGGATACCGTGGCCGCGGCAAGCGAGGATTGTGCCCAGGCAAGCGATGAGCGTCCTTCCTGCCGAGCCGCATCGAGCAAGGCTCGCGACAGGGCATCGGCCGAGCCGGGCCTGTCGGCAAGGACATTGACGGAGGCCGCGAAGGCCGCGAGGGACGGCATCGCCAGTTGCGCATTTCCGGTCGCGTGCCGGTCGGCGAGCTCCCGCCAGCGCCCCTGCTCGACCAGAAGGGCAGCAGCGCGGTCGCCGTCGATCAACTCGTCCGCCAGACGACGGGCACCTTCGAGATCACCGGCGGCGCGCTTGACAAGCACCATCGCCTTGATTGCGTTGCCCGGCCAGCGGGGATCCTGCGACAATCGACTCAGGCGATCGGCGACCGCACCAGCGCGACCACTGGTTGCCGCCCAGGCGGCGTAGGCATTGCAGGCATCGTCCGCATTGGGGCCTTCGAGCGTAAGCTGGATGGTGTCCTCGATCTGCTCGTCGGTTCCGCCAGTGCCGGCAAGCCGGCCACTGGCGGCGATGGCGAAACCGACCATGTCTCCGAACAGGGAATGTCGTCGCAGTCTGTCGGCGACGGGCTCGGCCGCCGCCAGCCTGGCGACGGCCAGCATGGCCAGGGGCGACTCGATCTTGGAAATGGCCTGGACCGCCGCCTGCTTCTCGGTCCAGTTGCCCTTGCGGTAGTTGCGCATCTGGACGATGGCGGCGTCGGGCAGGTCTGACCGTATGCCCCAGTGAAGATCCTGAATCAGCGCCTTGGCGCGAGCCGAGATCTCGGCATTGTCGAGCCGGGCGGCTGCCTGGAGGATCGGCTCGGCGGCGCTGCCGGCGATCCAAAGTTCGCGCATGGCCTGTTCGCGCCGTTGGAAATCCG
>CAYSSA010000072.1:14943-17444 GCA_964433485.1 uncultured Tepidisphaeraceae bacterium | reverse complement strand
CTGAATCAGGAATTCGTCGGAGGGCCGGCTTGTCGGCGGCGCCGCGACGGCCGGGATAATCGGCGTGAGGGCGAGTAGAAGTGGTCCGAGGCGGTGGGCCATGGCCAGTTTGACCGTTGGGCTATAGACCGGTCTTGGGTTCGGATGATAGCATGTTGTACCCGGTCGGTGGCGTGAGTTCCCGAATTTTTGCCGCCGGGGGCGCGCCCAGTGCCTCGCATCGATCATGGTGATGTATGCAATCAGCCTGCGTCAAAGAGAATTGTTGGTAGAATAGGCAAACCCCCGCCGGGTATGGACTGGCTGAAAGAAGGATCGGGCCATGAGCATGGAGCCAATGCCCCTCAGCCGCAAGACGCGCTGCCCGGCCTGCGCGAAGTCACTGTACATCACGCAGGACGATTGCGGCCACTTTGTTCTGTGTCCGGCCTGTGGCAAATCCACGCGTATTCCGTTCCTGCCGCCCGAGATATTTCTGCCGTCCGCGGAGGTGGATGCCTCACCGGAAGCGGACGACATGGTCTACGGTATTCCAGTCGCCATTCGTCCCGGGGCACCTGAGTCCGCGCCATCGACCGATGGCAGCCGGCTATCCGCGAGACGGCAGCGGCCGGCACTGGCAGCGGTACTGGTCTGCCTGCTGGCGGCTCAGTCGCTGGCGGTGATATGGCTGCTGAAGGATCGTCCGCCGTTGTTGTCGGACGCGGTGCGGGCGGAGATACTTCAAGGCAAGCGCACGGCTGATGAGTATCTGGCCCGCGGCGATCTGCTGGCGGCGCATCGGCAGTATCAGTTGCTCCAGGAAACGGCGGCGCAACATGATCTTCGCGAGGATGCACAACTGCTCTCGGTGCTGTACGAGGCGCGGCAATCGCAGGGATTGGTGCTGGAGCAACTGCTGCACCGCGAAGCGATGCGCCAGGCGGCGACCGTGCCGCCACCGGCGACCCGGCCCGCCGCGCCTGCCGCTCAACCGGAGGCGGTGTCGCTCGATCCGCCGCCGGCGAGTCAACCCGCGACCGTTGCGATCAGCCCCCTCCCGCCCACGCCGTTGCCGACAACACAGCCGGTGGTCCGGGCGGAGCCTGAGCCGGCGCCGACACCGCGGATGCTGTTGCCGGCGCGCCCGCCGATTCAAGCCACCAGGATTCCGCAGATCGGTCTGAGCGATGAGGAGATCGGCAGGGCGATCGAGCAGGCGGTGAACAACCTGCTGGGGCAGATGAACGGGAACATGATCCGGGGCACCCGACCGAACGACACGCATTCGATGGGGGTCAATGCGTTGTGCGTTTACGCCCTGTTGCAGGCCGGACAGGCGATTGCCGACGAGCGGCTCAACGTGCGAGCCAAGTTCATGAAGGATGTGCTTTCGGCGATGCGCGACATGCCAGTGAATGGGGGCCCGGAGACCTACACTCGCGGCATCCGCGCCACAGCCCTGGCGCTTTACAACCGCCCGGAAGACCGCCAGCAGCTTCGGAACGATGTGGAGTGGCTCAAGACCAATCAGCGACGAGGCGCGTACACCTACAGCCGCTCACAGGATCGCAGTTCGTGGGACAATTCCAACTCCCAGTACGGCCTGCTGGGCGTATGGTCCGGCGCGGAGGTCGGGGTTGAGGCGCCGTCATCCTACTGGTCGGGCGTGCGGGATCACTGGACGTCGAATCAATGCGCCGACGGCCAATGGGGCTACGTGGAGGGCCACACCCGCGCCGGGCGACTGTCGATGACGGTTGCGGGAATCGCGTCGCTATTCGTCACGCACGATTATCTTGAGGCGCCGTCCTTCGGTTCAACGGTGGGTCGGGAACCGTTTTCACCGGCGCTTGCCAGGGGAATGGCCTGGCTGGAGACCGGCAACAACGTTCTAAGCGGGGGTCTGGACGGTTACACGCTGTACGGAATCGAGCGGGTCGGCCTTGCCTCCGGCTTCAAGTATTTCGGCTCGCACGACTGGTATCGCGAACTGGCCGAGCGCATTATTCGCTCCCAGGGCTTGCGTGGCGGATGGGGTGGCGGCGGCTTCATGGGAGGCGGTGAACAAAGCGCGGTGCAGACCGCGTATTGTCTGTTGTTCCTCGCCCGCGGCAGGCATCCGATTCTCATGAACAAGCTTCGTTTTGACGGGTACTGGGCGAATCGTCCGCGTGACGCGGCCAATCTGGCGCGCTACGTCTCCGCTCAGCTAGAGCGCCCGTTGAACTGGCAGGTGGTGCCGCTGTCGCGCGACTGGACGGACTGGACGGATTCGCCGATCCTGTATCTGGCCTCGCACAATCCCGTGCCGCTGCAGGAACAGGATTACGTCAAGTTGCGGCGATACATCAATTCGGGCGGAGTGCTGTTTACCCACGCCGACGGCGCCAGCCCGGCGTTCAACCAGTTCGTACTGGAGCTTGCGCGTAAACTGACGCCCGACTACGAGTGGACTGACGTGCCGTCGGATCATGAGGTTTTCAGCGTCAACTTCCCGATTGCGGTCAAGCCCAGGCTCC
>CAYSSA010000072.1:14602-14928 GCA_964433485.1 uncultured Tepidisphaeraceae bacterium | reverse complement strand
CTGATCGTGCATTCGCCGGACGATATCTCGCAGTGGTGGCAACTGCGCGCGGAAAAGACTCGGCCGGGAGCCTTCGAGTTTGGCGCAAATCTGTTCATCCACGCCGCCGGGAAATCCGACCTGCGGAATCGCCTGACCTCGACGGTGGTGCCCGCGCCGGTGAATCCCGCCAGGTACAACATTGTCGTCGCGCATGTCCGATACGGAGGCAACTGGAACCCCGAGCCGGGAGCGCTCGAGCGCTTTGCCTCGATCTTTCAGTATCAGACCGGATATGGACTGCGGCGAGAAGTGGTGGACCTTGAAGACCTGCGGGCCGCTCGCTG
>CAYSSA010000072.1:2265-14589 GCA_964433485.1 uncultured Tepidisphaeraceae bacterium | reverse complement strand
ATCGCCCTGATGACCGGAACGGCTCCCTTCACGCCCTCGACCGGGCAGGTCGAGGCCGTCCGCAAATACGTCGAGGACGGAGGCACGCTGTACATCGACGCGGCCGGCGGGTCGGGTTTGTTCTCCACCAGCGTCCACTCCTCGCTGCTGGCCGTGGCATTTCCGGGCAAGACGCGCACTGTGTTGAGCGATGCCCACCCGCTGCTCGCCGGCGCCGGCGAGGGCATGGACAATCTGACCAAGCCGCAACTGAGGCCCTACGCGGAACATAAGCTTGGGCGCTCGGACGGCCGGGTGGAACTGCTTGCCGCGGGCAACGGGCGGGTGATTTTCAGTCCGGTGGACACGACCTACGGTCTGCTTGGGACCAACGCCTGGGGCATCCTCGGTTACAAGCCCGCCTACGCGCAGGGATTGGTGAAGAATGTGATTCTCTGGGCAGTGGACGGCGCTCCGTGACGCGGGCGGGAGATGCGCGCCTTGGCCGGCGATGTCCGGGAAGGAGTCTGCTATGAAGAAGGATGCTTTGGCCGGCATGCGCCGGTGGTTTTTCCCGATGGGAACCGCGGCGGCCCTTGCATTGATGGCAACTGCCATGCTGCTGGCGCGGCATCGTCCGGCGCCGAGCGTCGGCCGATCGTCCGTCCAGAGCGTGATCGATCCGCTGGCCGCGCGGCTCGTCGAATTGAAGGGCCGGGCCGAACAACTGGCGATAGAGGGGCGTCTGGACGAGGCGCACGAGAGCTATCGTGAGATTGAGCGGGCGGTGGCCGGGATGCGCGTGGCCGATACGGGTCTTTGGGACTTGCTGGAGCGAGCCAAGCAGGATCAGATGCGCGTGTATGCGATCCTGCTGATGCGACAGGAGAACGAACTGATCGAGAGCCGCAAGTTGGCGCTCGCGGCCGCCAAACCCGTGGCGGCGACGGCGCCCGCCGCCGAGCCGCCGACGATTGTCGCGCCGTGGGCGGTGGCTCCGGCAAGCCGACCCGTCCCACCTGCTCCGGTTGCCATTAGAGACATGATTGCCGATCTGCTGCCTGCCACCCGTCCCTCGACCATTGCGGCGACGACACGGCCGGCAATCGCGACCAAGCCACTTCCCGAGCCGTTGCCCATGGCGGCTTCACCGGCCGATACGCTGGACGCGGCCGTGGGACAGGCCATTGAACGCGGGACGCGGTTTCTGCTGGCCAATATGAAGGGCGACGAGACACAGTTGGTCAATCCGCCTTCAAAGACCTATGCTGAAGGCACCAATGCGCTGGTGGTCTTCGCGCTGCTGAAAGCCGGCCAGGCGACGGGGGATCAGCGCCTTAACCCGAAGCACCCGTTGATGCGGGGAATGATCGAGCGCATGAAGGACCACCTGATGTTGCTGGACAGCGTGCGCCAGGATGCGCCGGTGACCTATGCCAGGGCGTATCGGCTGGCGGCGTTGACGGTTTACAACCGGCCGGAAGACCGCAGTGCGATTGCCGCCGATGCGGCCTGGCTTCTGAAGGCGCAAGTGGACGGAGCCTTCACCTACAATGACAAGGTGACCAGGGCTGACCTGGACCGACTGGGAAAAGACCGGCCGTTCCTGGGAGCGCCGGCGGCCGAGCCGGGAAGCCTGTACTACGTCGGCGAGCCATCGGAGAGGCCGCGCGTGCTGATGCACAATGGAGAGAACCTGGTGCCCACGGTTCCGGGCGCCGGCGGTCGGGTGCCGCTGAACGCCTTTCGAAACGGAAACCAGTTTCAGGATCTGAAGCAGACGCTGATGGACACTCGGGCGACCACGCAGTCCTGGGACAACTCGAACACTCAGGTTGCGGTGATGGCGCTGGCCGGCGCCGCCGCCGCCGGCGTGGACATTCCCATCGCTTTCTGGGAGGCGGTCGAGAAGCACTTCCTGACCTCGCAACACCCCACGGGACAGTGGGGCTATGACGATGGGCGGAAGTCGGCGTCGTTCGCCATGAGCACGGCCGGAATCGCTTCGCTGCTGCACACCCACGATCTGCTGGACGCACCGGTTCTGGGTCGCTCCACCGGACGCTTGCCGTATGTGGCGGGACTGGCGGCGGGACTCGCCTGGCTGGACGCCGAAGACAACGTGGTGCGACCGACCGCCGGCGTAACGCGCTACCAGGGATACAACCTGTTCAACCTGGCACGCGTGGGGCAGCTGTCCGGGATGAAGTATTTTGGTCTGCACGACTGGTACGCCACCCTGGCAGCGCGTGTGATTGAGGAGCAATCGCCCGACGGCGCCTGGAGCCAGAAGAGTTCGGGCAACGAGGCAATCATCGAGACCGCATACACATTGCTCTTTCTGGCAACCGCGCGGCATCCGGTGCTTTTCAACAAGCTGCGATACGATGGAGCGTGGTGCAACCGCGCTCGCGACACGGCCCATCTGACGGGCTTCGCTTCCATACAGCTCGAACGGCAGTTGAACTGGCAGATCGTTCCGATCACCCGCAACTGGACCGACTGGTTCGACTCGCCGGTTCTGTATGTCGCCGGGCATCTGCCACCCAAGGTGAACGATGCCGACGTCGCAAAACTCCGTGCATTCGCCGAGGCCGGCGGGCTGATTTTTACTCATGCCGACGCCAACGCGGCGGGGTTCACTTCGGCGGTCATGTCCCTCGGTCGCCGGTGTTTTCCCCATCTGACTTGGGGCCGCATTCCCCAGAACCACCCGTTGTACACGCTGCAGTTTCCGCTGAAGCTTCGGCCGGAATTGCAGATGATGGGCAATGGCTCGCGGGTGCTGTGGTTGCACTCGCCAACCGACATCGCCGCCGCATGGCAACTGCGCGATGCGGTGCAACGGGAACATTTCGAGTTGGGAATGAATATCTTCGTCTACGCGGCCGGCAAGCCCGATCTGCGCAATCGCCTGGCTTCCCCGCTGCTGTCTGAGCCGCTGGGCAAGCCCCGCCACACGATGGAAATCGCGCGGCTGCGCTATTCCGGCGGTTGGGACCCCGAGCCCTATTCGTTCGTCCGATTCGGCACTTATTTTCTCCGGCAGACGGGCTGGAAGCTCGAAGCGCCGCCGGTGGATATCGCGGAGCTTTCATTTGCCGGCAAGCCGCTGGCGCACCTGACCGGCGCCGCGGCCGTGGCGCTGGACGACAAGGCTGTCGGGCGGCTGCGCGACTACGTGAACGCCGGGGGCGTGTTGTTCATCGATGCCTGCGGCGGATCGGCGGCATTCACCGAATCCATCCTCGCGGTTCTTCCACGGGCGTTCCCCAACACCAAAGTCCAGCCGCTTCCGGCATCGCATCCAGTGCTGCGGCGCGCCGCGCCCGGCATGGCCGATATCGCAGTTCCCCGACACCGGCCGTACACCGTACAGGCTCTGGGGCAGAACATCCCTCCGCTGCAACATCTGCGATATGGCAAGGGCACGGTCATTCTTTGCCCGCTGGACCTCAGCACGGGGCTTCTGGGCACCAGCACCTATCCCATCCTGGGCTATGCGCCGGACTATGCGCAACTCTTGCTGAAGAACGCGGTTTTGTGGGCGGCGTATGGTCAACCCGAGGCCGCCGCCGCTCGATAACGACGGGCGGAACCCTCCGGACTTCACAGCAGGGGTATGCCCAACTCGCGGCACTGCTTCCGCATAGGCTCCGGCCAGATGCCGCATTGCACCTCGCCGACGTGGAGCTTTCGCAGGAAGAACATGCACAGGCGAGACTGTCCGATGCCACCGCCGATCGAGAGCGGGAGTTCCCCATTGAGCAGGCGTTGATGGAAGAGCAGTTTCGCGCGTTCCTGGGCGCCTCGCATCGCCAGTTGTTGCTTGAGCGACTCGATGTCCACACGAATGCCCATCGAAGACAGCTCGAAGGAGCGGCCCAGCGTTTCATTCCAGACCACGATGTCGCCGTTGAGTCCGCGGCCGCGCGGCGTCGGCGTCCACCAGTCGTCGTAATCGGGCGCGCGGCCGTCGTGGGGCTTGCCATCCGAAAGGGGATGACCAATCCCGATGACGAACACCGCGCCATGCTCCTTGCAGATGCGGTCCTCTCGCTGGCGAGGGGTCAGCTCCGGGAACCGCTTTTCCAATTCCTCGGTGTGAACGAACTCGATCTGCTCCGGCAAGGACGGCCTGATTGACGGATGCAGTTCCGCCACCCGCAGCTCCGTGCGGCGGATAACGTCATAGATACGACGCACCACCCAGTACAGGAAATCCAGGTTCCGGTCCCCTGCCGTAATGACCCGTTCCCAGTCCCACTGGTCCACGTACACCGAATGCATCGAGTCGAGAGTCTCGTCCGGGCGAAGCGCGTTCATGTCGGTGTAGATGCCCTCGCCCGGCGCGAATCCGTAGTCGGCCAACGCCATCCGCTTCCACTTGGCCAGCGACTGCACGATTTCCGCGCGTTGCTCGTTGAGATCCTTGATGGGGAACGACACGGGGCGTTCGATGCCGTTGAGGTTGTCATTGATGCCGGTATCGGCAAGCACGAACAGCGGCGCGCTGACTCGAAGCAGGTTCAGCGCCTCTCCGAGATGGGTCTGGAAGTACTCCTTGACGAATCGAATCGCACGTTCGGTCTGGCGAAGGTCAAGCAGCGGCTGGTAGGGCATGCGGACACTCCCATCTTGGTTGGTTGGGCCGAAGAATAATGGATATTCCCGCTCGATGCACGCCGGACGCGCCACACACCCGCCGCGGACGACTCGTATCACTTGCGCCGTCGCGTTGTCGGCTGAGTGACCGGCGCGGCGTCCTCGGCCAATCTCGCGTAAGCCGTAACCGGGCAGAAGAATATTTCGCGCGTCTCGGCGGTGATGAGAATGCCGCCGGTGGTGAAGCAACACGCCTCAATTCGCTGCCCGCGGATCGGCACGAACAGGGGCTCGGCCGTGCGAACCCGGTCGATCTCGCCGTCGATGCGGTAAACATAAACCCCGGCGTAGGTCAGAACCGCCAGCAACCGGCCATCCCGCCGGATATCGGCGGCCGTCACCGGCTCACGTATCCCCAGTTTTCCAAGCCCCTCGAGCTTGCGAGGCTCATCAGGCGCATCGAGTGGAAACCGATATAGCCCGGCCTGCTGTTGCTTGGAGTTCTTGGCGATCAGGTAGCCGAATCCCTTCCAGACGAACAGAGCCTCAAAGTTCAGAGATTCCTTCGGACATCGCAATTGCCATCGGCGTTCGCTGGCCAACGGCACCTTGGCGGAGGGTCCGCGAGGATCGGGCTCGGAGAACCGGTAAACATAATACAGATCCCGTTCGCGATCATTGTCCCCGATGTCACCCAGATAGAGTCTCCCTTCCTCATCCATGGCAATGTCTTCCATGTCGTTATTGGGAACATCAAGCAGGAACCGATTGACGCTGTCGCCGTTTCGGGTGATGGCGAACAAGGCCGAGCGGCTGCCATGGTCGTTGTGCGTCCAATAAACACCGGGGCGGATTCTGCTCTCGACAAGACCGGAGCTTTCGGCGATCTCCACCGCCAGCATCGTCCCGACCTGTCTGATTTCCTGAGAGACGGGTTTGGGCGCCGGAGAAGCCGGCCAGAGCCACCAGCTCCCGGCGGCAACGCCAGCCAGAACCAACAGACCGATAATCACGACAATCCAGCGCTGTGCCATTATTCAATCATCCGGTTTCTGAATATCTTCCTAGCATTCTGCTCATACACCGTTTATATTCAAGGATTGCCAGGGCGTTTTGTACAGACGGGTGTGACATGCGGCGTGGCTTTACTCTTGTCGAGATGCTCGTAGTCATTGGAATCATTGCCATTCTGATGGCAATTCTCATGCCGGTACTGGGAAAGGTCCGTCGGCAGGCCGCCAGGACTCAGTGCGCAACCAATCTGCGGACATTGGCGCAGGGATGGAGTATCTATGCCAACGACCACCGGGGACTGAGCGCCCCCGGTCGCTTGCCGATCGATTGGGCCAGCAAGAGCGTTTACTTTCTTGGAGATGGCGACCAGTACCGCCCGCGCTGGTACGAACTGCTCGGCGCCGCCGTGAAGAAATACCCCACCAAAAAATTCAATGTCAACCAGGACGACTCTTGGTTAGTGGAGAACCCGCTGTTCCTGTGTCCGACAGTGCCGGAGCGCAACAACAGCCGGAATTATTGTTATGGGTACAACTACCAGTTTCTGGGCAACGCCCGTCGCAAGCCCAACGGCGAATGGATCAACTTCCCTGTGAAGGTCGGTGGAATCAAGGCGGCCCAGACGGTGCTGGCCATGGACAGCCTTGGGACGGCCGCGGGGAAACCGACTGCAAAACGAACAGCCTACTACCCCGACGGCATCAAGGATGAATATGCGGTGGGCAACAAGGGATGGTGCGTGGATCCGCCGCGTCTGACCGCCAAGTCAGACTATGCGGACCCCAAGCACCGCGAGCCGATTCACCGATCCGGTCCCGATGCCCGACATGACGGCAAGTTGAATGTGGCGTTCTGCGACGGCCATGTGGAGACACTGACGGTGCAGGAGTTGGGGTATGTGGTCAACGCCGACGGGAGTATTCCCGCCAGTGCTCCCGGCGCCACCAACCGGATGTTCTCCGGATCAGGGCAGGATGACGATCCGCCGTCGATCGAATGAACCTCAGGGGCGGCGCTGAAAAATGATACACCGAGGCCGGTTGCCTCCCGATGTTCGGTCGAACCGGCCACTCTGGAGACCGCACCATGGAAGCATCAGAGAAGACCAGACAGGCGATCGCCGCCGCCAATGCCAAGGCACAGGAGCATCGAAAGCACCTGAGGGTGCTCGGACTGGCCGGGGCGGCGGCAGCGGGAATCGTCGCAATCGCGATGATCGGTTATTACACGTTTCGCAAACCACCGCTGGCCAGATTGAACGCCGACACGGCGACTCTCGCTCGGTTCGTGACCACGGAGACGTTCCTGTCCCTGCCGCTGGAACGACAGGAACCCTACATGAAGGTATTGTCGGAACGTGAAGCAACGCACGACCTTCAGGCGGCCTACACCAATGGCAAGATCAGCGAGGATGAGTACCGAAACGCCCGGCAGGAAGCTTGGTACTGGCAGCAGATCAAGCGATCGGAGAAATGGGCCGCGCTGCCGACTCCCGAGGCCAAAATCGGCTATCTGAATGAGTTGATCGAGAAGAAAGCCAGGGAGGATCATCCCGCGTCAATTCTGCCGGATGTACCCAAGTTGGAGAAACCGACCAGCCCATTGGACCGGGCTCCCAAAGTCGGCAAGAAGCCCAAGCCGGCCAGTCCGCCGGGAGAGTCGCTGGGCATCCGTCGTGATGATTCCTACGAGCGCATCCGCATCAACCGCTGGCCCAAGGAGCCTCGGGATCGTTACCTGGCGTTCCAACGCGCTTACAAGGACCAGAAGAAGGTCTACGAGGCGGCGATGGCCATCAAAGCCGCCACGCGCCCCTCGGCAACCGCCGGCAAGTGATAGCCCGGCCACGTTGCTCTTGCCGCCGATGCGACGCCTCAAGCGCCCTTTGTGGATCGCCCTGAGCGGGTGTTGACCGTACCGATCCGCCGACTAACCTTGTTCGCCATGGACAAGCAGATAACGCCCGACGCGGCCAAGGCGGAATTCGTCCGCGTCTTTCAACAGTCTGACAACCTGCATGTGGCGCGCGCTCCGGGGCGGGTCAACCTCATCGGTGAACATACTGACTACAATGACGGATTCGTCTTTCCCATGGCCATCGAGCCTCAGGTCTGGGTGGTCTGTCGGCCGCGAGAGGATGGAGTCGTCCGGTTCGCCAGCACGCTGTTTCCGGATCTATTCGCTGAATGGAATCTCGAGGGCAAGATCGAGCCGGGAACCCCGAAATGGGCCAACTACTGTCGAGGCGTAACGGCGGGGTTGCGCAACGCGGGGATTCCGCTCAGCGGATTCGACGCCCTGCTGATCAACACGCTGCCGATGGGTGGGGGGCTGTCGTCTTCGGCCGCTATTGAGGTCGCGACCGCCTGCTGCTTCCTGGTCGTGGGTGGACTGGACATCGACATGCAGCGACTGGCGGGTATTTGCCAATGGGCCGAACACAACTACGCCGGCATGCCCTGCGGGATTATGGATCAGACCGCAGTAATCAGTTCAAGGGCCGGGCACGCGATGTTGCTGGATTGCAGAGACCTGTCCAAGTCATTCTTCCCCATTGATTCACACGATGTGCGCGTGGTGATTATCAACAGCGAAGTCAAGCACGAATTGACCGGCAGTGAATACGCCGATCGCCGTCGCCAGTGCGGCGAAGGCGTAACGAAGCTGAGGTCGCGCTATGGCGAAAAAATACGGGCCCTGCGCGACGTCAACATCGACCAGGTGGATGAGAGCAGGTCGTTGCTCGGCGATGTGGTTTATCCGCGCTGCCGCCATGTGGTCAGCGAGAACCAGCGCACCATGGAAGCCGCCGACCTGCTGGGGAAAAAGCAGTATGACCAGGCCGGCCGCCTCATGCTCCAGTCCCACGAATCACTGCGGCGGGACTATCAGGTGAGTTGCGTCGAACTGGATTTTCTGGTTGAAGAGACGATGAAGGTCAAGGGGGTCTACGGCGCCCGCATGACCGGCGGCGGATTTGGAGGATGCATCGTGGCGCTGGTGCAGCCTCGGGCCGTGGAAGCGGTCATTGACACCGTGACGGCGGCCTACAGCGATAAATTCAACCGCAAACCCGCGGCTTTCGTGACCGGCGCGGCGGCCGGGGCGAGCATTCTGGAATAGAAATCACCATGGATTCACTGAACCTGCGAGACATTCTCCTCAAGCTTAGCGCCTGCGCAGACCTCACGCGAGATGAGGCCGCTTTCGCCTTTAATCTCATCATGTCCGGCCAGGCATCGGAAGCCCAGGTGGGCGGATTGCTCGTGGGTCTGGCAGCCAAAGGTGCAACGGTGGACGAGCTGGCCGCCGCCGCATCGGTGATGCGTGAGAAGGCTGTGCCGATTCCGGTGGATCTTTCCACGCCGGTGTTGGACACCTGCGGCACCGGAGGCGACGTCAAAGGAACGTTCAACATCTCCACCGCCGCAGCAATCATTGTCGCCGCCGCTGGTGTCCGCGTCGTCAAGCATGGCAATCGCTCGGCCAGCGGAAAGTCGGGATCGGCCGACGTTCTGGAAATGCTCGGATTGCGCCTGGATCTGACCGTCCCGCAACTGCAAAACTGCGTGGAGAAGGCCGGCATCTGTTTCGCGTTCGCCCGCAATCACCACCCGGCCATGAAGCATGTGGCGCCGGCGCGCACGTCGCTCGGCATTCCAACCATCTTCAACCTGCTTGGCCCGCTCACCAATCCCGGCCGGGCCAGGCACCAGTTACTGGGTGTCTTTCGTCCCGAACTCACCGCCCGTCTGGCCGGAGTGCTGCACCAACTCGGTAGCACTCGCGCCTGGGTCGTTCACGCCCTGGACGGCCTGGATGAGCTCTCGACCATCGGCCCGACACAAATCAGCGAACTGCGAGAAGGCCATGTGCGTACCTGGCAGCTTGATCCCGCGACGCTTGGGCTGCCGACGGCGCGACGGGAAGACCTGCGGGTCAACAGCGTGGAGGAGGCGGCCGACGCCCTGCGCCGCGTTCTTGCCGGCGAACGTTCGCCCATGAGAGACATCGCCCTGTTGAATGCCGCGGCCGGACTGGTCATTGCCGAACACAGCCTGAGCCTGCCGGCGGGGCTGGCCGCAGCCGCGAGCGCTGTTGATTCCGGCGCCGCCCGCGCGACCCTCGCCCGCTTGATCGAGGCGTCGCGGATGGCGGCATGACAGCCCAATCCGGAACGGGGCCAGAACCAAACGGCGTTTCCGGGTAACCATAAGTCCTTTGATTCATTCGATTTACGGTTCGTGGAAACGCGACTCCGATCAGAACCACTGCTTTTTTTCGACCATGTACAACTGGTAGAACTCCTCGTCACTCTTGGTGAGGTAGATGATGCCTTCGATCAATCCGATCGGGCCCATGACCATGGCCCCAAAGCCGCAGGTTGCGAGACTGACGCAGAGCATGATCGCGCCGGCGCCAGCGAACCCCAGCACGAATTTATGTACGCCCAGTCCGCCAAAGAGAATGCCCAGAACGCCCGCCATGACCTTCTTGCTGTTGACCTCCGTGCGGCTGTAGAGGAATCCACCTGCGGGCGGGGGCGAGAACGGCATCGATGGCGACGGCGGGAATGTCGGCCCCGGAGGGACGGAAAGAATCGCCGACAGGGCCGGCACACGCGATGCCGGCTGCCACTCGGCCATGCCCTCGGCCCACACAAGCGATTCGGGACCAATGCCCTGAGCTTGAAGCTGTTCAATCGTGAAGGGTCCGCGACGATCATTTCCCACGGCGACGTAGTAGTTGGTCACTGGCTTCTCCTTTGCCAAGGGCCGATTATCCCGCGACTCAATCCTTCGGCAAGATAATTGTCGGTGGGTTCCAAAGATGGACGCAAATTGGAATCGATCCCGCGAGCCGGAATCTCGTCCCCCGGCGCTAGTCCCCGAATGTTGTGACAACAACGCCCAAGGCAATTGCGGTGTAACAGGAACTGAACGCCGATATTCTAATTCAAGGAGCTTCCATGCCATCGTCTCGCCTTTCGCGTCGGGGTTTTGTCAAGACATCGGCCTCCGCCATCGCGGCGCTGTCCGTCGCCCGGTCGGCCCACGCGGCCGGGTCGGACACCATCCGCTTCGGCATGATCGGCTGCGGCGGGCGCTGCACCGGAGCGGCCCACGATGCCATGACGGCTGATTCCGGCACGAAGCTTACGGCCATGACCGACCTGTTCGCCGATCGAGTCAAAAGCAGGCATGAGGTGCTCAAGAAGCAATTGCCCGGCCAGGTGGACGTCAAGCCGGACAACATGTTCTCCGGCATCGACGGCTACAAGAAGGTCATCGAGTCCTGCGATGTGGTGCTGATCGCCTGCGCGGCCAAGTTCCATCCCATGTACATGAAGGCCGCGATCGAAGCCGGCAAGCATGTGTTCGTTGAGAAACCCCACGCCATCGATCCCTACGGCATCAGGGTTGTCCGCGAAGCCGCTGAGCTGGCGGCCCAGAAGAAGCTATCGGTCATGTCCGGACTGCACTCGCGTCATGCTCCTGAGATGCGAGAATGCATCCAGCGCGTGCTTGATGGGCAGATTGGTGAGATCATCTCCATCGAGGAGAACTTCATCCGTCCGCCCTATGGCGTGGTGACGCATCGGCCACCGGAGCTTGAAGAACTTCCCTGGCAATACTCCACGCAATACCGATTCCGCTGGCTTTGCGGCGACGATGTGACCCAGTCGCTGGTGCATAACCTGGACCGCGCCACCTGGGCGCTGAAGGAGACTCCGCCGGTGAAATGCCACGGACTGGCGGGACGGTCGTCCACGTTCGATCTGCCGCATGTCTACGGCGATGTCTTCGACCATCATTCGGTCGTGTATCAGTACGCCAGCGGCGTTCGACTCTATGCCTTCTGCCGCACTCAGCCCAACTGCTATAATGAATACTCCTCGATCATTCTCGGATCGAAGGGCGTGGCCTATCCCATGTCCGGACGGATCACCGGCGAGAAGGCATGGAAGTTCTCCGGCAAATCGGAAAGCCCCTATGTTCTGGAACAAAAGGCCCTGTTCCAGGCAATCCGCGATGGCAAGCCCGTCAACAGCGGCAGTTACATGGCGATGTCCACCATGGTGGCCATCATGGGCCAGCTCTCCTGCTACACCGGCAAGGAGATCACCTGGGAGCAGGTGAACAAGTCCGGCTACTACTTCCCGCCCAAGCCGGAGGAATGCACCTGGACAATGGAGCCGCCGGTCAAGCCGGACGAGAAGGGCATTTATCCGGTGCCGATACCCGGCAAGTTCTCGATCGACGAACCCAAGCCGGCGTAACAGGCAATCACGGATCAGTCATCGGTGATCGGTGACGCAACTTCTTCGATCAGTGATCACCGAGGACCGATCAACACGGCATCTTCTCTCTTTCTTCAAACAAAACTGGAGCAGAGCATGATTTCAAACAGTTCTCGACGTCAATTCCTGGCCCTTTCAGCCGCCGCCGGCGCGGCCGGTGTGTTTGGGGCACTGCCCGTGCGGGCGGGCGATTCGCGCACGGTGGTCGTCTGGTCCGAAGGGACCGCCCCCAAAAACATCTATCCCGAGGACATCAACGGCGCCATTGTCGCCGGTCTTAAGAAGGATCTCCAGGGATGGAACATCATCAAAGCCGGCATCGCCGATCCCGAGCAAGGCATCACCGATGAACTTCTGGCCAGGACGGATGTGTTGATCTGGTGGGGTCACAAGAAGCACGGCGAAGTGAAGGACGCCCTTGTGGG
>CAYSSA010000072.1:0-2230 GCA_964433485.1 uncultured Tepidisphaeraceae bacterium | reverse complement strand
AATGGGATTCATCTCCCTCCACTCGTCGCACTTTGCCAAGCCGAACATCCGCATCATGGGCACGCGATGCTCCTGGGGCGCGTATCTCGGCGATTCCGTCACGCTCAAGATCTCGGTAAAAGACGCAAAGCACCCCATCGCCGAAGGAATCACGGAATTCACCATCGATCACCACGAGCGCTACAGCGACCCCTACGCCGTGCCCAAGCCCGATTCAATCATCTTCGAGGGTCTGGCAACCATGAAAGACGGCAAGACCGAAATGTCGCAGGTTGGGTTTGCGTGGAAGGTCGGTAAAGGCAACATGTTTTATTTCCAGGCCGGTCACGAAACCGACGCCGTTTTCGCCGACGCCAATGTTAGGAAGATAATGGCCAACGCCGTGAAATGGTGTGCGCCGCGGAAATAGCCGCAGCACCCTTTCGAACATAGTCAGCGGAAACAGAGTACCCGCGATGGGCTCTGAAGTTCGATGACTTCGGAGCATCCCCTGGCGCGGGAACGGATTTTCGCCGCCTCGCGCCGGTCATTCTTTGGCCTTGTGCCTTCGTTTTGTTCTGTCACCGGGCCTCGATCCCACCGGTTCGCCGCGCCGTCCGCCAAAGCCGCCAGAGGTCAGACGCTAAGATTGCATTAAGATTGTGTTTTAGGCGGCTCGCCAGAGCCGAAAGCATTGCGTTCGGCCTTTGCGCATCTAAAATCTGTTTTTAACGTCACCTTAATGACCTTTGGCGTTGTGGAGAATCCGGCTCATGTTCAATCTGCTTCCGCGCGACACCGTCTTCTTTGACCTTTTTGAGGGTATCGCCAAACACATCGTCGATTCCGCCAGGCAGTTGCATCGACTGTCGAATGAGTTTCCGCGAATCGACGGTTCAATCGAGTTGATCCGCAAGGCCGAGCACGAAGCGGACGACCTGGCGCACCAGACGCTGGACCGGCTCGACCGGACATTCATCACGCCGTTTGACCGCGAGGACATTCACACTCTGGTCAACGAAATGGACGACATCGTCGACGCCGTTGACGCCCTCGTGAAGCGCATTCCGCTGTTCCACATCACCAGCATTCCGGCTTCCTTCACGAAGCAGGCCGAGGTGCTCGTGGCCGCCACTGCCACCCTCGCCAAGGCCATTGGCATGCTGCGGCGCACGCACAAGCTGGCCGACCTCAGCGAGTGCCTGATCGAGATACACCATCAGGAGAGCATCGGCGACGACAACCATCACGCCGCGATGTCCGAGTTGTTCGGCGGACAGTTCAGCGCGCTCGATGTCCTGAAGTGGAAGGAACTCTACGACTACATCGAGAACGCCATCGACGGCTGCGAGGACGTGGGCAACACCCTCGAGCGCATCGTACTGAAGAACGGCTGATATCATCGCTGCCGACACCCACCCATGCGCCCCATGCAATTCATCGCGGATGCTTCCCTCCAGTCTGTCACCACGGGAATGCTCTGGTTGCTCGTTGTCTTCATATTTGTCGCCCTGATCTTCGATTTTCTCAACGGTTTCCATGATGCCGCCAACTCCATAGCCACCATTGTTGCCACTCGCGTCCTTTCCCCCACGCAGGCGGTTATATGGGCCGCGTTTTTTAATTTCCTGGCCGCTTTTGTATTCGGGACCAAGGTCGCGGGCACCATCTCCGGCGACATGGTGGACAACAAGCTCATCGACATCTACGTCGTGTGCGGTGGACTGCTGGGCGCCATCCTCTGGAACCTGATCACCTGGTGGCTGGGGCTGCCCACAAGTTCCTCCCACGCCCTTGTCGGCGGACTGGGGGGAGCGGCGGTGCTCAAGTCGGGGCTGGTTGCCCTCAAGCTCCAGGGCTGGATGCTGGTCCTGATCGGAATCGTGCTGGCCCCGATCATCGGCTTCGTCCTGGGCACGCTCAACATGCTCGTTGTCTCATGGCTGGCGCGGCGCGCCACGCCCTGGAAAGTGGACAAGCTCTTCCGCAAGCTGCAGCTTGTTTCGGCCGCACTCTACTCGCTCGGCCACGGTGGCAATGACGCCCAGAAGACCATGGGCATTATCGTCATGCTGCTCTCGACCGCCGGGCTGAAACAATGGACCGTGTCCGACCCCAATCACTTCCTGAACAGCTTTCATCTTTTCGGCGGCGGCACCACCAACGTGGCGTGGTGGATCATTCTTACCTGCCACGCCGCCATCGCCCTGGGCACCATGTTCGGCGGCTGGCGCATCGTCAAGACCATGGG
>CAYSSA010000071.1:16098-19908 GCA_964433485.1 uncultured Tepidisphaeraceae bacterium | reverse complement strand
AGCCGTAAGTTGAACGTCGTCTTTGGTGAAAGTCGAGCCGTCAATGGGACGGCTGAACTCGACTTCGACGGCATCAAATGGATGGTCGGCCGGGCCAATGGGCTGGATGGAGGTGACGCTGGCGGCGGCCAGTAGGAGACGTTGTTCCAGTGTTTCAGCGCTGGAATGGCCAAGAAACCGGGTTATCCCGACCTTGCCCAACATCTACCTTCCAATACGTGCGCGACAGCGCGCCGACGGGGGAACGGAATATGCCCGTTCTTCGGCCGTCAATTCAAATTAGGTCAAGTACCGACACACGAAACCCTCAAGCTTGGATGTAAGATAATGGAATAACGTCCCAAAGTCAAGAAAAAACGGAATCTTTGGTCCCTTGATCGTTTGCCGAACAGCTCTTTGAAACACATTGGCTATTGAGATGTAAGGATGAGATGTAAGGACTTACGATGAAACACACCCCTGTGATACTGGTTGTCGCGTGGATGTTGCTGGTGACGCTGTCCGGCCCGGTTCAAGGGCAAGGCCGGGACGGCCAGTGGACCCGAGAACGGGTGATTCAGGAGACCATGAAGCCGTATGCCGGCGTGAGCAATCCCGGTGTGGATCGGTCGACCTGGCGGGGCAAGGTGATGGCCGGCTACCAGGGCTGGCACGCCGCCGAAGGAGACGGCTTGGGGCGAGGATGGTATCACTGGGCGGGACGAGGCGGCAGATTCGAGCCGGGATCGTGCAAGATCGACCTCTGGCCGGATGTCTCGGAGTTGGATCCTGACGAGCGATATGCGACGGCTTTTCGCCTTCCGGACGGCAAGCCCGCGGAGGTTTACTCGGCCTTCAACCGCAAGACGGTGGTGCGGCATTTCAAATGGAGGAATACGGAATCGACGGCGTTTTTGTGCAGCGTTTCATCACGGAAGTGTCGGGGAGTGCGGGTTTGCGGCAGTTTAATACGGTGCTCTCGCACTGTCGCGAGGGGGCCAACCTGCACGGACGGACCTATGCGGTCATGTACGATCTTTCGGGACTGGGCGCGAACCAGATCCAGCGGGTAATGGACGACTGGAAACTGCTTGTGGACCGCATGAAGATCACCAGGGACAAGGCCTATCTCCATCACAACGGCAAGCCGGTTGTGACGGTCTGGGGCCTGGGTTTCAATGATGGGCGGCGGTATACACTGGCCGAGGGCATGGAACTTGTGAAATTCCTGAAGGATGACCCAGCATACGGGGGCAACACGGTCATGCTGGGCGTGCCGACCTACTGGCGCACCTTGAGGCAGGATACGCTGAACGACCCCCTGCTGCACGAGGTGATTCTGAAAGCGGACATTGTTTCGCCGTGGACCGTCGGCCGCTATCGCGACATTGCCGGTGTAAAGAACTATGCCGAAAGGACGCTGGCCGGCGATGTGGTCTGGTGCAAGGAGCGCAAGAAGGAATATCTGCCGGTGGTTTTCCCCGGCTTCAGTTGGCACAACATGCATCCTCGCTCGCCGCTGAATGATATTCCGCGCCAGGGCGGCAAGTTCCTCTGGGCACAGTACGCGGCCGCGAGGAAAGCCGGTTGCGACATGGCGTATCAGGCGATGTTCGATGAGGTGGACGAAGGCACGGCCATCTACAAATGCACGAACACGCCACCGGTGGGCGAATCGCAGTTTGTGACTTACGAAGGTCTGCCGAGCGATCATTATCTGAAGCTGGTCGGCGCGGCGGCGAAGATGTTCGCCGGGACGGCTCCGCTAAGCGAGGAGTTGCCGGATCTGCGGGCGCGGCGGCCCTGAGAGGCCCTTTGGCGGGACGTTCGAGAAATCGACGAGACACAGCCCTTGGAATGTGCGAGCGGGCGTTGCGTATCAGACGCGGACCGGCGATGACACCTTCGCCTGAGGCGACGAACGCGCCCCTGACGGCAGCAGAAGTTCGTAATCCACGAGGGCCCAGACGACTTCTCCGTGGCGAGTCAGGACGCCCGCGCCGTTTCCGGATGGCCGGACGATGATGTGGCGCGGCTTGTGGTCCAGCACGACCCAACCCGCCTCAAGCAACCTGTCGCGCGCCGTCGCCGTGATGGCTTGGACCATTGGCGGGCTCAACAGTCCTTGATGCGCGGCCTGCACGGCGTCCATTCCGTCAATCCAGTGATAGAGCAGCACATAGATGCGTTCCCAACTGTAGTCAAGGCGTTGGTGAGATGGCAGATGGGCTTGGCTCTCCAGCAAGCGGTCGCTGTGAACCTGACGCAGAGACGGCTTGCGTCCAAGTTCCCAATCGAGATGGCGCGTCGCCGGGGAGTAGATCGCCAGCGGGCGCTTGGTGCGAACCGAGCGCCCCGCCGCACAACGGAGTTGCATGAGGTTGCCGAATTCCTCGAAGGGCGACAGGAACTCCGCTCCCGCGAGGTGCCGCCGAAGCGCCGAATCCGCCACCACCGACGGGTCGATGCTCGTGACAAGCGTGTCCTGACCAAAACGGCAGAACTTGACCACCAGCGCCAATCCTCGGTTGCGCGGATGTTCGACCGGGACTCGATAGACCGCGCCGGTCGCTCCGGCCAAGGCGCGGCCTACGCGACTGAAACGCTGGCCGACAAACCAGCGGTTGGGCACCAGGCACTCCACGAGCGGCCAGCCCGATCTGGTCACGAACAGATCGCCCGACTGCAACCCGCGCAGATGGACGTAATCGACATCGAACAGTCGCAGGCGGTACTGGGCTGGCACGAGGTCGAAGGCCGGTTTTCGGCCGCGATTGAAGGTCCAGTCATAGCCTTCCATTCGCCTCAGTCTCCTTCCTGCTCGAATGTCGGCAGTTCCAGCAGCGACTCATAATCGGCGGAAGTTCCTCCGGACAGACAGCATTCAATGATCTTGCGGCCGGTGGGCAGCAGGTCGGGGACAAGGAACTGCTGCAGTTCTCGATGGAAGAATTCCTCGAGGATTTCCGCGCCACGATCATAAGCGGCCGGCCCGACATCGGGCTGCTGGTCGACTTCAAAGAACCAGGGGGGGATGGTACTGCCTTCAATGACCAGTTTTCCGGGGGTGTATCCCAGAAGGGGACAGCGTGAGGGTTTCATGTTGTGCCTGCTGAAACGAGCACCGCCGCGGCGGGCGAGGTACTCGCGAGTGATCCACTGCGGCATGAAGCCGACTTCCCAGGCGCCGATGTGCTGATTGGGACAGAGGACATAACGGACGCGCGGGGTTTCGATGATCTGGTTGAGGAGGAGGTTGGCGTGGTCGATGCGCCTTCCGGTGGCGAACGGCCAATAGGAACCGACGCCTTCGGAGGACATCCCCTCGGACTGCACAATACTGGGGTTGGCGTGACCGCGGGGCGCGACAAGCCGCCACAGCCACGCCAGGGCCGGGGGCAGCAGATGGAAAATGCCGATGATGCCGTAAGTGGGCGCCTGACTGGTGCAGGGAGGCGTGCGAATGCCGAAACTGCGAACATCGACATCGACCGGGCCGTGAACGACATCGGGCACGATGTCGCGGGGCAGGATGACGCGCGGGTTGGGACAGGGTTGTCCCGGCGCATCCTGCACATGTTCCCAGATCAGCGCGGTGGCCCCGGGATGGGCGTCGATGCTGAGGAACAACAGCGGCTTGGAGGGATGGATGGTCAGACTCTCCAGGTGGGGATCAATGCCGTATCGGGTGATGTGGTTGACACGCACGAACCAGGACTGCTCGGCATCGACGAGAGTCAGCTTGCCGCGGCCTTTTTCGAGACTGGGGTGGCACAGCGCCATGTCGTCGGTCACCGGATGGAGGGCACAGCCCCGCGGCAGGGTCAACAT
>CAYSSA010000071.1:14944-16022 GCA_964433485.1 uncultured Tepidisphaeraceae bacterium | reverse complement strand
ATGTGTTCAAGCATCTCGCTCTTGCCGCTGCCACTGGCGCCTTCGTGGGCAATGACGATCCGGTTGTCGTAAGGGGTAACAACCTGAACCGTGGAACAATGCATGGTGACCCACTTCTCGACCTCGCCGATATTCAACAGCACGCCATAGATGCCCTTCTTGGCGCTAGGGCCGGGATAGAGGTTGTAGCTGAACAACTCGTGCATTCCGTTGAGTCGGTTATGCACGACCACCTGTTTTCCGGAAAAGTGCGTGTGGCGAAAAGTCGGGGCGACATAAACGATCGCACGCGGGGAAAAGTCCGGCGGAATCTCGTCGCGGCGCAGAATACCCTGGAGCAAAGCCAGACCCAGGGCAAAGAAACCGCAGTTGGCCGGCGCGATGACCAGTGCATGGGTGCCCTGCTCGTTTCTGCCGGCGTAGAATGGGAAGACGGCCAGCGGCTGCGATGACAGCCAGTCCAGGGTCTGGCGTCGCACGGGGCCGAACTCCGTTCCGAATCGTTCCCGGTAAGTCGGCTTGTCGGTCGGTCGCGTGTCGCCGATGACCATGCAGTCCGGATCACGCCGGCGCATGTATGGCTCGAGGTAATTGGCGGCGATGCCGTTCTTCACGCGACACACCCGCGCCTCGACGACGGGTCCCTTGCCCGGCACATCAAACGAAATGTCCTGCCAGCCGTTGACCGTGTCACGGACCGCCAGTTCCACCAGTTCCTCCGCGGTCTGTGCGACGATCACCGATGGCGCGGCATTCAGCAACTCGGCCGTCTCTTTCGGGACCGGAAACGGCAGATGTCTGCACAACAGCGGTTGGGAGGACGTTTCGTCTGTATGAGGCATGGAAATACCACCTTCGTTCTTGTTGCTCGGTCTGGTTTTCAACGGCCGCTCCACTGCGACGCGTTGGACCGCGCACCACAAGTTTGAGGGCATGTTAGGCGTGAACTGGAGGGGATGCTCCGCAGGGGATGCGCTGACTGCGCATTTTATGTGGTCATTAACAGCGTTTTCTGGTAAGATGCCGGTTGATGCCGAAAATCATTCGACATGCTCTTTTCGATAAGGTGTGCCGGCTT
>CAYSSA010000071.1:14639-14934 GCA_964433485.1 uncultured Tepidisphaeraceae bacterium | reverse complement strand
GGAATTGCATCAGTTCCGGGAGGACTTCGCGCTGGCGACGGGGCTGGCGTTGGATTTCCTGGACGACCTGGGGCAATCACCGAGGGAGGCGCCCGCGATGGCTCCGCTCTGCCAGGCCATCCAGGGTTGCGATGCCGGCCGACGCCTGTGTTTGCGCGCCCAGACCACGCTGATCACCGCGGCCAAGGACAAGCCGGCGTGTGTCACATGCGATGCCGGACTTAACGAGGCGGCCGTGCCCGTTCGCATCAGCGGGATTGTCGTTGGCTATCTGAGAATCGCGGGAATTGCCTCG
>CAYSSA010000071.1:12672-14629 GCA_964433485.1 uncultured Tepidisphaeraceae bacterium | reverse complement strand
AAGATCTCCGCGAAAGACCGGAGGTTCGCCGGATCGAGCACCTGGTCCACAGGGCCGAGGTTCCGCTGTCGAGGCAGGCGGTCGAGCGGGGGCTTTCCGGAACACGCATTGTGCCGCCGTCATTGCTGCAGGCCTATCTGCGTATTCTCGATATGGCGGCGCGCCAGGCGGCACTGCAAATGACCGCCCACCTCGACAGCCCGGCGGCTTCGCTCCCGCGCATTGTCGATCTTGCCTGCAAGGCCATCCGGCGTCGGGCGCTGACTGACAATCTGCATCTTGACGACATGGCGAAGGAATGCGGAGTCAGCCCGAGTCATCTCTCGCGCATCTTTCATCACGCCACGGGGTTGACATTCCGGGAGTATGTCGCCCGCTGTCGAGTTGAGCACGCGCGGCATCTGGTGCTTGCCACGAATCAACCGATCACCCGAATCGCCTTCGGATCCGGCTTTCAGTCGGTGTCGCAGTTCAACCGCGTGTTCCGAGTGGTCTACGGCAAGTCACCACGCCAGATGCGCGCGGGGCGGTCCGTGGAGTAAGCAGCCAGCCGCCAAACATACGGACTAGCGGAGGAACTCACCGGCGTCGATGGTCAGACATTGGCCGTTGCCGAGGTTCAGGGCGACAGGTTGCCCATTGACGGCGATTGCTTTGGACGGATGGGCTCATCGTGTTTCAATGGACCAGGGGATCCGTCCGCCGCGCCTGAATCACCTGGAGTTGCACGCGCCTGGCCTCATCAGCATCCTTCACCACATCGCTATGGCAGGCGGCCTTTTTCCCTTTGTGGGCGAGGCGCATGATCTCGGCCTGGCTAAGCACGCCGCGATGCTTGAGGATCTCGGCGCCGGCCTCGCTGACGCCGGGGGAGGCGAGGGCTTTTTTGCCGGGTTCGTAGCCCTGGGCTTTGCCGCTGAAGAACTCGTTGATCTCCTTGCTGATGCGGACCGAGCACCAGTCATGGCCGCACATAGCGCAGAAATCGGTGTCCACCTCAAGGTCTTCATCGTGATAGGCACGGGCGAGGTCGGGGTCGAAGGAAAGGTCGAAATGTTTCTGCCAGTTGAGGGCGGCGCGGGCCTTGGTCAATTCGTCGTCGCGGTCGCGCGAGCCGGGAATGCCCAGAGCGACGTCGGCCGCGTGAGCGGCGATCTTGTAGGCGACGCAACCCTGCTTCACATCGTCTTTCTTGGGCAGGCCGAGATGTTCCTTGGGAGTGACGTAACAGAGCATAGCCGCCCCGTGATAGGCGGCCGCGGTGGCGCCGATGCAACTGGTGATATGGTCATAGCCGGGAAAGATGTCGGTCACGAGCGGGCCGAGGACGTAGAACGGCGCGCCGTGGCAGAGGCGGCGCTGGAGCTTCATGTTGTATTCGATCTGGTCGAAGGGTACATGGCCGGGGCCTTCGATGATGACCTGGCATCCCTTGGCCCAGGCTCGCTCGGTCAGTTCGCCGAGCGTGACGAGTTCGCGAAGCTGGGCCTCGTCCGTGGCATCCGCCAGACCGCCGGGCCGCAAGCCGTCGCCGAGCGAGAACGCGACATCGTATTCGCGCATGATGTCGCAGATTTCGTCGAAAATTTCGTACATTGGATTCTGCTTGTTGTGGTGGAGCATCCACTTGGCAAGGATGCTGCCGCCGCGGCTGACAATACCGATGAGCCGTTTGCGGACGTAGGGCAGGTGCTCGCGCAGAACACCGGCGTGGATGGTGAAGTAGTCGACGCCCTGCCTGGCCTGATTCTCCAGTTCCTTCAGGATAATGTCATAGGTCAGGTCTTCGATATTCCGGCCAAGGATCATCGAATAGATCGGGACGGTGCCGATAGGCACGGTGGACTCGCGGATGATGGCTTCGCGGCAGGCGTTGAGGTCGCCGCCGGTGGAGAGGTCCATAACGGTGTCGGCACCCCATCGTTCCGCCCAGCGCAGCTTCTCGACTTCCTCATCC
>CAYSSA010000071.1:5048-12654 GCA_964433485.1 uncultured Tepidisphaeraceae bacterium | reverse complement strand
CCCATGTTGGCGTTGATCTTGGTGAGCCCGGCCCGGCCGATGCACATCGGTTCGAGCTTGTATTTGAGGTGGACCTTATTGGCCGGGATGACCATGCGCCCGGCCGCGACTTCCAGGCGAATCTGCTCGGGCGTGAGATGGGGCTCGCGCAAAGCGACGCGACGGGCCTCGGCCGAGATTCGGCCAAACCGTGCTTCTTCGAGCTGTGTCATGCACTGAGCATCCTCGGCTCGCGCGAAGTCCATTGCTGTGATGGGCGACGGCTCGGGCGTATCGGGCGAGGAATAGGCCAGTGGGCCGCCGACATTGTGCGGATTCGCAAATGAACCGGGAGTCGTTCCCTGGCGGTCGGTGGAGGGATTCCCGCCCAGTGGCGGCAGCGTATATGAACGGTCGAAGGCTGTGGGCTTCGCCATGGCATCTCCTTGATGATGGCGTATGGAATGCAATGCGACGCCCCCTTTGCAGTCTCGTCTCATTCGCTTCCCTACGCCGGTTTCAGCCGGATCAGGTTCCAAGGGTGTTTTTCTCAGTCCCGCATACGCCGGGACACCCCTAGCGAACTCTGAACAAGTCTAGGAGGGACCGGAGCCAACTGCAAGTATGGAGGCCGGATCCATGATTGTCGGAATGGCCTTGGTGGAGTCTGGCCAACGGGTTCCCGCAAGGGACCTGACTCGCCCGACACACCCAAAGCCTCGATCAGCGATCGCCGCCATCGAGGATGGGTGTCTGGCCAAACAACAGCGACAAGGCCGGCGCCTGTGGGGTCTGCGATCTGGGTGTTGTCGACCTGGCCGGAGCCGGGGCCGAGGCGCCAAGCACGGAGAACGAGCCCAGCATTCTCTCGGTGGCCTGGTTGCCGCGCATGTCGGCGACTTGCCGAGCCTGCAAGCGAATGCTGTACAGCCCGGCGGCCTTCTTGTCCCAGACTTTTCCCGGCGGAGCGACCGCATAGGTTGCCACGATCCGCGAGTCAGAGGCAGCCCTGACAATCGACACCAGGGTGGCGATCGACTTGAACTTCTTCGGGCCGGTGACAATCACGTCGCCTTTGCCGATCGTCCGGACATTGATGGCCTGGTTGTCGAGATAAGTCACGGTAAAGCGGTAGGGCGCTGTCAAAGGCCGCTTAATGGCGGCGGCTTTGAGCCTTGCCGTGGGGGGTGTCGTGTCGCGCAAGGCCAGGGTAAAGTCCCGCTGTGCGATGTTGTTGAATTCGTCTGATTCCGCGATTTCATTTCGGGGATCGATATGAATCGTCAAGGTATGCGATCCGGTCGCAAGCTGACCGAGGGCGATGCCCGCCGAGGTGTACACCGACTCCAATTCGGATGGACGAAGCGTCAGCGTCACCAACGCCTGTCCATCCACAAGCACGTCCACATCCACCGGTCCTTCCAGCGTGCTTCCGGCAACAACATTCGCCATCCCGATGCGGAGATACACCGTCTGGTCGCTGTAGATCATGGATGCGTCCGCCGTGGCCGTGGCTGAGTCGCTGAGGACCACCCAACTCGAGAACGCCGGAGGCGTTTGCACGGTCAGATCCGGCCTGGGTGGCGGCGGATTCACAGTGCCCGTCAGGGGGATGGTGAAAACGGCAAGTCCGGGCACGTTCGTCGCAAACGACAAAGTGCCCTGTGGATGCCCGGCGTATTGGCTATCCATCCGCAACGAGATCGTGTCGGATGACCCGGGCGCAATGGGGGCCGGAGATCGCAACAGCAGGTATCCGCCTGGTACGTCTATATTGCTTACAATGAGTGCCGCGTTGCCGGGGTTGGCGATGGAGAAGGTCAAGGTCCGCGCCGTCTGCCCCACCAGCACCGTGCCCGCATCGATCGGCGTGGAGATGTTGTTGGCCAGAGGGGATTGCTCGAATGACACGCTCATCTGCGGCTGCGGCCGCGCCAGGACCGAGATGGTTCGCGTCAGGACATTGTCGGCATCATCGGTTTCCTGGATGACGTTCGCGCCGTCCACATCCACGCGCAGGACATGCTCGCCCGCCCCAAGCGGACCGGCCGCCAGATCGCTCCAACTCACCACGCCCGAGAATCCCGCCGCCAGATCTTCGGGCGTCACGGTAAACATGGCCAGCACGTTGCCATCCAGACGAATCAGCACATCGAAACCAGCGTCCAAGGGGGCATTGGCAATGGTGTTGCGGATCGCCAGATCAATAAACAGCGCCTGGTCATCGTAGATCGGCCAGGCGTCCGTTGATGTGTCCGGGGCTGTCGACACCACCAGCGCCGCCGGCCAGCCGTCCGGCCTGTACGGCTGGAGATTGGGCGTCGCGTTCACCACGACGCCATGGAGTGCGAATGCGAACTCCGGATTCTCCGGATCGTCGCTCACAATCAGGGCAGTCCCCGCGAACTCGCCGGACAGGTCGGTAAGCAATCGCACCGACAGCGCCGCCGATTCACCGGCTGTCAGTCGCGTCGGCGCCGGCGAGAGCAGCGAGAATCCGTCCGGCAGCGTGATCGAAGCGATGTGGAGATCCTGAATCCCATCGTTGCGGAGCAGTACTACGTGAATGTCGGAAACCTGTCCGGTGGTATATCGCCCGAGTTCGACGGGCTGGCTGTGATTGTCGATTTGCGTCCCCCCTTCCCAGACCGTCAGACGCGCGGGGGGAATCGTCTCCGCGAACACTGTCCCGCAAACAGGCACGGTGAATTCGGGCGTTTGTGGATCATTGCCCGCCAGCACAACGGCGCCTGCGAAATCGCCGGGCAACTGCGCCGTCAACTGCACGGTCACATTGACCGAGGCGCCCGGCTCAAGCGAGAACGAACCGTCACCGGCAAGAACAAACCCCGCGGGCACGTCAATGGACGTGATCGATAGCGTGGCATTGCCGGTGTTCTGTACAACCAGCGGTTGTCCGGCCGGCGGCTGTCCGACCAGACCCGAGCCAAGCCAAAGAGGCTGCACCTGCCCGCTCTGGACGGACTGGCCGCCAAATGTCACCGTCAATCTCGGAACCGGCCGAGGCGTAATGAGGACGCTTCGCGACACGACATTGTTGGACTCATTGGACTCGGGCACCGTGCCCGCCGAATCGACTGCGAACCGAACCGAGTGTAATCCGGGCGACAGTTGTCCGATCGAGATCCCCTGATGCTGTATCGCTCCGGCGTTGGCCGCGCCGGCTGTGGTGGGGATGGTCGCAACCAACTGATCATCGACATAGATGGCCGTGAGGAAATCCGCCGAGACGCTCGTATCGGAGTTGAGGTTTCTCCATGCCAAGCTCAGATAGACCGTCTGGTTGTCGTAGATTAGTTCCGAATCGGCCGTTGCCGCGGATCCCGTCGCCACAACTAGGGACGAGGACCATCCAGCCGGCGTGGTCGGCGAGAGGTCCGGCGGAGGCGGCGACACGATCCCCAAAAGGTTGATCGTGAACGTCTGGGCGGCCGGATCATTGGTCGTCAGCACAATCTGCCCGTTCTTGCCGCCCAGCGCGGTGGTGGGCATGATGGCCACGAGGTCTGAAACACCACCCGGCGGGATGCTCAGCGATGGCGATGACGACATTTGAAACGCGCCGCTGATCTGCGGCGTGGAAAGCAGCAGATCGCCCGCCCCGTTGTTGCGTATGCTCAGAGTTGCGGCCGGCGCGGGCGTCCCAAGAATCGCCTCGCCGAGGTTCACCGTCTGCCCCGCGCTCAGGGAACTCGCCCCATATTGCACCAGGAGCGTTGGGCGCGCGTAGACCGTGAACTGGCGAGTGAAGGTGTTGTCGGCCTCCGAGGTCTCGGCGATGGCGTTGCCCGAATCCACGGTCAGAACCAGCGTGTGCGAGCCGGCGGCAAGCGTGCCCAGATTGATGTTCAAGACCGAAGCCAGACCTGAAAGGAACTGCTGTGGCTGGATCTGTGGACTTGCAACCACCTGTCCGTCGAGTCGCAGGGTGCAGACGAAGGCAACCTGTGGTGTCGCCACGGCCGACACGCCCAGGCTGACATAGACCGCCTGATCCACATAGATTCGGGCGGGCGTTGCCGCCGCAGGATCGGGCGTGGTGGAAACGGGCAGCGTGTCCGACCAGGCGGCGTGCCTGCCTGGCGTCAGGTTCTGAGGTTGAAACACGGCGATGTCGCGCGATGCGGCTGCGTTGCCCGCGGTGTCGAAGACTTGCGACGCCCGCAGGCGGATCGTGTAGGTGCCGTTGTCAGCGAAATCCCAGGAACCTCCCGGCCCGGTCACGCGATAGGTCGCCGTCCGCGGGGTGCCGTCGGAAGCGGTGTCCACTGAGACAAAGGTCGCGATCTGGGAATAGCCCCCGGGACCGGTTACCAGGATATCGGATGTCCCCAGCGAGACGACGCTGATCGCCACGTTGTCGGAGTAGGTGACGGTGAACGATCGCGCGGCGGCGGAAGCGGCGACGATGTCCGCCGCGGACACGGCCGACACCTGTGGCGGGGTTGTGTCCGGCGTTCGATACGCCGCCACGACCGGCGCATTCTGATTCAGTGTTCTTGCGACATTGGATGGACTTGGCGAGTCATCGGACGCTCCGATGGGCACCCCCTGATAAGACACGCTGGGGTTGCTGAAGTAGGGAAGCTGCGTGCCGGGACTTCGCGACATGATGTCGCGGTACACGCTGCCTTCAATCGTGAAACGATAGCCGTAGGAATAGGCGTAGGCGCCGGGTGTGGAGGTCGAATCCCGGTCCAGCGTCGCGCCGAGATTAAACCCTATGGCCTGTGCCAGCGCGTAGCGGGGCCCAACAGGCTGAATCAGCAGCGTGCAGTATCCGTAGGCGTCGTTGTCGACGGCGTTGGGGTTGTCCATCAGATACGCCAGGTTTGAGGCCAGAGGATCGGGCGTGGCCGTGTACAGCGCGACGAGATCGGCGCCGAGTTGTGTTCGCAGAGTGACGATGTTGTCCATCTGCCCGTCGGTCGGATTCTGCACGCGAAACAGGTCCGTGGTGAGGTCGCCGGTGTCGTCGTAACTGAGCAGGGTTGTACCCACCAGACGCAGCGTTACGTACACCAGGCTGTCGGCCATCGCCTTATTGATGTCCGCAATATCGGACTGAATGCACGCAATGGCGGCGGCATCTGAACCGGCGGCGTCGCGGGCCTGCGGCGTATATGCGGCAAGCAGATCGATGGTGATTGGATTCGTGACCGAGGCGGCCGGAATCCCCGGAGGCGAGGCATAAAGCAGAAGACGGTCTTCCAGATGCTCGATCGCGGCAACAGCGCGCGCGGTCCGTTTGGCACCCGATCTTCCTTGGATGTCACACCGCCGCATAGGCCCTCCGCGAAACAACATCATCGCGCTGCCTCAAATATCGGATATAAATCACCCAGATTAAGGTCCACGAGGATTACCTGCGCCGCCCATCCTCACATTCGACGTCCGATTCCGCCAATTTCACGTTGGTTTGCGGTCGGTTTCACACCAATCTCGGGTCGTTTTCCCATATCGCCATTTGCCCAAACCCCACAACCACTTGAAACTGCACAACTTAACTGCCATTACACCGCCGCATTTCGCCCACCTTGTGCAATGATTGACCGACCTTGTCGCGGGCGACGGAACACCCGCAAGCCTGCTGATGATAAGGACAACAGTGGCAACCCGTGAAACGGAGAACACAACACCTCTTATTGCACGCACGGAGCGGCCTACCCCAGGTTGATTGGCGTTACACGCTGGCCGGTTGTCCGATAACATGCAGCCGAGCCAGAGTGTACAATTGCTCCGCCGATGACGACAACCGCGTTGACAAACTCGCCCATCGTCCTCGATGATCGGGTGCGCCCTTGTTGGATCACCGGCGCAGCATGAGGAACATTTCGTGAGCATGCCGCTCTACACGGATGTACACATGCCTGGTCCGGTCACTGGCGCTTTGCGCCTTCGCGGCCCGGGTGTCATCATGGGCCAGGAGGCTGGCAGCGGCAGGCTGAGGGATCTACCGCGGCTGGATCGGTCGATGGCAGTCGCCTCGGCGTCGGCAGCTTCGAGTACATCCACGACCGAATCGAGTGGCCACCGTTGGCTGGGCGAGGAAATGCCAGTCCACTGCCACACAACGATCGTTGAGGTGCCAAAATGCGGACATGCCTTCTCATCATGATCCTAGGACTCGCCGTCAACTGCGCCCACGCCGCCGCGCCTGTCCAGCCCAACATCATCCTCATTCTCAGCGATGACATGGGCTTCTCGGACATCGGCTGCTACGGCGGCGAAATTCAGACGCCCAACCTCGACGCCCTGGCGGCCGGGGGCGTCCGTTTCATACAGTTCTACAACACGGCCCGCTGCTGTCCGACACGGGCGTCGTTGCTCACGGGACTGCACCCGCATCAGGCCGGCATCGGACACATGACCGACGACAACGGCCACGATGGCTACCGGGGAGTTCTCAACAATCGCTGTGTAACCATCGCCGAAGTGCTGAGTGACGCGGGTTATCGCACGTATATGTGTGGCAAGTGGCACCTCACGCGTCACAGCAGCGCCAAGGCCGACAACGGCAGCTGGCCCGTTCAGCGCGGGTTCCAGCGGTTTTACGGCACGATCACCGGTGCGGGCAGCTTTTTCGACCCGACCACTCTGTGCCGCCAGAACACATTCATCACGCCCGCGAATGACCCGGAGTACAAGCCGGAGCAGTTCTACTATACCGATGCGATCAGCGACAACGCCGTGCGCTATCTCCAGCAACACGTCAAGGAATCGCCGGACAAGCCGTTTTTCATGTACCTTGCCTACACCGCCGCCCATTGGCCGATGCACGCCCTCGAGAGGGATATTGCCAAGTACAAGGGCCGCTATGACGCCGGTTACGCCGCCATTCGCGCCGCCCGGCTGGCAAAGATGAAACGGCTCGGCCTGTTGCCAGGCAATGCCGAGCTCTCGACGGCCGCGGCGGACTGGGCCGATGTGAAGGACAAGGCGTGGGAAGCCCGCTGTATGGAGGTTTACGCGGCTATGATCGACTGCATGGACCAGGGCATTGGCCGGGTGGTGGCCCAGTTGAAGCAGGATAGCCGATTCGAGAACACGCTGATCCTGTATCTGCAGGACAACGGCGCTTGTGCCGAAGGCATGGGTCGATCCGCCAACGGTCCGGCTCCGGCGAACCTCGTGGCGATGACGCCCGATCAGCTTCAGCCATGCATCTGGCCACCGATGCAGACTCGCGATGGCCGCTGGGTCCGCACCGGACCCGGTGTCATGCCGGGCCCGTCCGACACCTACATCGCCTATGGCAAAGCCTGGGCCAATGTCAGCAACACGCCATTCCGAGAATACAAGCACTGGGTGCATGAGGGCGGCATCCGCACTCCGCTCATCGCCCACTGGCCGGCAGGTATCGCCGCCGACCGCCGCGGCAGCCTCGAACCGCAGCCGGGGCAACTGATGGACATCATGGCGACATGCGTCGATGTCGCGGGTGTGGTCTACCCGGCGGAACGCTTGGGCCGGAACATCAAGCCCCTGGAGGGCACGACTCTTCGGCCGGCGTTTTCCGGCAAAGACCTCGCCCGCACGCGGCCGCTGGTGTGGGAACATGAAGGCAACCGAGCCATCCGCGACGGCATATGGAAACTCGTCGCCA
>CAYSSA010000071.1:2773-5023 GCA_964433485.1 uncultured Tepidisphaeraceae bacterium | reverse complement strand
AGCTGTACAATTTGAACGCCGACCCCGGCGAACTCTATGATCTGGCGACAACACAACCGGATCGGGTGAAGGCCATGTCAGCCGCCTGGAATGCCTGGGCACAACGGGCGGATGTGTTGCCCCTGGGCACTTGGCGCGGCTCGGGAGCAAAGACCGATGGCTCTTTCAGCAAGGAGCGCCGCTTTGTGCTCAAGTCCGGTGAACACCTCGCCCGCGACAAATCGCCCGCAATCGCCGGGCGTGCGTTCACCATAACCGCGAAATTCGACCCCGGAAACGCAAAGAACGGCGTCATCGTCGCCCAAGGCGGGAATGCGCACGGATACACGCTGTACCTCGCCGACGGTAAGCTCACGTTCCTGGTCCGCAGCGCTGGGGAAGTCGCCTCCGTGACTACATCCGCCGCTGTCTCCGGACCGCATACCGCCATAGCCCGGCTCGACGCCAAAGGTACGCTGACCCTTGCCCTGAACAACGATCCTGCCGCTACGGTCGCATCCCGCGTGATCATCACCGCGATGCCTGTGGACGGCTTGGACGTCGGCAGCGACGCGGCCGGCGCAGTTGGCCCATACAAAGCGCCCAACAGCTTCGCCGGCACAATCGAATCGGTTGTTGTCGAATTGGATGCGCCATGATTCCGAGGGCGATCGCGCATAGCCGACATCGCCCGGTCGGAGTTCACACTTCATCGCGCCAGGCATGCACGTCCAAGCCCACCAAGCCGGCGAACTGCAGGTCGAAGCCCTCAAGGACTCCATCCGTTGCACGGGGCAGCGCTTGCCGAGATCGACAACACTTGCCATGCACAACGAAAATGCCAACCGGCATGTATGAGAAAAAACTCCTCCCCATGTCGGCCGCCGCTATTTTGCGGCCGGAGGAACCACTTGTGGCGTCGCTCTTGCCGCCGAAGTCACCTCAGCCGCGTCCAGGGCGCGATGGTAGATCTTCACACCCGCGACTTGGCCGGTGACTTGAAAACCCGGTGCCGGTCCTGGACTGTATTGGCCAATGTGCAACTCGCCAGGCCATGGCGAGGTGTTCACAATTCCCGCCTTCTCGGCTACCTGCGTGCCATTCTGGAACAGGCGCGTCGTCCGGCCATCAAACGTGGCGACAAGGTGCGTCCACTCGCCCGGGGTGACTTTGCCGCCATCGCAGTCAATGCCGCCGACGTGCCAGCGCCAGACGCCGCCGAGTTGCTGGAGGAACCATCCGGTATGCTGCCACTGACCGCAACTGGCGATAACGGAGCACTGACCGGGTCGCTCAAGGCGCACCCGGCATTCGACACTCAAAGGCTGGGCCAGGTCAAAATCCGGCCGGTGTTGGAACGTGACATGCCCCCCCTGTCGCAGATCCAACGAACCGTCGGCGACGCGGGCCTTGCCGTGGAGCTTGCCGGGTATGAGTGACACCGTTGGTGTTTTGGGATCGGCCTGCGAGGGCGCCGGCGCTACTGCGTTGGCGTCCTTGGCGAACGTGGCAACGAACACGGGGCTTTCAACAAGTCGCGCAGCGGCACTGGCTGCCGCCGACAGGTCGCTCGCAAGGCCGCGAATGCTCACGGCGCGAATGCGGTAAACATGCGGCACGCCGGGCTCGGCGCTACCATCCACGAACGTTGTTCCACGCACAGGTTCGTCCGTCAACTGGTGCATTTCGCCGGCCGCCTTGCCTCGGAACACGTGATACGCCATTGCCCGCCCGGGGCTCGCTTCCCACTTGAGCCGCACCGAGCCGGATGCGGGCGCGGCGATCAGATTCCGCGGCGTCTGCGGAGCGGCCGGGGGCGGCACGTTCACGCTCACGATGGAAGGGCTGCCCTTCCTGGTTGCCGAAACCAGCACCAGCGCGTAGTGCTGCTGTCCCGTCGGCGGCAGGGCATCGGTGTACTTGAAAAGTGTCGTTCGCGTCAGCAGGGTCTTCTCGTTGGGTGTGAAGCCGGCTTCACCGGAGCGGTGAAGTTCGGCCTCCAGTCCGAGGGTGCGCGCCGAGCGTTCCCATGACAGGGACACGACCCCGTCTTCGCCGACGGTCGCCGCCAACGGCACGGGACCATCCGGCAGCGGCGGCGGATTGAACGTGCGGCAGGCGCCGGCGAGAACCTCGGCCCCGGGCATGTCCACGCGCGGCATGGACAAGGCGGTGTCGCGACCATCGCGGATGATGTTCAGCATCGCCTGATAGCGCGCGTCGTCGGTCGACGCGAAGCCAACCACCGGCGTTCCGCCGGCATCGAACGCA
>CAYSSA010000071.1:606-2698 GCA_964433485.1 uncultured Tepidisphaeraceae bacterium | reverse complement strand
CGCTGCCGCTCAACTTTGCGGTCGCGGCAGAGTTCCAGTCCCCCGGCCGCCTTCGCCAGGGGTGCGCGCAAGATCCGGCTCAACCGCGGATCCTTCAGGTTGAACCAGTCGTTCTCAAAAGTCTGTCCGTGGCACCTCACGCAACCGGCCGACTGCATCTCGGCCGCCAGCGCGTTCCTGATTCCCGGCCAGGAGCGAATGTTGCACCCAAACCTGGTGTAGTCCCAGGTTCCGTGATACAGCCCGTTGGAATCCATCCAGGCCATCAGCAGGTCGCGCTCAACTCGCGTCATGTTCCTGATGTAGCCGTTGTGGCCCTCCATTAGCAGCCTGGCCAGCGGCGCGGCGCCCGAACCGTGCGAACGCGGCTGAAAGATCTGCGACGACCAGAACGCCGTGCCGTTCATGCAATCGATGCCGGAAATCCAGTAGGCCACAAGCTGCGTCTGCCGCCGGTTGACCAGGTTTTCGTAGCTGATGCTGAAATGCTCGGTCCAGCCGCCGGTCAGGTCGATGCCGGCCGCAATGTCCTTATCGCCGCCGTGGCAACTGGCGCAATGCTTGTCCAGCACCGGTTGAATCATCGACGGATAGTCCATGTAGCCGCTGCCCCATGACTCGTCCCGCAACCTGCTCGGCGCTTCGGCTCGCGGCGGCCGCGCGGCAACGCCTGGCGATGCGTCGAACTTGCTCTCATGGCAGCCGACGCACGAGCGCGTCGTACCCGGAGCGGCCTGCACAAAGGTTCTCATGCTCTGAACCAGCCGCCCATCGGCATCCAGCGCCTGAAGGTAGATCGCCCGCCCGGCGGGCACCTCGAAAAATGCCGATCCGTTCTCCTCCACCGGAACCACGCCGAGGTAGTTCTTCACGCTGAACGCCAGCGCTGCGCTGACCAGAAAAGTCTGGTTGTACGGCTGGCTTCCGCCTTCGCTGGGGCTGACGCGGGAGGTCTCCTCGATGACGCGCAGCCACTTGACCTCACCGCGTTTCACACCCGTCAGGCCACGGTATACATCCTGCACAAAGAACCGCCCGGTGGTCGCGGTACGGTCGGTGGTGTCGGCGATCACCGGCGGCCTCGGGCGAGGCTTGACCAGCATCGGCGAATGCAGGCAGATATCGGAATCGGACATCAGCGTGATGCGATGCCCGGCTCGGTCGATCATCTCCAGCACATTGCGCTTCTGCCCGGCCGGCCGCCCGCTGAAAACCACCACATCCTCCGAGAGCGCCCAAGGCTCACAGGAATCGCCCGTGTCCCGCGTCGGATTCGCCGGATGCTCGAGATTCGTGATGGCGGCCGCCCCATTCTTGCCCAGCATCGGGTCGATGAAGGCGATCGAGCCGCGCGGCGTGGAATTGTGCTTGGCCAGCGTGGCCACAATCAGGCGCGAATTGGGCACTGCCCGCGCATCCAGGACCGCCTCGGGGAAGACCATGTTGTTGGCGAAAACGGCTGTCTCCTGCGTGCCATCGGGATTGACCGACCAGAGCGACTGAATCGTCAGCGCGTTCTTGTCGACATATTCCCAGCGGCCAAAGAGAATCCGGCCATCCGGCAGAATCGACGGATCGAACTCGTTGACGTTATTCACCGAGATCGGATGAATGTCCGACCTGTCCGCATTCATCACGTGCAGGATGCTGACGCCCTCGTTGGCACACGGCACCAGCCCGCTTGGCCGTGTGGAGAGAAACGCGATCCGGCCATCGGGCAAATACACCGGGGCGATGTCGTGCTGGCCGCTGTGAGAGCCTTTGTAGTCAGCGCAGGTCGGACCGGGATCCGTCAGCCGCCGAAGGTTTCTGCCGTCGATGCCCACTTCGTAGATGCAGGTGTTTCCGGTGGCGCTGCCTTTGAAGCAGAAGATGACTCTGGCGGCATCCCAGGACAGTTCCGGATGCGTATAGATGCCGTTGCCCGGTGAACCCGGCGTCGCCGCATCGACCACCGGCCGGATCCTCCACTGCTCTCGGGGCGCGGTCGGGTTCTCCAGGACATAAATGCCGCCGCCCGGTCCGGGCCATTTGTAGTAAGTGTCGTAGATATGGATGCCGGTATACGAGTGGCGTTTCACGAAGAGCAGCG
>CAYSSA010000071.1:0-584 GCA_964433485.1 uncultured Tepidisphaeraceae bacterium | reverse complement strand
TGTCTCGAAGCTGCTGCTCGATGTCGGCGGCCCGAACACGCCCGCCGGCGAACATGCCGCACGCCAGCATTCCGCCAAGAAACCTCAGCACCGCAGGAGTGGTTTTCTTCATCACAAACACCTCGTGCATGAATCCACGAACCCGGATTGTCCATCGCGGCCGGATTGATCGTTTCCTCAACAGCGCCGCAAGCAGCCAGGAATGCGTCGGGCACGATGATATAGCGGGGCTGGCCAACAACAAGAATTTTTCGTTCAACATCCCTCGACAGACTTACTAAACATTGTAAAGTAAGTCTGTCAAACCCGGAGGTTTTATGCTCGGACGCTCGCTCACTCTGTCGCTGGCCCTTGGTTCCGCCATCCTCTTCGGCTCGGCGCTAGCCGCCGAAACGCCGGCCCCCAGCCGGGCCACCATCAACATTCAGGCCGACAAACCGGGACACGAGATCAGCCCCATGCTCTGGGGCATTTTTTTTGAGGATATCAACCTTTCCGCCGACGGCGGCATCTACGCAGAGCTGGTTCGTAATCGCTCGTTCGAGGATTCCGACAAGACCGATCATTGGACAGTTGCGGTCAAG
>CAYSSA010000070.1:19350-20014 GCA_964433485.1 uncultured Tepidisphaeraceae bacterium | reverse complement strand
AGAAGATCCTGCGCAAGCTGCCGGTGAGCGATCATGTCGTGGATTATGCCGTCAGCCTGGCCAGGGCCACGCGTCCCAGGGAACGGAACGTGCCCGCGTTCATCACCGAATGGCTGAGCTGGGGCGCGGGTCCGCGCGCGGCTCAATATCTGGTGCTCGGCGCCAAGGCGCACGCGCTGCTCAATGGCAGGCTGAACGTCAGTTGCGACGATGTGCGCGCTGTCGCCAAGCCGGTATTGCGGCATCGCATCTTCACGAACTTCAACGCCGATGCGGACGGCATCGGCCCCGACCAGGTGATCGAACGGCTGATCCAGGTTGTCCCCGAAGCGGGGGCGGCCGAATATGTCCAATCGCCTGCGGTGGCGCCCGCGTCGCCCCCGACGGCCTGAACATGAACTGCCCGTGCCGCGGACTACCCTGTTATGGCGGCGATGAGCCGGGCGATGTCTGTGTCGGTGTGCTCACAACACAGCGTCAGACGCAGGCGGCTGGTGCCGCGAGCGACAGTAGGGGGGCGGATGGGATGCACCCAGAGACCTTGCGATCGTATTCGATCGGCCGCCTCGATCGCGGCCGATTCGCCGCCGAGGATGATGGGGACGATGGGCGAGTCTCCCTCGGGCAGCCCAACGCCTGCCGTTGCCAGTTCACCGCGAACACG
>CAYSSA010000070.1:16061-19333 GCA_964433485.1 uncultured Tepidisphaeraceae bacterium | reverse complement strand
CAAGTTCGCGCACGCGATGCTGTCGCCCGGGTTCGTCACGCAGGATCGCGATGGCCGCCGGAATCGCTCCGGCAACCGACGTCGCGGCCGCCGTCGAGTAGATGTAGGCGCGGCCCCAGTTTGCCACTGCCTCGCAGAATCGTCTCGAGGCACACACCGCGCCGCCGGCCACGCCCAGCGCCTTCGACAGCGTCACCAACTGAATATCCACCTCGCCCGCGATGCCTTGCTCGTGAGCCAGGCCACGACCTTCAGGGCCGTAGACGCCCGACCCATGCGCTTCGTCCAGCACCCAGACAAAACCATGCCGCCTCCGAAGCCTCGCCAATTCGCCCAGCGGCGCCGCGTCGCCATCCATGCTGTAGATCGACTCGGTGATCACAACCTGCAACTGCCCGGCGGGCGATTCGGCCAACAGCCTCGCCAGCTTAGACATATTGTTGTGTGGGAATATACGAAAAAGACCTCCCGCGGCGCGCACGGCGTCGATCAACGACGCGTGCGCCAGTTTGTCCACGAGGAATCTCGCCCCAGGCGCGTATGCACCCGCCAGGGCGGCCAGTGCCTGGACGATCGCGTGCGACGCCTGATATCCGCTGGACAGCAGCATCGCCGCCTCGCTGCCTTTCCAGTCGGCAAGGCAGCGCTCGGCCTCGGCATGAGCCGGAGTCAACCCGGTGATCAGCGGCGACGCCCCCGCCCCGGCGCCGAACTGCCTGGCCGCATTGGCTCCCGCCTCGATAACGTGGGGGTGCCTGCACAAGCCGAGGTAGTCATTCGAAGCGAAGTTGACATATTCCCGCCCGTCGATGCGTATCCGGCCACCGGCTACCGGTTCGCCGATCACGCGGCCGCGCAACAACCGTTGCGAAACGAGGCGACCCAGCCCCTCGTCCAAGAGATCATTGAGTCGGTTGGAGGTCATGTGGCGGAATCGCAAGGACGATTTCCATGACAACGCAAGCGCCGACCGCCACCCGCTTACAGCGCTTGAATGCGAAAAGCCGCTCAGGTCGTCGGCGAGGCATTGGACTCTTCGCCATTGTGATCATCCTCCGGTCCTTCCGGCATATCCGCGACGTCCGAGGCGTCGTCATCAACGAGAGCGCCCGTCAGGGAAGCCAGCCGCTGCTTCATCATTCGTCCAATCTTGAACTTGACGGTGCGCTTCTCGGGTACGTTGACGGGCTGGAGCGTCTTGGGATTCTGGGCGCGGCGAGCCTTGCGAAGCTTCGTCTCAAACACGCCGAAGTCACGGAATTCCAAGCGGTTGCCACGACCCAGCTCATCGACAATGTCATCCAGAAACTGCTGGACGATCTTTTTCACCATGACGCGGCGCTGACCGGAGGAATCGGCGATGCGGTCAATAAGCTCTTTCTTGGTGATCGTGGCCATATTTTTCCTCAGAAAAACGACTAAGACTTGAAAATACCCAAACTTACGACGATATTATTGCCGGAAAATCGCCGCGCAGTCAAGCATTAAATGCCCCGACAACCAACTTTTTTGTTGCTAAGTATGGACCGGTAAAATGTTTACCGATAGGACGTGCCCGTTCGGGTGATGACCGCGCGCCGATACAGCCAACCCTCGTTGATGTCCCCCGGACGATCATCGCTCTGAATGAAGAAGAAGGTTGCGGAGAGATCCTCATAGCCTGCAAAGGCGCCAGGCTGGCGATCGTCCCTGGCAAGAAAAACGCCCGGCCGACCTTCCTGGACCGGAAGATCGAACACCAGTGCTGAAGAGGGTTTATCGACATAGGCCGGGCGTGTGGACGTCTGCGGCGGCGCGCTTGAACTCGCGCAACCCGACACCAGAACCAAACCCGCAATCAGCAGTCGCCTGTGCATTGTTCCCTCGCATTTCGACCGCAGCCAGTCCGAACGCCGTGCGGTCGAAAGTCCTTACAGACAAAGGGGATGCCAAAGGCGAGGCAAGTCCAAATGGGGCGGTCTCAGTGCGTTTTTCAGGGGTCCACGCACACGAATTTGCGGCGTGTTGCATTTTCGCAACATCAACGGACGGGACACGTTGCGTTGGGGCAACGAGAACACCTCTATTTCGATTCGGTCCCGGCTTCGATACCAACGTCGATGAACTGTCCGCCGGCCTTGTTCACGCAATGCACGGCAATGACGTTCTCGCCTACCACGAGCATCTTGCCAAGGTTGCTGTTGAGCACCAGTTGATAGGCCGTCAGGAAGCCCGGGAACTCACCGAGCTTCTTGCCGTTGATGTAGATCTCGACATTTTCATCATAGTGCATCCGCAGGGCAGTGAGAGCAAGGTCCGTCTGTTCAACACGGAATGTCCGGCGTAACCAGATGTCGGCGGTGTTCCAGCGTGTGCCGACAACCGCGCCGGGAGTGCCTTCCGTGCCGAAACCGCCCTTGCCCCTCTTCCATGAGGCATCATCGAACCCGACGGCGAACCAGTTGTCGGCCGGCTTCTCGGTGGTGTAACGCCATTCCTGAGCGGTTTGCTGTGATGTCTGCAGGAGCGTCTTCCAAGTGATGTCGCGGACGACGGGGCCTTGGGTTTCGTAGGCGGCCGGACGGGAATTGATGGCCTTGAGCAAGGCGGGGTCGTACTTGGGCTTGCGGTCGTAGAAATAGACTCCGTTCTGTTCCTGTTCGACATCGGTCAGTTGGGTGTAGCAGAAGGCGAAGATGTTGCGGTTGTCGAGTTGGGCATCGGTCAGGCCTTTGTACCGCGCGAAAAATTCCTGCTGCGTGAGGCCGGCCCCGTTGTAGCCCCAGCCATCGCCGGTGGAACGATCGGTCTTGATGCTGATGCCGCCATACTCGCTGACGAAGAACGGCTGGCCGCGGTAGGTGGATCGCGGATCGCCGGGGTGATTGTGCCATGGGGCTTTGCCGGTCAGACCATACATTCCGTAACGTGACTTGAACGACTCGGGATTCTGATCGTAGTCATGGGCGTCAAAAACACCGGTGTCGGGCCGAAAACGCGTGCAGCCGCTGGAGTCCAGCAACGGTCGCGTGGGGTCCATCTGCCATGTGGCGGCGAGCAGGGTCTGCAGGCGGGCGACATACTCCTCTCGCCCGGTCTCGTTAAGCGGGCACCAGCCGATGATGGACGGGTGATTGCGGTCGCGTATGAGCACCTCGCGCCATTCGTTGACAAACCAGCGGACCGCTTCGGGATGGTCGATGTTCACACCCCAACTCGCGTATTCTCCCCAGACGATGTACCCGAGTTTGTCGGCCCAGTACAGTAGACGGGGTTCGAAGACCTTCTGGTGG
>CAYSSA010000070.1:10934-16025 GCA_964433485.1 uncultured Tepidisphaeraceae bacterium | reverse complement strand
AAACCGGCCGCCAGCGACAGTTCGATGTCCTTCTTCAGGTCCGCGTCCGTGGGCGCGGTGTAGATGCCGTCGGGGTAGAAGCCCTGGTCGAGAATCAGGCGCTGGAACACGAGCTTGTCGTTGATGAGGAACCGATTGCCCTCAATGGCAATCTTGCGGAAGCCGAAGTAGCTCTGGACCGTGTCGATGACCTTGCCTTCCTTGAGCGTGTCAACAACCAGGTCATAGAGGTATGCCTTGCCGGGTTCCCATGCGACCGGATTGGAGACCTTCAGCACGGCGATTGTGGAACGCCAGTTTGACGACACCGTATCCTCGGCGACAAGCTGGCCCTCGGCGTAGGCGCGAACGCGGACACTTACGTCGCGGTTCGGACCCGCCATGTTGCCGTGGAAGATGACTCGGCCGGTGCCCAGATCGGGGTTGACGACAAAATTCTGCAGATAGGTTTCGCCGGCGGCCTCGAGGTACACCGTCTGCCAGATGCCGGTGGTGCGCGTGTAGACGCAACCTTCGGACTTGCCATGGGACTGTTTGCCCGCGGCCTGAAGGCCGGAGCGAATGGAATCGGTCACCTGCACGACCAGTTCGTTCTCTCCATCCTTGAGGGCGCTGGTGATGTCCAACGCAAACGGGGTATATCCTCCGCGGTGTTCGCCGACGGCAGTGCCGTTGACAAACACCCTGGCCAGCCAGTCCACGGCGCCGAAACGCAGAAGGATGCGTCGGCCGCGCATTTCCGCGGGAACCTGGAAAAAGCGACGATACCATGTATTGGGCATGTATTCGCCGGCTAATCCAAGTCCCGACAGCTTGCTCTCCGGGCAGAAGGGAACGACGATGCTGCGCGCCAGGTCCTTGCCGGTGCGCAGTCCTCGCTGGACACCGTCATTTTGGGCGTCGTTTTCCCATTGCCATTGCCCGTTGAGATTGAGCCACTGAGGCCGTTGAAAGTCCGGTCGCGGGTGTTCCGGCCGGGGGATCTCAGCGCGGATGGACAGGCCTGAACACACCAGGATGACGGCGATCAACACGAGGTTAGTTGGTTTCATCGTGACACTGTACCGGCATTCTCTCCGTGTGTTGGAGAATGCCTGTTGCCCTTTGAGCCGTCCGCGTCCGCCATGTCGGCTACGACCGTTCCGGACGGTCGGGTTGTCATGTTTCCCGTGTGGCCGGGCGCGTGACGGGGCGGGTTGTCGGCGACTCGGGCAGTCGAGTGCTGAGCCGGCCCGTGGCTCGCAGCAGTTGCAGGTGGTTCTGCTTGAGCAGGAAGTGCTGGTTGGTGATCTGAAGTTGCGCCGACAGGAGTTGGTCCTGGGCTGTCAGACGCTCCAGATTGGTGCCAAGGCCGGCTTTGTAGGCGCCGTCGGCCTGTCGCAGGGCTTCTTCCGCGGCGCTGACCTGCACCTTGAGTTCGTCGAGTCGTTTCCGGCCGCTCTGGATGTTCTCGAACGCGATAGTCACTTCCTCGACCACCTGGCGACGGGTGAGCGATTCGGACAAGAGTGCCTGCCGAAGCTGCGACCACGCGGTTCTGACATTGGCATGAATCACTCCTCCCGTGAAGATTGGCAGATTCGCCGACAGCAGCGCATTCCACTGGCTTTCGCTCGGATTGCTCTGGCGGGAGATGAACGTGTTGAGGTTCAGTGTCACCGACGGATAGTACTCGCCGATGGCCGCCTGCACGATCTGCCTGGCCGCCTCGATGTCGGCCGCCGCCGCGGCGAGATCCTGCCGGTTGAGCTGCCGGAATTGCCGCAACTGCTGGCCACCGCCGAAGTCAACCGGCACGCGGAGTTCATCCGGCACGCGGAGTTCATCCACCAGGGGGCTTTCGCCGACCGGCACCCCGACCAGCAGCGACAGCGTGGCGCGCCCGGTGCGCACGTTGTTCTGCGCGGCCAGCCAGAGCACCCGCGTCTGGGAAGCCTGCGCCTCGGACTGGGCCAGATCCAGCGGGCGGGCCATGCCGGCCTGATTGCGCCCGCGCATGTCGCGCACGCGCTCATCCTGCACGACGAGCGAGTTTTTCAACACCTCAACCAGCTTTTCGGAACTGAGGATGCGGTAGTAGGTATCGGCGACGTCAAGCAGCACGGCTGCCTGCGCGTCAAGCAGAATGGCTCGCTGCATGACGATGTTGTGTGCGGCGGCCCGGTAGCGGGCCAGATCGGACAAGCCATTGAACAGGTTGGCTCGGGCATTGACCGGCACGTCGGTCTGGTGGTCGCGCGCGGAGGACGAGTCGGTGGATTGCTGGCGGAACGAGGTGGGCGCCAGGGACACGGTCGGCAGGAACTCCGCGGCCGCGCGATCCTTGGCGATCAATGCCTGCAGATACTGCTCGCCACGAAGCCCCAGCCGTTCGTTGTGCTGGTTGGCCAGGATCATGGCATGTTCAAGCGAGAGGGGATCGCCCGTGGCATACTCGAACGCCGGAGCGCAGGTGTCGAGAACCTCGCGGTATAATGCCACCTCGCTCTGCTGGTCGACCGCGCAGCCCGCGGCAAAAAAGACCAGCGCGACAACGCATGCGGAGATCGGGGCGCGAAGGAGCGGAGTGGGGAAACAACGTGGTGTCTGCATGGCGATTCTGGCGATGGATACTCGAATTGTCCGGCATTGTATGGCTGGTGGGCGGGCGGTCAAACCGTATAATGCCGCAGCAATGGCCATGTGTTCCAACAACTGTGTCTCGCCGGCGGTTTTGCGGCCGGCTGGTGCTCGGTTTATCTCCACGGTTCGTGCGGCGCGCCGGATGGCCGCGGTCTTGCTGGTGTGGTGTCTGATCGCATCGCAAAGTGGCTGCAGGAAGGAGCAATCGGATGTGATACGCTCCGCGGTTGTTCCCTCGGCGCCGGTTCCGGTCGTGCTTGGGGACCTCAAGACCTTGCCGACGCAGCGGTCGATCGAGGTTCTTGGGTCGCTTTATGGCAACGAGGAGACAACGATTTCCGCCAAGGTTGCCGGACGGGTCGAGAATGTCGCCAAGGACATCGGCGATCGCGCCGTCGGCGGCGAAGTGCTCGTTCAGCTGGAGCGGATCGATTACGAACTGAAAGTACAGCAAAAGCAGCTTGGAATACAAGAGGTGTTGTCGAAGCTCAATCTGACGGAATTCCCGCCGGCCGATTTCGACGCCTCCGATGTGCCGACGGTGCGCAAGTCGCGATTGCAGGCGGAGAACGCCGACGGCAAGTTGGCTCGCGGACGACTGCTGCACGATCAGAACCCGCCCCTGCTGTCGGATCAGGATTACGCCGACCTGAAGACGGCCGCCGACGTGGCTCGTTCCAGCTTCCAGGTGGAGCTGCTGAACGCGCGAGCCCTGCTGGCCGAGGCCCGCAGTCGCCAGGCCGATCTGGCCGTCGCCAGGCGAATGCTGGAGGACGCCACCGTGCTGGTTCCGCATACGGCGGCCAGAAAGGCGTCGCGCTCCGGCGACCCACCGCGCCCGTCCGACGCCAACTCATGGGCGATCACCGCCCGCATGGTTTCCATCGGCGAGTATGTGAAGGAAGGGACTCCGCTGTTTCGGCTCGTGGACGATGATCCGGTTCGTCTTCGGGCGAACGTGCCCGAGCGATTCGTGTCGGAGATAGCACGGGGGCAGAAGGTCATCGTGCAGATTGAAGGCTATCAGGCGCCCTTCGAGGGGCTGATCACACGGATCAACGCACAGATTGACCCTGCCAGCCGCACGTTCCAGGTCGAAGCGAACATTCCCAATCCGGAACATCGTCTCAAGCCCGGCGCGTTCGCCAAGGCGTTCATACAGACGCGGATCGAGCCCGAGGTGCTGTACGCTCCCGTCGCGGCCGTGCAGACTTTCGCCGGCATCACCCGTGTCTTTGTCGTCAAGCAGGGCAAGGCCATCGAACAGACCGTGGAAGCCGGCGCGCGGCGGGACGGGCTGGTCGAGATACGCAGGGGATTAAAGGCCGGCGACCAAGTCGTGATCGAGGGCATGAATCGACTCGCCACGGGTACACCGGTGAAGGTTGCGGAATCCGCAGGCCCGACAACCAGACAGAAATAGACCACTGCAGCGATTGACCGCACTGTCGCCCGAACTCATGGATTGCGCTGCGGCGGCTGGAAATCGGAGGGATTCACCCAGCCCGCCTGGACTTTCTCGCCGCGGAGAAGGCGATTAAAGAAGTCCCGCGTCTTCTGGTCCGCGTTGGGATACTCGTCAAAAACATGACCCTGGCCGAACATGCGAGGGTCTTCCTGGGCCTTGAGCAGGTCGAACAATTGCTGTCGCAGGCGCGATTGCAGCGGCTGGTGCTCGACGCTCGCCGACAGATTGCCGGCGCACTCGGGATCTTGGCGCAGGTCGTACAACTCGCTCTCGGGCCGCTTGCCGAAACAACGCGTCCAGTAAACCTTGCGAGCTTCGTCGTAGCGCATCCGCAGAATCTCGGTCTTGGTCGGGCCGCCGTCGCAATCGAGATAGCCCGTCTCAGGGTTGCCCACAGGCCAGCGATCGATTTCGAAATTGTGCAGGTACAGCAGGTCATCCTTGATGATGCCGCGAATCGGGTAGCCCTGATCATCGGGCCGCCCCACATCGGTCCGTTCCTTGCCGATCAGCACATGATCGCGCGCCGGGTCGATGCGCCCGCTTCGATCCGATGTCAGAATGCCCAACAGGCTTCGCCCGGTTGGCGGGGCCATGCCGGTCTGCTCCCAGCGCAGCCCCGCAAGCTCGACGAATGTCGGAGCCAGGTCAATCAAGCTGACGTAGTCATGTACCACGCGGCCGGTTTTTGGGATTCCCCGCTTCCACATGATGGCCAGGGGCAGATGATTGGAGAGGTTGTACGCCTGTCCCTTGGCATGGGGGAACGGCATGCCGTTGTCCCCAGTCACAACGACGACCGTGTTGTCGAGTTCGCCGCGCTTTTCCAGAATATCGAGCATGCGAACAAGGTGACGGTCGAAGTGCTCGACCTCGAAGGCGTAATCGAGAAGATCATTGCGGACGACTTCGTTGTCGGGCCAGCAACCCGGCACACGGTCGATGTCGGACAGCTTCTTGCCGCCTTTGGCGACGCCCGATCCGTATGCGTAGCCACGGTG
>CAYSSA010000070.1:7697-10919 GCA_964433485.1 uncultured Tepidisphaeraceae bacterium | reverse complement strand
AAACACCAAGGCTGGCCTTTCGGGGCGGCCGACAGGAAATCCTCGAAATTAGCGGCGTAGTCGTTGTTGCTGATTTCCGGAGTCGGCGGCGGAGCTTTGCGGCGGTTGAACGGCTGCCCGGTCATCTGTCGGGGTTTGCCTGCGGCATCGTTGGCAATGCCCGGTCCCCAGCCCTTCTGGGTCATGCCGACAAAATACCCGTGCTCAGCGAGGGCCTCGGGATAGGCTTTGAACTCCGGAGGAAAATAGCACACATGGTTGGCCGCCGCTTTGAGCTGCCAGGGATTTCGGCCGGTGAGAACGCAACTGCGGGATGGTGCGCACTTGGCGTTGGGCGTGAAGGCATGGGTGAAGAGCACGCCCTGTTCGGCCACGCGATCAAAACCGGGAGTCTTGACCCACTTGCAGCCATAAGCGCTGGCGTGGCCAAAAGACCAGTCGTCGGCCACAGCCAAGAGGATGTTTGGCCGAGCCGGCGCGTCAGCGGCGTGGGCCAACTCTCTTGGGGCAAAGAATCCCAGAAGTACGAGGCCGGCCAGAGCGAGTCGGCAAACAAGATCAGTGGGTGTGATCCTCATGGTTAGGCTCCATTTTTAAATCAAGAGCGACGAAAAAGCCAATTGGCCTTGGGTCCACGACTGTTGATGTCAATTCTTCTCCGAGCGGGCGTCGTTCCGAAGCCTGTCAGGAATCTCCATATGACTGTCCTGTTGGATACCGTTCGCGGTCACCATACGCCGGGGAATGCCGAGATGCTTCGCTTCGCTCTGCATGACCGATCCAAACCTCTTTGCGCAGCAACGGTCGCGGCCCCATCATTATCTGTGTCCTGATTCCGCTTATCCGAATGTGTAGTCCTGAGGCGCGTCCGGACCCGGACCTCTCCCAACGCCTGCCATTGCACCCCTTCGGACAATATCGCACAATGCGGCCTCATCACGGAGTGTTCGATGCCACCATTCGTCCTCGCGGAGCAGACTTACGCCGCAGTCCGGCAGATTCAATGGGAGGCGGCCGTTCTGCCGTTTGGCGCGACCGAGCCGCACAATCTGCATATGCCCTACGGCACCGACAATTTCCAGGTCGACGAGATCGGCCGGCGAGCCTGCGCTTTCGCCTGGGATCGTGGCGCTCGAGTCCTGTTGTTGCCGACAATCCCCTTTGGTGTCAATACGAACCATATGCGCGTGCCCTCGGGATTTGCCATTAGTCTCATGCCCACGACCCTGCTGAAGGTATTGTCCGACATTTGCCAGTCGCTGGAGTCGTTCGGCATCCGCAAACTTGTGCTGCTCAATGGCCACGGCGGAAATGAACTCAAGCCGTTCATGCGCGAACTTCACAATCAAACCGGTGTGTTCTTGTGCCTGTGCGATTGGTTCCGGCTGATTGCGGACCATGCCCGGACGATTTGCGAGAATCCCGGAGAACACGCCGACGAACTCGAAACGAGCCTGGGTCTGGCGTTTTTCCCTCAACTCATGGGCGTGCCGACGCCGGGCAGCGGCGCCATGCGGCCATGCCGCTTCGAGGCCGTCCGACAGGGCTGGGTCAGCATCACCCGGCCGTGGCATCTGCTGACCGAGGACACCGGCGCCGGCGACCCGGCCGCCGCTTCGGCCGAGAAGGGCCTCGCCATCATGAATGTGCTCCAGCAGCGCATCGGCGCCTTCTTGGTTGAATTGGCCAGATCGGAAATGGATGCGACGTTCCCGTTCTGAAATCGCCTCGAACTGTTGCGAAGGTGTTTCCCTCTCGGAAGTCGTTGCAACAACCTGCAAATCCAATGGACCTTGCCTATTACATTTCCGGTCATGGCTTTGGACACGCCCGACGTTCGGCTGAGATCATCCGCTGCCTCTTGCGGCAAACATCGGATCTGACCGTACATATCCGCACCAGCGCTCCGGAGTTCATCTTTGCGCCGCTTCCCAAGGGCCGAATCACTTTGGAATCGGCCGCTCTGGATCCTGGCGCCATCGAGGACGATGCGCTTCGTGTCAGCCGGGACAAGACAATTGCCGCGGTTGAAAGCACCCTGGCATCATCCGAGGCGTTGCTCTCCAGAGAAGTTGATTTCCTGCGGCGAAGCGGGGTTCGGTTGATCGTGGCCGACATCCCTTTTCTTGCCGGCGAGTTGGCCCGACGCACGGGGTTGAGCGTGATTGGTTGCGCAAACTTCACCTGGGACTGGATTTACGAACCTTGGCTGACCAACTTCCCTCATGATCGACAGTTGTTGAACATCATCAGTCAGCACTATTCTCGGTTCTCTATCCTGCTGCAGATGCCCTTTGGCGGGGTTTCTGAAGTGTTCCCGGAGGTTCACAAGACGCCGCTGGTGGCTTGGCCATCTGAAATGACCCCGGAAGCTGTGCTCGACCTGCTGCCTCCGGCTGCCCGTCGCGATGCACCGCGCATTTTGGTCGGCATGCGAGGTGGTTGTTGCCCGGAGGTGTTGCGCCGGGCGGCAATATCCATGCCGGACGTGACTTTTCTCGTCAACGACAGCATTGCGGTGGCGGAGAACGTGGTGCCGGTGACCCTGGGCAGGGGGCTGATGTTCGCCGATGTGCAGCGGGTGTGCGAAGGCGTGATTTCCAAACTGGGCTATGGACTTGTCTCCGATTGTGCCGCCATGGGGACCGGCATCATCTGGCCCATGCGGGATGGGTTCCGCGAAGATCCCGTGATGGCGGCCGAAGCCAACAGCCTCGTCCGGCTTAGTCAGATCGCTGTCGAGGATTACCTGGGTGGCCATTGGAAAAACGCCGTGTACGCCCTGTTGGCGTCGCCGCGAAAGCCCCCGGTGCCTCCAGTCGGAGGTCCCTGGTGCGCTCGCTTCATACTGGATCATATTCGCTGACCGCCTGACGGGTTCATGTCGAATGCCCCGTTTAAGGCAATGGCCAAGAGAACGCGGAGAAAATAGCATTGCCCGTGGAAATCATGATGTCGCCCGAATGTCCCTTCTGGGGGCATCGCTCGACCCAACGAGCGCAAGAGGGCAGCACTCGGCGCCTGGGTGATCCTCCGGAGGGGAGGGTTGCCCGGGCGCTCTTTATTTTTCGGCACGTACGCGTTTGCTCTTGCTCATACCAGACCCGGCGTCTATACTCAACAAGCAAATCTTGTGCCGGTTTTTGTATTGACATAAGTCCGTTATGGCGATGCAGTTATCACAATCTATGCGGATGCAGCAGTCGTTGCATCTGACCCCCA
>CAYSSA010000070.1:4388-7607 GCA_964433485.1 uncultured Tepidisphaeraceae bacterium | reverse complement strand
CAATCCAATCCAGTACTTGAGATCGACAGGGACAGCGCTCGCTTCACCGGACGAGTGCAGATCGAACCTATAAATCGGCGTGTTGAACGCTCGGCCGATGAGAAACCCCTTGTAATCGATCAGAATAATGCTCAGGCAGCCGATTTCCGGCGATTGGAGCGATTGGCCGGCTACCTTGAGAACGAAGAGTTTGCAACCGACCAGCCGTGGCGCGGTTCTCGTGGTGTGTATCAAGAGGGCGACCGTGATCAGAAGCTCGATGCCATGGCGAACACCGCCGCTCGGGGGATGGATCTGAATGAGTATCTGCGGAACCAGTGGTCGTTGGTGGAGTGTACGCCAAGCATTCGTTCCGCGGGACTGTTGCTGATCAACCATATTGACGCGGATGGATATCTGCGGAGCGAGTTTGAGGCGATCCGGAGTGAATGCAAAGATCCACCGTCCGTGGAAGACCTGGAGGAGGCGCTGAGGCTGGTGCAGAAGCTCGAGCCCGCGGGAGTTGGCGCCCGTAATCTGCGTGAATGTCTGTTGCTGCAACTGGATGCGCTGGAGGAGGATCCCGAGGCGTTCGACGAGCACGAGTTCGATCTGGAGCGGGCGATCGTTTGCAATCATCTGGATGATCTGCGGATGAACCGATATCCGCAGGTGTGTCGCAAACTTGGACGGGACATGGCGGACGTGAAGGCCGCCGTGAGGGCGCTGTCGCGGCTGAGTGCCAGTCCGGGTCGGCTGTTGGCGGCGGACGAGGCTTATGGGATCACACCGGACGCCACGGTGTGGTTCAACGAGGAGACGGGCAAGTACGAGGTCCGGATGAGCCGGGAGAGTTCTCCGCACCTGCACCTGAGCCGGTTGTATCAGAAATGGTTGAAGCAGCGGGAAGGTGACAAGAAGACGCGAGAGTTTCTTGCACAGAATCTGCGAAATGCCCGTTGGCTGATCGAGAGCATCGAACAGCGGGCCGGAACGATCCAGCGGGTGATCAAGGCCGTTGTCGAGCACCAGCGCGAGTTTTTTGACAAGGGGATCGAGTATCTCAAGCCGCTTCCGATGACGCAGGTGGCTGATCAGCTCGGCATTCATGTGGCGACGGTTTCGCGGGCGGTGTCCGAGAAATGGGTGCAGACGCCGCAGGGTATTATGCCGCTGCGAAGGTTCTTCTCCGGGGGTACAACCAGCGCCGAGGGTGAGGACATGAGCTGGGACGCAGTCAAGGAGAAGCTGCGGGTCATCATTGGAAACGAGGACAAGCGGAATCCGTTGAACGACGATGAGATAGTTGAGAGGCTGCAGCAGCAGGGCATCAACATCGCCCGTCGCACCGTGGCCAAGTATCGCAAGATACTCAAGATTCCCTCGGCGCGGCAACGTCGGGAGTTCGCCTGAGGCCGGCGACAACACCCAGCTCCCTTCGGCTGTACCCGGATATGAGGCCATGTCATCTTCCAATGTATCCGGAAGGAAGCAGCCATGCAGCGAACCGCATTGTTGTCCATTAGTCTACAGTGTGCCATTATCATCGGCGGCTTGGAGCGGTATTCCGTTTATGCGGCTGATGCGCCCGGGCTTCGGCGCATCTCGGTGAGGGAGTATCGCGACAAGATGAAGGCCGGCTGGGTCGGGCAGATGGTCGGCGTCGCCTGGGGCGCCCCCACGGAATTCAAGTGGAAGGACAAGATCATCCCGGCCGACAGGATGCCGCCGTGGCGCGACGGTCTGGCCAATGAGTCGTTCGGCCAGGACGACCTCTATGTCGAGATGACCTTCCTCCGTTCGATGGAGGAGTATGGTCTGGATGTGTCGATCCGTCGGGCGGGCATTGACTTCGCCAACAGCCGGTATGCCCTCTGGTGCGCCAACGCCGCGGGTCGCAACAACCTTCGCCGCGGCATCGCTCCGCCCGACTCGGGACACCCGCAGTTCAACAAGTGTCCCAACGACATCGACTACCAGATTGAGGCCGACTTCTCCGGCCTGATCGCTCCCGGCATGCCCAATACCGTCATCGCCATGGGTGAGAAGTTCGGTCGGCTCATGAACTATGGTGACGGCATGTATGCCGGCCAGTTCATTGGCGGCATGTACGCCGAGGCGTTTTTCGAGAAGGACATTGTCAAGGTCATTGAGGCCGGCCTGAAATGCATTCCAAAGGAATCGCAGTACGCCGAGATGGTCCGCGACATGCTCAAATGGCACCGCGAGAATCCCGACAACTGGGAGAAGACCTGGCAGGAGTGCCAGGAGAAATACAGGAAGGATCCACAATACCAGAAGGCATCCAATGGCGGCATCGACTGCAAAATCAACGGCGCCTACGTGCTGATGGGGTTGCTGTATGGCAAGGGCGATCCCGACCAGACGATCATCATTTCGTGTCGCGGCGGTCAGGACTCCGACTGCAATCCTTCGAGTTCGGCCGGTGTGTTATGCACGACCATGGGTTTCTCGAAGATTCCCGACAAGTACTCCAGGGGTTTGAAAGAGGATCAGAAGTTCAGCTATACCGCTTACGATTTTCCCTCCCTGATGGCGGTCTGCGAGAAACTGGCCAGACAATCTGTCGTGAAAGCCGGCGGGCGTATCGAAAGGGACGCCGCAGGCGAGGAGTTTTTCGTTATTCCCATCGTCGAACCCAAGCCAAGCGTCTTGGAACTGAGCTGGCAACCAGGCCCCATCGCCAACAGCCGGTTCTCGCCGGAGGAGATGGAGAAAATCACTCAATCCGCGGACAAATTGCTGCTGAAGGCCCTGGAGACGATTGCGCCCGGCTGGAAGATTCGCGATTGCGGCGATGAAATGGAGCCGGGGCTGCGCAACGAGTTTCGGGGGCGCAAGAATGTCCTCGCGACCCATCCCCGCGATCGCGCCACCGGTTGCGCGCTCTATCGCTCCATCGCGGTTCCCGCAGGCCGAAAAACATCGCTCCATGTCGTCGCCACGCATGATGAGCGGGGCGACTGGGAACTGGTGGTGAAAATCGACGGCAAGGAGGCGATGCGGAAGCCGGTAAACAAGGCGACAGCCACAAGCCGGGGCTGGCTTGAGGCGGATGTCGACCTGAGCGCATTCGCGGGCAAGTCTGTCGAGGTTGAACTTGTGAACCAGCCGAGTGGATGGTCCTACGAAGCGGCCTACTGGGCGGAGATCAAGCTGAGATGAGGAGCGTGTCCGCGTCGGCGTGATCACAACATCATCCGGCGCATTCACACATAT
>CAYSSA010000070.1:1235-4320 GCA_964433485.1 uncultured Tepidisphaeraceae bacterium | reverse complement strand
TAACGCCCTGGGTCAACAGCACATACAGCATCAACGTCAGCGCCAGCAGCGGCCAATAGAGCCCCGGCAGCTGGACAAAGCCGAGCATGGCTCCCAAGGGGGTGAATGTCAGAGTGATGCCGATGAAGGCAATGAGGATGGACGTGATTGACAACGGCGAACTGGCGCGGCTTTGGAAAAAAGGAATGCGATTGGTTCGAATGATGTGAATGATGAGCGTCTGCGTCAACAGCGACTCGACGAACCAGCCGGTCTGAAACAAGGCTGCGCGGTAGGCCCCGTCCGGGTCCTGCGAATTGATCTGCACAAACCGCTGCAGCAGTTCGGGTGGACATTTCAACGCAAGACTCCCGCACTTGAACACGTAGAGCATCATCAGGTAGGTCGTATAGTCAAAGACGGAACTACAGGGGCCGATGAAGACAATAAACCGGGTGATATCGCTCATTGACCAGGGGCGAGGTTTGGCGACCTGTTCCTCATCCACTTCGTCGGTGGGGATGGGCACCTGCGAGAAATCATATAGAAGATTGTTGGTCAGTATCTGAATGGGCATCATCGGCAGGAATGGGACGAAGACGCTGGCGCCCAAGACGCTGAACATATTGCCGAAGTTGCTGCTGGCGCCCATTCGCACGTACTTCAGGACGTTGGCGAAGACTCGGCGGCCCTCAAGAACGCCTTCCTCCAGCACCAGAAGCGACTTCTCCAACAGAATGGCGTCGGCCGATTCCTTTGCGATGTCCACCGCCGTGTCCACGCTTATTCCCACATCGGCCGCCCGAAGGGCCGGAGCATCATTGATGCCGTCGCCCATGAATCCCAGCACATGGCCTCTGGACTGCATCGCCCGAACCACCTGTTGCTTGTGGCCGGGCGACATTCTGGCGAACAGCGTGGTTCGCTCGGCGGCTTCCGCGAGTTCCGCTTCGCTCATCTGTTCCACCTGACTGCCCAGAAGCACGTGTTCGGTGGCAATGCCCACTTCGCTGCAGATCTTCCTGCTGACCAGTTCATTGTCACCCGTGATGACCTTGACCGACACGCCGTGCTTTCGCAGGCCGGAGATGGCCGCTTCCGCGGTTTCCTTGGGCGGGTCGAGGAAAGCGATGTACCCCACAAGGATCAGTCCCTGTTCGTCGTCCCTGGAATAGGCCGCCTTGTGCTCGACCGTCCGATACGCGATTGCCAGCACACGGAACCCGTCGGCGCTCAAATGCTCGTATTCCTCCTTGAGGTCATGGATCAGATTAAAATCCATCGGATAGACGTTGTTTTCCAGTTCGAATTCGGTGCAGCGAGCGAAGATGGCTTCGGGGGCGCCTTTGGCGATCAGCCTGTTCGTGCCGTCGGGCATCCGAACCACCACCGACATCAGCCGCCGGTTGAAATCGAAGGGAATCTCGTCCACTTTGGTGTGGGCCGCGATGTTGAGCTCGTGGTGCAATTCCGTGTGATCCAGCACGGCGCGATCCAACACGTTTCGCAGGCCGGTTTGGAAGTGGCTGTTGAGGAATGCCATCTCCAGCACGGGGTCGTACTCTTCGCGGGCGACATTGCAGTGCTTCTCCAGAATGACGCGATCCATGGTCAATGTGCCGGTCTTGTCCGTGCAGAGCACATCCATCGCGCCGAGGTTCTGTATGCAGTTGAGACGCTTAACGATCACCTTCTTCCTGCTCATCGCCATCGCGCCCTTGGACAGACCTACGGAGACGATCATCGGCAGCATTTCCGGTGTAAGGCCCACGGCCACGGCCAGAGCGAAAAAGAAGGCCTCAACCCAGTTCTTCTTGGTCAGTCCATTGATTAGAAAGACCAGTGGAACCATGACCAGCATGAAGCGGATCATCAGCCAGGTGAACTTGCTGACGCCCTTGTCAAAGCTGGTTTCCACTTGCTGGCCGATGATGGCGTCCGCCATGCTGCCAAGGTAGGAGCGGGCGCCTGTGGCCAGGACCACCGCTGTAGCCGAACCACTCTCGACACTGGTGCCAAGGAAACAGAGGTTTTTCATCTCGACCGCCGGTCGATCGGGATCCGGCTCAGGCGAGTCAAATTTCTCCACCGGGAATGATTCGCCCGTCAATGCGCCTTGGATGACAAACAGATCCTTGGCGGAAACCAGTCGCACATCCCCGGGGATCATGTCACCGGCTGCCAGCCTGACCACGTCACCGGGAACCACCTGGCTGACCGGCACTTCCGTGGGCCGGCCATCGCGCAGGACAGTGGCCGTCACACTGATCATTGCCTTGAGCTTCGCGGCGGCCGCGTCCGCGCGCGCTTCCTGCACGAAGCGCAGAACCAGACCCAGAACCACCATCAACATCATCACGGTTCCGGCTCGGGCATCGCCGGTGGCAAAGGAAATCGTGGCAAGAATGGTGAGCAGGATTACCAATGGATTGGCAATCGCGTGCCCCAGCAGCCGCAGCCGCCGAAATTTCAGCTCATGCCCGACGATATTGGGGCCGAACTCGGCAAGTCGGGATTCCGCTTCCTGGGAGGTCAGACCTTCGGCTCGCGTCTCAAGCTGCGCATAGATCTGTGTGTCGGTTGCCTCAGCGCATCGGCGCAGCAGAGGCGAAGCGCCAACCTGTCCCGTGGGCTTCTTCAGCGCAACCAGGAGCTGTTTTGTGAAGACGTTGGAAGATGAGCTTGTCATGAGGCTCCGGCGTCCAAAACCCCGAAGACTAGTGCTCTCCAGCGATGAATGCAATCAATGCGCAGCGCGGTTCATTCGGTCACTTGATGGCAGGCTTGGTTTCTGCGACTCTTATCAATCATGGCCGAGTCCGTCGCTCCATCCCCGTCCATTCCGAGATCCTCTCTTACGCTCTCCTTGCTGGCCCTGGCGGCGCTCGCGGTCAATGTCGCCATCGGCCGCGCCGATGGGTTGTATACCTCGGAAGCTTTGCTTTGGCTGAATGCGGCCATGGTCGCGGCACTTGCGGCCGTGTTCATTGCGACGCCTCGATTGTCGCGGGGATTGCTGGTTGTTGCCGTTCTGGCCACGGGGTCGCTGGCGATCTGGTCGCGGATCGCATTCGGTGTTGCCGAGGCGGCCACTCGGCAGGGGGTC
>CAYSSA010000070.1:0-1200 GCA_964433485.1 uncultured Tepidisphaeraceae bacterium | reverse complement strand
CGCGGAAATGGCCGTTAAGACATCGCTTTGGCTGACAAAGGGTTATGTGCGACTGAATTTGACGATAGCGGCCTTTGCGTTGGTGCTTGTGTTTGGCGCAGGCGTGCTGCGCTCGATTGTGGGTCGTACGGTCGGCGTCGGCTTGCTGGCGATACTGGCGGTGGTTTTTTTTGTGATGCTCATCTCCGGACCACCGGGGACGGTTTGGAATGCCCGCTATGACCTTCGGACTGCCTTCGAGGTGGCGCCGCTTTCGCAGCCGGGCAATCTCATCAGGCCCTCGCGGCCGCCCGATCAACAGAAGACCTCCGATGCTGAGGCCGGCCGACGCAAACTTTCGGAGCAGGTCGCCGCCGCGAAACGAGCCACCACCTGGCAATGGTGCATGCTTGGGGTGGGGCTTTGCTCAGTGGCGGCGATGATACGTTGGAGATGGGTGGGTCGGGCGGGGCTGGCTGCGATGATCATCGGGCATGCGCTGCTGGGCGCGTGGGTCATACGCCAGGCCCCGTCGCCGTTTATCGACGTCTGGCATTTCCAGCAGGAGTCGTGCAAGGCGCTTTTGGAGGGCAAGAATCCCTACGCCGTGGACATGCCAAATATGTACGGGAGAGATGCGTTTGTATACGGCGAGAGTCTGCAGCGGGAAGATCGCGTCCTCTTCGGATACCCGTACATGCCGCTGAGTCTTCTGCTGTCGTTGCCCGGTTATGTCCTAGGAGGCGACGTCCGCTATTCGCAACTGGCGGCCATGGCCATCGCGGCCGCTCTCATCGCACTGTCCCGCCCCGGCATCATCGCTTCTCTCGCAGCCATGTTGCTGCTGTTTTCATCGCGGGGCTTCATGGTGCTCGAAATGGCCTGGACGGAGCCGTTCCTGATCATGTTGCTGGCGGCGGTCGTCTTCTGCGCATGTCGATATCCACGGGCAACGCCCTATGTGCTGGGGCTGTTCCTGGCCAGCAAGCAATATCTTGTCCTCGCCGTGCCACTGGCGGCGCTGCTGCTGGAGCGTCCGTTTGCCTGGCGCGCCTATCTGTCGATGCTCTGCAAGGCGGCTGCCGTGGCGATTGCCGTGTCTCTGCCGCTGATTCTCTATGCCCCCGCCAAACAGTTCGCTGCCGGCAATCCGCAACACGCTTATCAGCGTTCGGCCATCGCGGCGTTCACGCACTCGGCCGTAACGCTGCAACTTCAACA
>CAYSSA010000069.1:16819-20321 GCA_964433485.1 uncultured Tepidisphaeraceae bacterium | reverse complement strand
GCCCTTTAGGGAAATTCCACCCTGCCCTTTAGGGAAGGTCGATGAGATGGGATGCGCCGCTCAAATCGCGTCTGGATTCGGCTTTGGTGGATCTGCTTCCAGCACGAGCCGGGCGAGTTCCGCCACGGAGTGAACCTGCAACTTGGTGGTCATGCTGGTGCGGTGGAGTTTCACGGTGCGCTCGTGGATTCCCAAATCGTCGGCGATTTGCTTGTTGATCTTGCCTTGCATGACCAGGTCAAGCACTTCGCGCTCGCGTGGCGTCAGTTGATCCAGTCGGCTCCGGAGTTCCCGCAGTCGCTGGTGCTCACCCTTCTGGCGAATCCCCCGTTCCAGAGCCCGCTGCACCGCGGCAAAAAGCTGGGCCTAGGGAGCCCGCTTGGTCAGGAAATCCTCCGCGCCATGCCGCATGGCCCGCACGGAAGCGGGAATGTCGCCCTGACCGGTGAGGAAGACAATCGGCATCGGGCAACCCGCTTTCGCCAGAGCATCCTGCAAATCGAGTCCGCTCTGGCCGGGCATGCGCAGGTCGGCGATGACGCACCCTGCCGCGTCGGGATGAAGCTGGCTCAGAAAGTCCGCCGCCGATGCGAACGTCTTGACCACGTAGCCGGAAGCGCGCAGAAGCCGCGCCATCGAAGTAAGAAAGGAGGCGTCATCATCCACAAGATGCACGATGCCCGACACGATCTCGCTCATGGAGAACATCCTACCGTGCTTGCCGGAACCGTAAAGCTGACCGTCGCGCCGCCGCCCGGCGTGTGCTCTGCCCAGATGCGGCCGCCATGCGCCTCGATAATTGTATGCGAGATTGCCAGGCCCATCCCCATGCCGTCCTGTCTGGTCGTGAAAAAGGGATCGAAGATCGTCGCCAGATGATCCGGGGAGATTCCGCAGCCGCGGTCAATGACGGAAACCCGTGCCATCCCCGGCTCGGTCAACTCGGCCTTCACGCTGACCAGCCGGCGATCGGACGCCTGATCTCGTACGGCATGGATGGCATTGAGAAGGAGATTCAGGATCACCTGTTGCAGGTGAATGCCATCGCCCATGACTTGCAGTGAATTGGGCTGGACCTCGACGGCAACCAGAATCTTGAGTCCGGCCGCAAAAGGCCGGACCAGAGCAACCGTTTCGTTGAGAAGGGTGGCGGCGCTCAGGGGTCGCTTCTCGATCTCGCGGCGCCTCAGAAGTCCCCGAAGCCGGTCAATCACCTCTCCGGCTCGCTGGTCATCCTTTTGAATATCTGTGACGATCGCGTGCAGTTCATCGAGGTCCGGCGGGCTCTGCCGCAGTACGAGTTCGGCCGCCTCCGCGTTCCGCAGTATCGCCCCCAGCGGCTGGTTGATTTCATGCGCGATCGCCGACGCCAGTTGCCCCACCATGGAGATGCGGCCGGCATGTGAGAGGTTCTCCTGGAGCTGCGCGATCTTCGACTCGGCTCGCTTCTGTTCTGTAATATCCATCGTCACGCCGTGCAGCGGCGCGCCGTTTCCGTCCGTGTCTTCGGCGCAGCCGCGCGCGGCTATCCACCGCGTCTGCCCGCCGGGATCCACGACGCGATGTTCCACTTCGAATTCGCCCCGGCTGGAAATTGCCTTCGCCACGGCACGCCGCACCATCTCGCGATCGTCGGGATGCACTGCATCGAGAATGCTCTGCAGGGTTAGACGCGCGTGTTCAGCCAGGCCGAGGTGCTTGCGCATGCAATCGGAGGCCCAGATCTCATCGTGAAGCGCGTCATACGACCAGAAACCGACGTCGGCGGCTCTGCCCGCGAGCCGCGTCCGCTCCTCCTCTTCGTGAAGCTGCCGCGCGATGCGTACCCCTCTGTTGATATCCCGGCTGAGTTCGAAGGCCATCGCGATCAGCATCATCAAGTAACCCGGACTGAGGCTTAGCGGCATGGCAACCATACCCCACACCACAAAGACAAGCTGCACCATGCTCTGGGATAAGAAGAACACCATGCTGCCGCCCACAAACAGGGCGCTGCGCCGGTCGCCGCGCCGCCAGACACTGATGCTGGCATCCACCAGGAAGGCGAGGAGAAACAAGATGCTGGCGTGGGCCAGCGGCATCCATGGACTCGGTACGGTCTTCGCAACGTGGACCGGCTCGCCCAGGAAAGACACCTGCCTGATCGCCGTGACCTGCCGGAAGTTGATGTTCAGCGGAAGCGAGAAATTGATGATCAGCGTGAGAGTGCGCAAGCCGATAACGCTCCACCCAAGCCAAGGTCGTCCCGCACGCAGGTAGGTACGCGTGAACCAGACGAAAGAGACAACCATGATCCAGGTGGGAACATGTATCCAGCGTACGATGGCCGCGTAACGGGCCGGCGAGTCTGCATACATCATCGCCAGTTCGCCACCGGCAAACGCCGCCACACCAATGGCAATCATGGAGAAGGCAAGATGAGCAAGCCGGTCCCGCTGACCGATCCAGATGAACAAATACACGACCGCGAGCATCAGGCTCGCGGCGGCGGTCATGGACCAGATAACGGTGACGACGTTCATGGCATCCTCGGGCGACTTGGCCCTGTTACAGATTGGCGTTCATCCGCGCCGTCCACTGGCTTATGTGTCAGCAACACCTCAAACTCAAGGCGCATAAGGGGTTCCGATTGTCCGGAAGTGCTCTTCGCTAATCGCGGCATCTCGTCCATCGTTCCGTCCTGATCACGGGCTGCGGGATGCGCGCCGCCAGATCACAACACAACGTAAGAGCCGTACCGCAATAACATGATTATACTTGGCTAGCCTCGAAGGTGCGAGACTGCGGAACTGCTGGCATCGACGCCGAGCCGTCAGTTCTGTGAAGGAGCTACCAGTGTGTGACATGTGGTCATTTGCGGCGGCAAATTCAATGAGGGCGTTGGCGGCCGTCTGGTCGGCAGCCCGATGGTAGTCCCCATCCGACACCGCCATCCCGCAGGTTCGCTTCCGCTTACAGATACGTCAGCAACCCGCTGGTCTCAAACCGCATGACGACCTCCGCATCCGTCACAAAGTAACCATTGCCTGTGTCGTAGATCGTGCTCCCATCCGGCACCGGCGTCGTCGGCGGCGCTTGACCGGCAACCGAACGAATGTTCACATCGCCAAACATACGGCTGATGGTCCGGTTCCCATCCGTTCGGCTGGCCTTGGTGTCGACCCTCACCCACTTCTGGCATTGCCCAATCTCGCCGTCGGTGATGAACTGCGCCTCATGCTGCGGCAGAATCCGCGGCTGCCCATAGTCGGCGAAGGCATAGAAGTCGCTCTGGGCCGAGAAGAGGGCGCCATCCCAATTGCGATACGGCAGATTCGCGCGCCCGTAGGCATCGGTCCCGACCAGAGTAGCGCTGTAGTAGAAGACGCCGGGATCGTTGTACCCCTGATAATCCGAGCCGTAAGTCACGCAGCGCGGGGCTTTGCCGTCGGCCAGGCGCGGACGCTGGCCGGGAAAGCGGGGATTGTCCCAGTCGTTGGCAATGACTCGATAGACATCCGTC
>CAYSSA010000069.1:12602-16799 GCA_964433485.1 uncultured Tepidisphaeraceae bacterium | reverse complement strand
CGAGAGTGTCCATCACGATGCGGTCGTTGAGCACTACGTCTGGAGCGTCGGGATCGAGCACCCAGCAGTCATCGCCCCAATCCGTGACAAAGTCCTGGCTGTCGAAGCTGAGCCTGTAGCCATCGGCGCCGGTGATTTCAAACCGATTCATCTCGCCCGTGAAGCACCAGCCGCTGGTGGACACGGGGCTGTTTCAACGATGCCAGGAACGGCTCAATGGAAGGAACCGCCGCACCGCCAAGCCGGACCTGCCCTTTGCCTACGGGCTATTCCGCTGCGCGCATTGCGGCGCGCTGATCACCGGCGAGCGAATCCGCCGGAAACTCCAAGGCGGCGGCGTGCGGGAGCATCTGTATTACCGATGCGCGAACAACGAACCGCCCGCGGACCATCCGGTGGTTCGCTGGAGGGCCGAGAAACTCGATGAGCAGATCGAGGCCGAACTGGCCACGATGCAGTTGCCGACGCCGGAGATCGCCGGCTGGTTCCGCGACGCCGTGCGGGCCGCGTTTGCGGACGCGGACGTGCAACGGGAACGCCGGCAGACGATTCTGGTCAAACGGCGCTCGGACCTACGGGCGGCCAAGGATCGCCTGGTGCGGGCGTTCGTATCGACCGCAATAGACGAGGCGACGCTCAAGGCCCAAACGACCGAGATCGACGCCCAGTTGGCGGAGGCGGAACGGGCGTTGGACGGGTGTGGGGACATCGACGCCAGTCGCGGGGACACCGCCGTAGCGCTACTCGATTGGACGCAGAACGCGGCGGATGATTGGCGCGGTTCAGAGATCGGCCGAAAGCGCCTGATATTGGAGGCGATATCTTTGAACCGGAGACTGAGTGACGTAAGTCTAGTCCTGGAAAAGAGAAGGCCGTTCCGAGAACTATCGGAACGGCCGTTTGTACAGTCAAATCAGGTTGACGCCATTTGAATGGATGCGGCGAGGCGGCAGTGCCCGACTGCGGCTTTCGCCTTTTTGGGCTGTTGCCGCTATATTCCTCGGCCACGGTATGGCCAAAGTCCCGATTGTTGTTGATATTCTCGTGCTTGGCGAGCACCCTGCGGCGTATTTGGCTGCAGCGCTGATTGCACATAAGTCGAAGTTGCGAGTCGGACATGCGCCGCTCTGCGCGTCACGGTACGATGATCGACTGGTTCTGGTGCATTCGGACTTCTTCGAGTTACATCCCCTGCTGGAACCGTACCGGCGCAAGATTCGGCTGAAACAACTCTATGGCGCACAGTTTCTGGCCGACGAGGGCACTCACTGCGAATACCGTAGCAGGTCGGCGATGAGCGGCGTGGGCACGTTCAAGGAGATTCGCGCTGCGGTTGAGAAGATTGCCGCCGGCGAGGGCGTGCAATTCCTCAAGCCGCGCGAAGTGCGCGTTTTGCGGGCCGATGAGCGGGGTGTGGAGATTTCGCTCGGCAACCAGACGATTCACCCCATCGCCGTGGTCTTGGCCGATGCGCTTCCGCCAGACCAGGGCAAGATACTTGGTTTACCGGATGAATGGGAACGAGGGGTTTTGCGGAAGTATTCGTATGTCCGGCTCAAACCCGGCCGAAACCTGGCGATGTCCAGTCGGCCGATTCTGCCGATGTCGCTGAATCTTGGGGGAATGTACGGCTGGGCGTGGCTGATGCCCGGAGAGCACGACGTCCAACTTTGCGTGGAGCAGTCACCGGAGTCGCTCGCGAGCCACCCGCCCATCCAGTTGCTGCAACGATGGTTGGATATTCTGGTGCGGCAGAACATCTTGAGAAGCGCGATGACCATTGCTCCTTCGCAGGTTCGCAGCATGGACATCCCGGCGGCCGGCGCGCTGGCTCATGAAGGTGTGGCGAATCGAACATTGCTGGTTGGTCCGGCAGGGGGGTTCTATGCAGCGACAACCGAGGACATTTACCCGAACTGCTGGTCGACCGTGTTTGCCGCGGACATTCTGAAGAAGTCGCTCAAACAACCACATCTTCAGGACGCTTTGCAGAGTTATCGCCACGTGTGGCGTACAAGTCTGGGCAACTATCTGCGTGGTCCACAGCAGAATCTTCGGTTTCTGTTACCGCTGATCTATCGCAATCCGGTCATGACACAGCGGATGGTGGAGGGTGTGCTGGCTGGAAGACCCATGTAAATTCAAAGGGGAACATCATTTGCATCATTTTACGCCCATGCGAACAGCTTTGGTGACCAGTTTGGACCAATAAAGAGTTGACCAATAATAGTTGGCAATACGAGCGAATGTGTGTTAAAATAGATAAGATGGGAAATCTGGATGGATTGTTCTGACGAATAATACTGCCTCGAATAGCGCAGGATTTGCGCAGGCGAGGCGCAAAAACGGCGCAAAGCCATGGAAAGAATGGGTTTATGAATCTGGTGGATGTTCTTTATGAAACTCAAGATTGAGATTGAATTCAGACGATGAGGTGTTGTCGGGCGTTGGCTCGACAGGCCGAGCGGAGTTGCCAGCCAATCCTAATGAGGTTGCCATGAGTCGCATCGATGGCTTTTTCAACAGCAGTCCGATTCACAAGGTTGTGAATTCCGGTATTTCACGTCCTGCGTCGGCGGAGCCTTCGCAGCGTACACCTGTCACGGATCGTCTGGAGCTTTCGGGTGCTCAGCAGTATTTGAGCATACTGAAGAAGCAGAGTGGGGTGCGAGGGGAGCTGGTTGCGTCGATCCGTGAACAGATTGACAACGGCACCTATCTAAGCGACGACAAACTCAACATAGCTATGGATCGCTTACTGGACGATCTTGGCGTGTGAGTTATTGCGCACTTCTGTTGGACATTCCATTGCCAGCGCCATGGTTGTGGCGCTGGCATGTTGTTATGGGGGTAACCAAGTTTCAGATGAGCGTGTAGAATTCCCGCCGATGCAGAAGGATATCGAGCGAGTACTGTTGTCGCGGGAGAGCATTGCCCGGCGGGTTGCCGAACTGGCCGGGCAGATTACGCACGATCATTCTCCGCCAAAGACCGACGGCGTTGCGGAGGTGACACTGATACCGATCATGACCGGGGCGATGATCTTTGCCGCCGATCTGATTCGCCATCTATCGCTGCGTATGAAGATCGGGTTGCTGATGGTGAGCAGCTATCCGGGGGCGAGTGTCAGCTCGCAAGGGGTGAGTCTGTTGTCCAGCCGGGTGGGTGAGGTGAGAGGCCGGCACCTGCTGCTGGTGGATGATATTCTCGACAGCGGTGCGACCATCGGGGCGGTGCGACGGATGCTGATGGAACAGTCTCCGGCATCCCTGCGGACTTGTGTGTTGTTGCGAAAGCTGACGGAAGGCGCGGCTCGGACCGCCGTGGATTATGTGGGCTTTGACATTCCGAATGAGTTCGTAGTGGGGTATGGTCTGGATTACAATGACTACTACCGCAATTTGCCGGAGATTGTGACGCTTCGCCGCAGCGTGTTCGAGAAACAGAAATGAGCGGGCAAGAGCAAATACTCGGCCGGCCGATGCCAGAGGCGCCTGTCTGTTCGAGCGAGGCGGGCGTAGGGGCGGCGGTGCCGCCGGCGATTGACTTCGTGACTCCGCTCGGCCAGCTTCTGGCGGGGCATGTGCTGCGGGATGGGGAACTGGTGTTGTTGATTCTCCGGCCTTCGCGATGGTTCATTTTGCTCAGCAGCCTGACCTTCCTGGCGGCAACCGGAGTTCTGATGGCGGTGGTAGCCATTTACGACGATTATCTTCGGCATCTATCGAGGCAGTACGTGCAGTTGGGTCTATTCATCATGATGGCCAGACTGATGTGGGCGACGCTGCAATGGATGGGCCGACTATATGTGCTGACGGACATGCGGATACTGACTATTGAAGGCGTGTTTTCGCTCAATGTGTTTGACTGTCCGTTGAGGAAGGTGGCGCGAACGCTATTGGAGCGGACATTCAAGGAACGAGTATGCCGCGTGGGGTCGATCGCGATTGTGCCGCAGGATGACCACATGCCTGTGGGCGCCTGGCGCATGGTAGCCAGTCCGCGGCGGGTGCATGAGACGATCAAAGCGACGATCGCCCGAGCCAGGCTGGGCGTGAACAGTCGATGAAGGTTTCGGTGGTTGCGCGCCAAGTCGAGATCACGGTTCCGGATAAAGGAGACACCATGCAGAATTCCACGACACGCCGTTGGTTGCTTTGGGCGGCCAGCGCCGGGTTGGCCGCCGTCGCCGCCGCA
>CAYSSA010000069.1:11587-12592 GCA_964433485.1 uncultured Tepidisphaeraceae bacterium | reverse complement strand
GGGCGCCGAGCCGACGATTCAGGGTTTTGAGAAGGAGGCGGCGGATCCGAATGCATCCAAGGGATGGAAGGCGGTTTCTGACAAGCGACTTCGTGTTGGCATTGTGGGATACGGGGTTTGCAGTTTCGGGGCGGCATTCGGGTTCCAGGATCACCCCAATGTGGAAGTAGTGGCCGTGAGCGATCTGATTCCCGACCGCTGTGCGGCATTGGCCAGGGCATGTCGTTGTGGGAAGACGTATCCGTCGCTGGAAGAATTGGTGAAAGACGATGGGATCGAGGCGGTCTTTGTGGCCACGGACGCCCCGAGCCACGCGCGGCACTGCGTTGAGGTGATGAAACACGGCAAGCATGTTGCCTCGGCGGTGCCGGCGGTGTTTGGCTCGCTGGAACAGGCCGATCAGTTGCTGGAGGCGGTCAAGACGACAGGGCGGAAGTACATGATGTTCGAGACGTCCTGTTTTCATGCGGATCTGCACGCCATGCGGCAGATCTATCGGGCGGGCGGTTTCGGTAAACTCGTCTATTGTGAGGGCGAGTACTACCACTACATGGAGCAGCCGATCGCCTCATTCAAGGAGTGGCGCGTTGGCCTGCCGCCGCAGTGGTATCCGACACACTCGAATGCGTACTGCCTTGGCGTCAACGGCGGGAGTTTCACCGAGGTTTCCTGCATGGGGATTCCCAGCATCGTTCCGCACCTGCGTGCGGAGGGCAATGTGTACGGAAATCCGTTTGGGACGGAGATCGCGCTTTTCCGCACGAGTGAGGGGGGCATGGCGCGCATGGCCGTTAGCTGGGACAGTCCGGGCGATTCAGGCGAAAAAGGGCGCATTCGCGGGCAGCGCGGGTCGTTCTACGGGAAGTACGAAGGGATGGAGAAGTCGCTGCCGGACACGCGGCGGCCGCCGTTGCCTCCGAAGGTCGAGGCGGGTGGCCATGGAGGATCGCACGGCTACCTGACTGATGAGTTTGTCACGGCTGTTCTGTTGGACCGCAAGCCGTT
>CAYSSA010000069.1:8330-11495 GCA_964433485.1 uncultured Tepidisphaeraceae bacterium | reverse complement strand
GTACGTGTTGTGAGAAGTGGGACGGGTTTCGGGCTGTCAGACCGGGATGCCGTAGCGGGCCCGCGATTTGGCGTTTCTGCGGTGTTTTGAGGAACTGATGACATGGGTGACGGATTTCCTGGTTGCTTTGGATTGCCGGATTGACGGCAACTCGGTGGCGAGGGGTAATGCCGGTCCGGTGGCAAAGGTTGTTCCCGCTCCGAGATGCGCGCTGACGAGGGCGAGATCGTCCGGCGATATGGCTCCGTCGTGGTTCAGGTCACCGCCGAGCCACTGCTGGCCGATGCGTCCCTGGTTGGCGACGATATTGAAGTAGTCGGAGGAAGTCACCTGCCCGTCCAGGTTGGTGTCTCCGATAAGAGTCCTTTTGACCAGAATCTGCCTGAAATCAGTTCCGTTGTTGATGGGCAGGCCGCACCAGGAAGTCAGGCGCACCGAAGCGTTGTCCACCTGGGCGAGGGTGGAGTTCGCGGCTCCGCTTGTCAGGAGCCTGCCTGCCTCGATGTGTTGGCGGATGACATCTACCGGACTGAGTCCGCTGTAGGAGAGGGCGAGGGAGCCGCCGCCAAGGTCAAGCACAGAACCGTTCTGGATTGTCAGTTTGTCGCTGAAGAGGCCGGCGCCACCGGACATTTTGAACAGTCCGCTTCCCGACAGTTCGATGCTGGAAACATGCTGATGGGCGGTCGCGGCCACAGTTCCACCCTGGACTTGCACGGCGCAGTTGGGGCGGACCTGACCGAGGTCATCATCGAGGGTGACGGTTCCCGACGTGACCGTCAGTACCGGTGACGCGGTCGTGCCAGTGAAGGAGAAACCGGCCGGCCGGCCCGACCGAATGAACAGTTCGTCAATCGCCAGCACCGAGGGCACGGTATAGGGTTTGGTTGTCTGGGTGACGCGAACATAGACAGGCCCCGAGGTGCCGGGGGGAAGCAACCACATTTGATATGGCTCGGCCGGGTCGGCGCCAGTTCCACCGGAGATGGGGATTCCGTTGCGGGTGATTGACAGAGACGACCTGGGCACGATCTGGGTCATATCGTACCAGGTGGAACCGTTGTTGGTGTTGTATCTGAGACGATATTCATCTGCGCCGGCGGCCCGCCAGCCGTTGATGCAAACGGTGACCTCGGTACCGCCGGTGACGTTGAACTGCCAGCGGTGATCGAGCACGAGCGAAGCGTTTTCAGCGAGAAATTCGAGCACTCCATCCGTGGCGGCAAGATTGAGGCGGCTTCCGGCCATGCTCCCGCTGACGGTGGTCTCGGCGATGGGGTAGTCATAAACCGGCGGGGTCTGCTGCACGCTGATCTTCACCGTGACTTCGGCGCCATGGGCTTTTCCGTCGGTTGGTTCGTATGTGAAGGTATCGGCGCCGACAAATCGCGGATCGGGCGTATAGGTGAGGGTTCCGGCCGCATCGGCGAAGACTGCGCCGTGAATGGGAAGAGAGGTGAGAACCGGTATGAGGGCGTCCCCGTCGGCATCTGTATCATTGTTGACGACATTCAGAGTTACGGATCTGCCTTCCGGAATCATCATCCAATCGGAAGTGGCGAGGGGAGCGGTGTTGATCCGAAGGAAGACGGTCGCCGGATTACTGGTATTGGCGCCGTCTGTGATCTGATAGGTGAAGCTGACATTGCCGCGAAAACCAGCCGCCGGGGCATAGGTGAATGTGCCATCCGAACGGAACGTGAGAGAGCCGGAGGATGGGTTTGTCAGCAGTGTGGCCGTCAAGCTGGCGACGGGGTTGGACTTGTGATCGTTGGCGACAGCGCTGGCACTGAGCGTCTGGCCTGGGAGCGTATCAAAGGTGTCATCGTTGGCCACAACGCCGCTGGCGAAAGCGAAGCGTCTGGAGAAATCCAGGGACATCGAGTACTGGGCGGCGGAAGTGGTATCCCATTGATTCAGCGTGGGTGAATAGCTGAAGACGTTGATAGCGCCGGAGGCCGAGTCGAACTGAAAGAGTTGCATCCAACCATCGCCGGCGTTGGGGCGGCCCTCGAAGTCGCCGACGGTTTCCAGCACGGGTTTGAGGTCTGCATTGCTGGAGTTGTTGTTCACCGTGCGGTGGTAGACCGCGCCGGTGTGGCCGCTGAGCACGAGGAATATCTGCGGGTTGGGCGCGACGAGCTTGGCGAAGATATTGGCGCCGCTGTTGCCGTTGGGGTCAAGCAGTCCGGTGCTGTAACCGCCGCTGTTGAGGTAGTCGTGCGTCGAGAGGATAACAGGCAAATGCCGGTGTGAGTTGATGACGCCCTGCGCCCAGGCGATCGAGGCGTTGGTCGCCTGCCACTCGAGGCACAGCACGAGATACTGGCGTCCGCCGCCGTTGAAGGTGAAATAGCGGTTTCGCATGTCAAGCGATGAGCCGCCAAAGCCGCTGGCGGGATTGGCCTGATAGCGGGTATCGCCAAACCAGGCGTTGAAGTTGGCCGCGCTGACATGGTTGTCGAGGTCGTCAAACTGGTTATCGCAGTCGTGGTTGCCCATGGTGACGCCGTAGGGGACGACGCCGTCGAGAAGGTCGAGAGCCGCATCCGCGTTGGCGGCCTGGTAGTTACTGTAGCCGCGCCGCAGCATGTCGCCCTGGTGAGCGAAGAAAGCGATCTTGTAGCTCGGATCGGCCGCGTGGTTGGCGATCCATTGCGTCTGGGCAAGGAAATTCTGGGGTAGTATTTCCACGGCGTACTGTGTGTCGGTGATGGAGGCGATCGTGAAATCGACCGCAAGCAGGACACGTTGTTCCAATACCTCAATGGGGCGGTTACACTCGCGATGGCTTCTCACCGGTCCTCCTGTGGAAATGGCCTGCATGAGAGGCGTTGGCAATAGGGTATACCGCGCGTATGTGGCGAAGTTGTTGGTTCCGACGCCTCGATGCCGATGGGGGCTGATTCTTGGTAAACTCACAAGGCCGAACAGAAGCAACGCGTATGAATGTTCCAACGACTGACACGCCGGCTCAAGTTGACCGGATCCTCATTCAAGCGGTTAGGGCAATGGCTTCGGACGTGCATGTGGAGCCGACCGCAGGGGGGTATGAGGTACGGATGCGTGTTGACGGCCGCCTGCGAGCGGTGGAGATGCTGGATCCGGTAGCCGGCCGGGCGGTTGTCAGCCGCTTGATGGTGCTGGCGCAGTTGTTGACGTATC
>CAYSSA010000069.1:0-8236 GCA_964433485.1 uncultured Tepidisphaeraceae bacterium | reverse complement strand
GGTGCGCCTGCCGGCCGATCTGGCGATGGCGCGGGCGCTTGATGCTCTGGATCTGCCGGAGGAAGCGCTCGGGGGCCTGATCGAATTCATCCATGCCGAGTCAGGCATGTTGATTGTCACCGGTCCGGCCGGTTCAGGAAAGACGACGACGATCTACGCCCTGCTGGAGCGCATCCAGCACGATCAGCCGGGTTTGAGCATCATTACGCTGGAAGATCCGGTGGAGCGGCGACTCGTCGGGATTACGCAGATCGAGGTTTCTCCGTTTGGGCAGTTGACCTATGAGAAGGCACTGCGTTCGATTCTCCGGCAGGATCCACAGGTCTTGATGCTGGGAGAGATTCGCGATGCGGCGACGGCTTCATTGGCGGTGCAGGCAGCGCTGTCGGGGCATCGGCTGGTATGCACATTGCATGCGGCTCATCCGGCCGGGGCAATCGCCAGGTTGCTGGAGATGGGGCTGGAGCCATATCAGATCACCAGCGCCCTATTCGGGGTGCTGACTCAGCGGTTGTTGCCGAGAATCGCGGCACGGGAGATGGCCGGGGTTGCCGACGCACCGGCCGCCGGGCGTGTGCCGATCGCCGAATTCATCACGGTGGATTCCGCACTGAGACAGTGCATTTTGCAGCGGGGGGATGTGGATTCGTTGAAAAAATGTTACACATCGCGGCCGGGTTATGTTAGTCTACGTGAGTCGGCTCGGCGGCTGGAGAAAAAGGGAATCGCGTTGGTCCCGGCCGAGTATGCCTGATGATGTGGAATTGCACCCTGGATCGCCCTCATGAATCAGTTGTTCTCTTATCGGGCGCAAACAAGGATGGGCGAGTCGCTGTCCGGTCACATCGAAGCCGCGAGCACGGACGACGCCTGCCGGAAACTCGATCTGCTGCAATTGCACATTTTGGAGCTCAAACCGGCGGAGAAGCCGCGTATGGGGGGTACGCTATCGGCCGATGAACTGGCGGCTTTCAATCAACAACTGGTTCACTTGACCTCCACGGGCCTGCCGCTGGAGCGTGGCCTGCGGATGGTTGCTGAGGAATTGAAGCGAGGTCGACTGGCTGCGGCAATCCGAGAACTGGCGTCCGACCTGGAGGCCGGGTTGCCGATTGAGCAGGCGATGGAAAAGCGCCGCGGGCTTTTCCCATCCTCATACTCGCGGCTGTTGGAAGCGGGGGTTAAAACGGGGAGGCTGGCAGGTGTCTTGCTGAATCTCTCCCGGCATCTGGAACTTATGCGAAGATTGCGCTCGACGTTGTGGCGTACGCTGACCTATCCGCTGACGGTGTTGCTGGTGCTCAGCGGGGTGCTGCTGTTCATCAGTGTGGGGATTATACCGAAATTCGAGGCCATATTCAGGGACTTCAGAGTGGAGTTGCCCGAAATCACGAAACTGATGATGATCATGGCTCGCTGGTTCCCGCCGGCGATAGTCGCCTTGGTGGTGATGCTGGTTCTGGGTGGCCCATTGCTCTACATCGTGAGGCGGTGTGGCTGGGACCGGGGTCTTGTCGATTCCGTGGCGATGCGCATTCCATTGATTGGCCCGATCCTGCGGAGGAGTGTTGTGGCCGGCTGGTGCGATGCGGTGCTGGTGGCCGTTGGCGCTTCCATGGATCTGCCGGCGTCGGTGGCGCTGGCGGGAGCGATTTCCTCATCTCCACGCGTTGGCCGCGACAGCAAGATAGTGTGGGCTGTGCTGTCATCGGGCCGGAATATCGATGAAGCCGCATCGCTGGAAGTGCTGCCGCCAACGGTTATCGTGTCGATGGCGCATGGCATCCGCATGGGAGATCTGCCGGGAACACTGCGCAGTCTGATTGATCTGTATCAGCAGCAGGCCGATATCCGCGTGCAGGCGCTGCCGGGCATTCTGACTCCAGTCCTGCTTGTGGTGATTGCTTTGAGCGTCGGTCTGGTGATCGTAGCCCTGATGATGCCGTTGATATCGATTATCGGGGCTGTCAGTGGATCGTGATGAAGGTCATGAACCCGCCATTACTTGATTATCAGGCTGGACAGTCGCGTCTGAGCGACTATGTGGCCAGCACGTCGAGGCCCGCGTCATGGTGGCGCAACCTGAGCCTGATGGTGGGATGGATGGCGCTGGCGGCGGTGCTGCTTGGCTGCGGTTTTGGTTCTTCGCTGGCGCCATGCATCATCCTTGTGCTGGCAACTTCCATGATCCTGCGATCGGTGCGACGACGGCGCGGCATGGCGGTGCTTGGGTATCTCGATCAGGCCGTTCGTTTGAACCAGCCTCTGCCGGAATCGCTGTCGGCAGCCGCCCGTGGCGAAAGCCACGTGTTGCGCCGGCGGCTCTATTCACTGCGGGATGCGCTTGTGGGCGGCGCATCCGTCGGATTGGCGCTGGAGGCATGTGTGCCCGAGGTGCCGCGGGTACTGGCCCGGACGGTTGGTTCGGCTGAGATGCTTGGAGTATTGCAGCCGACCCTGCGAAGCATCCTGGATACTGAACGACAAAGGAGGGATAGTCATGCGGAGGACTGGTTCTTCGCGCGCTTCTATCCCTTGGTGGTTATCTCCACAGCCATCGCCGTGGCGTCCATATTGATGGTGTACGTCGTGCCGAAGTTCGAACGGATCTATCTTGATTTCAAAGCCGACGCCGGGCCTTGGTTTGTTTCACTGGTATGGTTCAGCCGCAACTTTGGGATGCTTCTGCTGGTGCTGGTTGCGGGGTTTCTCTGGGTGTTTGTGGCCCTGCGGCTTTGGGAAATTTTCCTGCAGAGCGACCGGCAGGCAATTTCAAGGAAGATCGTGGACTGGGTGTTCTGGCATGTCCCGCTGCTTGCGGGCAGCGAGCGTGCGATGTGTCTGGCCAATGCCATGCGGCTGTTGTCGGCCGGGGTGGATGCGGGACATTCACTGCCCGATGCCCTGTTGCATGTGAGTAGTCTGGGGCAGAATGAGTGCTTTGCGCGGCAAGTGGAGCGATGGTGTGGGGCGATGCTGCATGGGGCGTCGGCGGCCGAAGGCGCGCGGCAGGCTCGCCTGCCCGCGCTGGTTGTAGGCATGCTCGGCTGCGCCCCGGCCAGCATTCCGGATACGTTGCGCTTTCAGGCCGTACACTACGCCGCGCGGAGCAGTCGGATGGCCGGCGTGCTGCGGGCTGTGCTGATTCCCGTCCTGACGTTGCTGCTGTCGGTGCTGGTGTTCTGGGTGGTGATGGCGATATTCGATCCGTTGATACGCATGATCAAGATCGAGTTGCCAATGGGAGGATTTCAGCCATGAGACGACGGCGACGCGGCATCTTTGTCATGGATGCGATTGTAGGTCTGGCGATTATCGCGGCTGTGGCAACGGCAATTGCCGTTGCGCTGACCCAATATCGCAAGGCAGAACAGCGTTTGTCGGATACTCGAGCTGCCGTGAGGTTGTGCGAGTGCGTGATGGCCGAGCTTTCTGGCGGGAGTGTGCCTGTTGGAAATGGCCGGGCGACGTGGAAGCGGTTGTCGACGGAGCAGGCGCCGCCCGGATATGCTTGGATTGAGGTGGTGGCAATCCATGGCGATGGCCGGGCGTCGGTTACGGGGCTTGTGCCGGTTTCCAGTGTGGAGGACACGCCATGACCGCGCGGATCGGTCAAATGGGCGGTATTCCTCGCGGAGTCGTCAGTTCCGCTCGTTGCGGCGGTTTTACGCTGATGGCGATGCTGGTGGCATTGCTTCTGCTGAGCGTCTTTGCCGTGATCGCATGCGAAGTGTTCAACAACTGCATGCTTGCCATGCGCGGCGCCGCACAGATTCAAAACCAGGTGAACAGCTATGAGGGACTCCTGGCTCGACTGCGCGAGGATGTCTGGGCGGCGAAGAGCGTTCGCGTGATGGGAATGCACCAACTGGCTATCGTGGATTCGGCCGGTGAGGAGTTAAAGTGGCAGATTGCGGACTCCGGCGAGTTGACTCGCTCGGACAGGTCCGGCGTGTGCCGATGGCGCAGACTGAATGTGCAATTGAGTTTTGCGCCGCATCCGGCTGGTCTATTGCTCAAGCATGGCGAGGAGGCGGACCAGGCCCTCGTGATCTGGAGTCTGCGGGCGGCCGCGAACCAGGAGCCGCGATGAAAGCGCATTCGAGAGCATTTGCCACAATGAGCGCCCTCATACTGATGATTGTGATGGCTGTGGCGGTGCTGTCGCTGACGAGACTGACGGTCGTGCAGGCTGGACGTACGCGGCGTGAGGTGGATGGGGCGCAACTGCGGCAGGTTGTGCTGGCCGTGAGCAGGGGGCTTTGCGCGCGGTTATCGGCCGGGACGGTCTTCAAGCCTGGCGAGCAGGTGGTTGTAGCGCTTCCGCCGCAACTGGAACGTGTTGGGTTGGCGACGCGGATTCAGTCAGTCGAACCGGACAGGATGATCGTGCTGTCCGAGGCGCGCACGGAGAACATTCGACTTGCCCAGCGGATGACCTTTCTGAAAGCGGCGGGCGTTTGGCGGCTCGACGAGGTTGAGGGAAGATAGCGGTGTCACGAGTATGCCTTGACGGTGATGCCCGCAGCAACCATACTTCGGCACCATGTTGAAACGGACACCGTTGTATGAGTTTCACAAGAACGCCGGCGCCAAGTTTGTTGACTTTGCGGGTTGGGAGATGCCGCTGCTTTACAGGTCGATCGTGGAGGAGCATGAGCAGACGCGCCGTTCGGGCGGGTTGTTCGACGTTTCCCACATGGGACGGCTTTCGTTCAAGGGTGCTGACGCCGAAACTTGCCTGAATTATGTCGTGACGCGTCGGATATCGGACCAGGCGATTGGTCAGTGTCGATATTCTCTGGTCTGCAACGAACAAGGCGGCGTGCTGGATGACGTGATCGTTTCCCGTGAGGCCAAAGGCTGGCTGGTCGTCTGCAACGCGTCCAATCGCGAGAAACTGGTTCGGCATTTCCACCAAGTGCGCCAGCGAAAGGGATTCGATTTTGACCTCGCCGACAACACCGAGGCGACGGCGATGCTGGCCATTCAGGGACCGAAGGTACTGGATCGCATCGCGTCGGTGGTCGATGCGAGGACGATTCGTCGATACCATTTTGAACAGCGGACGATCATGGGCCTGTTTCAGATCACGGTGTTCCGGTCTGGTTATACCGGCGAGGATGGCGTTGAGATCATTTTGTCCAACAAATTGGCCGGCATGGCCACCAAGGCCGTCGGCGCGGGCTGGGAGAAGCATGAGGCGACGGTCAAACCCGTCGGGCTTGGGGCGCGGGACACGCTGCGGCTGGAGGCTGCGATGCCGCTGTACGGGCATGAACTGACTGAGTCGATAGATCCGCTGTCGGCCGGTCTGGGATGGGCGGTATCGCTCGACAAGGATTTCATCGGATCAGCGGCTCTGCGTAAGATTCAGGAAACCGGCCCCAGGCAACGACTGGTTGGCCTTGAACTCGAGGGCAAGCGCATCGCGCGGCAGGATGCTCCGGTGATGCGCGAAGGGAAGCAGGTGGGCCGGGTCACCAGCGGCACGTTCTCGCCTACTCTGCAGAAGTCGATCGCCATGGCTTATGTCGATATTCAATGCGCGGCGTTGGGCACCCGGCTGGATGTGGACTTGAAGGGCACGCTCAATCCGGCGATGATCGTTAAATTGCCGTTTTACAAGCGCCCCGGCTAGTTGTCCCGGTTGTTAATATCCGCCATGGGCGCTGCAACATCAGGCCGCAATTGTGAATCATTGACCACTAACCAACAATACATCATGTCAATTCCCACCGATCGCAAGTATCTTGAATCCCATGAATGGCACCTGACCGTCGGCGACATGGTGACCATCGGCATCACCCAGATCGCCGCCGATGAGTTGACCGATATCACTTTCGTATCGCTGCCCAAGGTAGGCACAGCCGTGACTGCAAACAAACCCTTCGGTGAGATTGAGTCAGTCAAGGCAACCAGCGACCTTTACAGCGGCGTTACGGGCACGGTTTCCGAAGTCAATCAGGAACTGTTGTCGAACCCGGCTTTGGTCAACCAGGATCCTCATGGCAAGGGATGGATGATTAAGGTCAGGATCAGTAATCCGGCCGAGCTTGGCACACTGCTGTCTCCTGCGGACTACCTCAAGCGCACGGGACACTGACCCTTCAGTATCCCCATGATGTCCGGCCACGTCCCGTAATGTGATCGTCTTGCGCCATGGAATGTGCGTGGCGGGGTGCATTGGCTGGGAATTTCGCTCACATCACAAAAGTGGGTTGCTGCGACGGCCGATAGATACTCCGGCTTCATCGGTTGACGGCGACCATGAGTCCGCGGTAACCGACACACGGCATCTGTTCATTTGAGTATACGCTGGCAGCTCTCGGCATGGCCTTGCCACTGGCTCGCCGTCAGCGTCCGGCGATGCTTTGTGCCGTGGATATCAATCAGAATGACAATCGAAGACGGATTGTCCACCTAACGGGAATGTTGAAGGCATGCGCAAGGTGTCATTCAATGGCAATTGCGTCTGTTCTCAGTCGGTGGTTGTGCTGCGCCATGGTGTCAGTGATTTAAGAATGAAAGGACTATGTAATGAAACTTGGAACACGGATCTCGTCGGGCTTCGCAAGCCTCATTGTCTTGTTTGTCGCGGTTGGCGGGCTGACGGTATGGAGCATGCTCGGGGTCAAGAGACAGAGCGCGCAGCTTGCGGTGGAGACTGTTCCGGCGGTCTCGATCGCTTCCAGCCTCCAGGGCGACTGGGGGGCGGCCGTGTATCAATTGCGCGGTTATGTCTATTCGGAGGAGGCCAGGTTCCTTGACGCAGCACGGAAGCACATCACTGCTTTCCGCTCCACGATGAAGGAAGGGCAGGCTCTCGCGGGCAGATCGGCAAGTCTCGGCGAAATGAAGACGGCACTGGACAAGGCGGCCGCCGCACTGGATGAGTATGAGAGACTGCTGAATGAAACAATCAAGAAGAACGAGGCGATGGCCGTTGGGCGCACGGCACTCGCCGACGCGGCGCAGAGGGTCAACAAGGCGGCCCATGGCTTCATCAGCGACCGAGAAAAGTCGCTCATGGAGGAAATGCGGACCGGCGTGAGCATGGCCAACTCGCCCTCCACCCGGCCGGCCGGTGGGAACACCGGTGGCGATCGTTCAGGGTTGGCGGACCGTTTCCATCAGGTTCGGCTTATGCACGACGTCATCGAGTTGACCGACTCCATTCGCATCGATAGCTACAGGGCATTCTCGATGCAGGACGCGAAACTTCTGCAGGAATCAGGGAATCGGTTTGCTGAAGTGAACAAGGTCATCGCCGAACTGCGGTCGCTTGTCCGTGACGAGCCGGGAATCAAGCAGTTGGAAGAATGCAGGAGCGGAATCAAGCTCTATGGGGACACCGTCGGGGATCTGGCGACTCTGTGGCTTGCTCGCAATGAACTGGCCGCAAAGCGTACGCCGCTGGCGGACAGCATTCTGGAACAGATCATGGGAATTGCCCGGCAGGGTGCGGGGGATACGATGCGAAGTTCGGAGCGTGCGTCGTCCTCCCTGGGCACGACCTCCACGGTCATGATGGCAGGATTGGGAGTCAGTGTTGTGTTGGGAGTATTGCTGGCCGTGCTGATTACGCGTTCGATCACTCGTCCGATCATCCGCATCGCGGGCTCGCTGGCCTCAGGGGCCGAGCAGACCGGCGCCGCGTCCGGACAGGTTGCCGCAGCCAGTCAATCGCTTGCACAGGGCGCAAGCGAACAGGCGGCATCCATCGAGGAGACAAGCTCCAGCCTGGAAGAGATGAGGTCGATGACCAAACGAAACGCGGAGACAGCTCAGCAGGCTGCCGCTGTGTCGGCTGAAGCCAAACAGGCGGCCGATGGCGGGAATCAGGCCATGGGCAAGATGAGCGACGCCATTAATGCGATCCAGAAGTCCGCAGCCGAGACGGCAAAGATCATCAAGGTGATCGACGAGATTGCGTTCCAGACCAACCTGCTGGCCTTGAATGCGGCGGTGGAGGCCGCCCGTGCGGGAGAGGCGGGCAAGGGCTTTGCTGTCGTCGCCGAGGAGGTGCGGAATCTGGCCATGCGCTCGGCGGAAGCCGCGAGGAATACCGCCGCCCTGATCGAGGAGTCGGTCAATAGCGCCAAGAACGGCGTGGCGATCAGCGCTGAAGTGGCGGGAACACTGGAAATGATAACCAATTCGGCAACCAAGGTTAATTCACTTGTCGCCGAGATCGCGGCGGCCAGCGGGGAGCAGGCTCAGGGCATCGAGCAGG
>CAYSSA010000068.1:16729-20643 GCA_964433485.1 uncultured Tepidisphaeraceae bacterium | reverse complement strand
CGACAGCGCGTTCTATGACGAGCCCACCTTCCATTGGATTCAGGGCGGACGGGCCTGGACGGAAGCCTTCAATGACAAGTTCCGCAAGCTCAAATCGTATGATCCGGCCATCTACTATCCCGCCCTGTGGATGGACATCGGGCCGGAAACCGCCGCAGCCCGGAACGAACTGCTCGGGTTCCGGGCCGAGCTCTACGCGACCGGTTTCCCCAAGGTGCTCAACGACTGGTGCCGCGAGCATGGCATCCAGCTTACCGGGCATGTGGACCAGGAGGAGATCGTCAATCCCGTCGGCCTTTGCGGCGACCTGATGAAGGCGTTCAAACACCAGGATATCCCCGCCATCGACCAGGTGTTCCAGTATGGGCGGGCATCCAAGGCGTACAAGATTGTCAGCTCCGCAGCCCAGAACTACGACCGGCCGCTGGTGCTGACCGAGTGCTACGGCGGAATCAACAAAATGCCGGTGGCGAATCTGTACAAGGAGGCGATGGACCAGTTCGCCAAAGGGATCAACATGATGGTGCCGCACGCGGTGTGGTATCTGCCGGAGAAGATCATCTTCCAGCCGGACCTGTCGCCGGGGGCCGCCACATACGGGTCGGAGCTGCCGGCCTACAACCAGTATATCGGCAGGTTGCATTTGATGTTGCAGAGTGGTCGCCATGTGGCCGACATCGCAGTGCTCTATCCGATCGCGACGTTGCAGGGCGGGTATTGCTTCGGGCCGGGTAAACCATACGAAGGCGGGGTCATCCCGCCCGAGGCGGACTACATGGAGATCGGTGAGCGGCTGTCGCTGGAGATCCGCCGCGACTACACCTTCGTGCATCCGGAGGTGCTGGAGGAGAACTGCTCTGTAGCCGACGGTGAAATCCGCCTGAATAACAAGGTGAACGCCGAGCGGTGGAAGGTGTTGATCGTACCCGGTTCACGGACGATCCGTCTGGCCACCCTGCGGCAGATCAAGGCGTTCCACGATCAGGGCGGCAAGGTCATCGCCACCACTCGCCTGCCCGACGCATCGGCCGAGCACGGCAAAGACGCCGAGGTGCGCAGGATCGTGGCGGAATTGTTCGACGCCCGGGCCGGCGGCAAGGCGCAGTTCCTCGCTTCACCGACGCCCGCGGCGCTCAGGGCGGCGCTCGGTCAGGCGTGGCCGCTCTATGATGTGACCTTGGAGAATGATGTGAAGGTCGCCGGCGGCAACCTGTCGTACATGCACAAAGTCGTCAATGGCCGCGACCTGTACTTCTTCGGCAATTCCTCGGATGGCCCGGTCGATGTGCCCGTCAGGTTCCGGGGCGCCTTGACGCTGCGGCAATGGGATCCACACACGGGCGAGATCGGCCCGTGCGACATAACGCATCTGCGCCAGACGGGTATGGATATCACGCGGGTGAGGCTGAAACTGGCGCCCGTCCGATCGGTGTTCCTGGTGGCGGAGCAGGGCCAGTAGCCGCGAAATCCCTCCGAGGAGCGATGCATGCTTCCGCTGAAGTATGGTTGTTGTTTCCTGGTCCTTCTGGTTCTCCTTGGCGGCTGCCTGGAGACTCCGCTGCCGGAGGCTTCCCCCGCAACCCGTCCCTCCGGGCCGAGTCCGGTGGCTCATTGGACTCCCCGACCATGCCCGCCCGATCAGGTGAATCTCATCGTCCTCGGCGATTGGGGCGCCAACAACCAGCGCCAGAAGCAGGTGGCCGCGACCCTCAGCGGCTACCTGCGCGGCTCACCGACGCCGTTCAATGCCGTGCTCACCACCGGAGACAACTTCTACGGGTCGCTCAAGAGCGTGAACGACCCCAACTGGAAGAAACTCTTCGAGGACATGTACGACGCGTCCAAAGTGGCCGTTCCCTTCTACGTCACGCTCGGCAACCACGACGACGGCAACAAGATCAAGCTGCAACTGGCCTATGCCGTGGCCTATCCGGACTCGCGCTGGAAAATGCCCGCGCGGTGGTATCGACTCGACCTGCCCGCGGAGAATCCCCTGGTGACGGTGCTGATGCTCGACACGGACAAGGCCCTGATGTCCAAGTCCGACTGGCAGGACCAACTGGCCTGGATCGACGCGCAACTGTCTCGCCCCCGCGCGAAATGGACGATCTGCGTCGGCCACCATACGCTCTTCAGCAACGGGGACCACGGGGATAGCTCGACGCTGCAGGCGGAGTTGGGCGATCGATTCCGCAAGCATCGTGTCGATCTCTATGCCTGCGGGCACGACCACAGCCTTCAGCACCTGCGCGTTCCCGACTGGAGCCTGGATTTCGTCATCTCCGGCGGCGGTGGAGCGGCCCGGAAGGACATGAAACGCAATGATCGCGGGCCGTTTTCCCGCAAGATATATGGCTTTGCCCACATGGAAATCCGCGAGGACGCCATTCGCGTGAAATTCATCGAAGGGTTGACGGGCGAGGTGGCCCACGAGTTCGTTCGCAACAGCGCCGGCGAAATGGCGGTCGTTCGTACCACTCCCTCGGATGTGCCGGGCCAGGCGACGGCCTCCGACAGCGCCGCCTCGCCCAGGATCACGGGGCCTATCGCCCAGGCGATCAACGCCGGCGGCGACGACTACCAGCAGATGGAAAAAGTCCTCGCGCTCACCGGAGCAGAACTGGAAAAGTTCCGCGAGGCCAGAAAACAGCGCACCGCCGCCTACGACTTCTGGCTTTCAACGCCTCAGGGCCAACGCTACACGCGGCTGAGCGCGGAATTGAAGGCCGCAACGGACGCCGCGAACGCCGACCAGGTGAAACAGTTGCAGCGGCAATACGATCTGGCCAGGAAGGATGAAGAGGCCGCACGCCGCGAGATGCGCCGCCGGTTCACCACCGCCGCCCTGTCTCCGCAGCAGATGCAACGCTGGGCCGGACACATGCTTTACCGAACGGTCCTCGGCCGCTTCAGTGACGCGAATCTGTCGGACGGACAAAAGCGGGAGGCTTATGCGATCTGCCTCCTTCTGGCCGCGCAAACCCCGACGCAGACCGCTTTCGACAAAGACCCGTATCTGAAACCCCAGCCCGAACTGCTGGCGCGCGCGGAAGAGGCCATCGACGAGTTTGTCCTGGCCGAGGACCAGCGGGGCAAGACGGACTGACCGCAACCGCAGCGCCGTTCGCGGCCGCGGAACAAGGAGCCACTTATGCGTAAACGGGTGATCGGCGCCGTAGTGTTCGCCGCGCTGCTGGCCGGCCAGGTCGGCGCCGAGGGACTGTCCGAGGTGGGCATGGTCCGGCCGTTTCCCAGGCTCGAACAGTCCGGCGCCCCGATCAACTTCTGGCTGTGGCGGTGGGGTTCCGATGAGACCGCGCGCAAGGAACTGATGAAGCTCGACGATGGCCTGCGGATCGCCTCCGACGCGCTGCCGGGAAGTCTCAACATCCGCTTTCGTATTGCGTCGCCGCATGACTCCGTTCGCTGCACGGCCTACTCCACCGACGCATTCGACCGCCTGGGCTGGGGACCGGAGAAGGTCAAACGCGAGGGATCGGCCGACTGGCTCTATCGAGCCTACGCGGCCCACGTGTCGTTCCCACCGCAGATCGGGAAATACTACATCGACGTCGAAGCCACCGACGCCGGCAAACCCGTGGCGCGACGCAGCATCGTGTTTGAAATCGTCGATCACCGAAAAACCCCGCGCAACACCGAATATCTGAAGGGAAAAAAAGACTGCAAGGGCAACGAGATCACCTGGTCGCGGCCGGTGGAATTCTCCGGCCTCAATGAGACCAGCACGCTCAGGGACAACGACTACCCCTTCGAGCCGCAACACGCATTCAACATCGTCAACTTCGAACGGTTCCCGCCGTTCAGACTCCCCAGCCGCTTCATCATCGTGTGGAACTCGCGGCGGTTCACGGACGAGGACAAGTTCGGCGGGCCCCTCAATCGCGGATTCACCT
>CAYSSA010000068.1:2548-16712 GCA_964433485.1 uncultured Tepidisphaeraceae bacterium | reverse complement strand
ACCTCGACGGCGACGATCAAGTGTGAGCAGGACAACCTGACCATCAACCAGCGAGTCTGGTTCCACACCCCCGATTTGCAGGTGGCCATCATCAACGACTGGTTCAAGAAAGACCCCGCGAAATACGCCGACCTCAAGGCATACGCCGACCATCGCTCGGCGTTCGTCTCGGCCGACAACGCCTACAAGCTGGGCTGGACCTGCTACGAGTCCTGGGGCGCCGGCGGATACGCCCCCTATGACCCGGGGATTTACGGTTGGGACGAGGAGCAGATGTGGCCCACCATCGCGCCTAAACTGCTCAAGGAACACCCCGAGCTTCTCCCCGAAAAACTGCGAAAGCTCAGGGACAAAGACCCCGAAGTGAAAAACCCCGATACCCTGGCCATCCTGCACGATGCCTACACGGCCGCCTGGGGCGATTTCGTCGGCCACTTCTATCGCGGCGCGCGGGCCAGGGCGGCCCAGCGCGGGCGCGTGTTCAAGATCTGGCACTACGGCTCCAAAGCGCCGGGCGAACATCTGTTCGTCGGCCCCGACGACGCCAAGCCCGATCCCAGAACCGGGCAATACCATTACGAGAACATCCACGCCGCCCTCTGGCCCTGGTTCAGACGAGGCAGTCTGATCGACTTCCAAGCCACCGAATACTCGCGCCAGATCGACTACTTCCACAAGGATTTCTACTACCACACCCTGTTCGCCGAAAAGTCTTCCATGTACGACAAGGACCGCAATGGCGACTATCTCACCGACGCCAAAGGCCGCCGAATGATTCGCCGCGATGTCTTCCAGGAAACGGTCTACACCGAACCGGTCAAGATCGGCTACGAGGACTGTGAAACCGGCCCCGCTTTTCTCAAAGCGTTCATCGCCAAGGGCGAAAACGCCCTCTATTGGCTCAATGGCGGAAAATACTACAAACACCGCGGAACCCTCGTCACCGCCAAACAGTTGATCCCCGCCCTGCGCCCCGGCAACCAGGAAACCTGGGGAGAGTCGGCCAAACTCGGATCGCGCCCCGTCAACCCCTATCTGGCCGAAGCGGCCGTCATCTACACCTTCATGATCGGCCTCGAAGGACTCTATTACTGGGACGCCCGCGGCTTCACCGGCCCGGCCGGATTCGGAAACAACGGAAACCCGCAAATCACCGAAACCCTCGGTGACATCGAATTCGCCGTCAAGGGAATGCACCGCGTTTCCCAGTTCAACTCGCTCTTCGAAGGCGAATACAGCTTCGTCCGTCCCGTGCGGCACTACGACACCTGGAATCGCGACCATCCCATCATCCGTGGCATCATCAACGGCCGCCATCTGCTCCTGGCCATGACCAACCCGTATCTGGACCCCGGCCAGACTCAGGAGGTCGAGTTGTGCTATGACGCTCCGTTCGACGGCAAAAAGAAACCCGTCTGGTCCGACAAGCTGACCATCCAAAGCCGCAAAACTCACCTGTTCCAATGCACGTTGCCCCCCGGTCAGTACGATCCGGACAAGCTCTATCTGCGGTATACCTGCGTCGATGGCAGATTCCGGCAGACATTCACTGTGACCGGGAATTACGATGTTCAATACCCACACTGAGCGGAACCTCCGCTAACAGCCATCTCGCGGTTAACACCCGCCGCTTCGTCGTCGCGACCGGCCGGATGCACCCAATGCGGACCCCGTCAACATCAACGCTGCTGCGGGAACAGGGCATTTGACAGCCCATGAGCGATTTCATATAGTTGCGAACCTTTTATTCCGGTCGCCGAAATGGCACCCGGCGGTGGACCTGTTTGACTTGAACCAGAGGGAGCATCGTGGCCAAAACAAGCGCGAAAAAGGTCGCAAAGAGGAAGGCCCCCGTGGCGAAGAAGGCTGCCGTTAAGAAGCCAGCCGCGAAAGTTGTCGTCAAGGCGCCCGCGGTCAAAGCGAAGGCGAAGTTGACGGCAATCCCCGCGAAGTTGACGGGGGCGCCCTCTAAGCTGGCGATTGTGCCCTCGAAGGTCGCCAGGGTTGAATCCCGGACGCGCAAAGCTCCGGCCGGCGACAAACCGGGTTCCGCTGGACGGACCGAGGCTGACGAGGCGGCAGCCCGCGCGTCCAAGGTCGTCTCGCCGCTGAAGCCGAAGGATCTGGAATACTTCCGGGACCTGCTGATCCAAAAGCGCCGGGAGCTTCTGGGCGACGTGCAGTCCATGGAAGAGGAGGCGCTCCAATCCACCAGTGGGTCGAATCTGTCGAATCTTCCAATGCACATGGCCGACATGGGCACCGACAACTACGAACAGGAGTTCACGCTGGGCCTGGTCGAGAAGGACCGGCAGATGCTCCATGAGATCAACATCGCCCTGGACAAGATCCGCCGGGGTACCTTCGGGATTTGCGAGGGAACGGGCAAACCTATCACTCGAGCCCGGCTCGAGGCCAAGCCCTGGGCACGCTACTCGCTCGAACACACCATCAAGCTGGAAAAAGGCCTGGTGCGCCGCTGAACCGTGTTCCAACTCTCCAGCGAAAATTTCCTTCGGCCGTGGGCGCTGGCACGTTTTTTCGGCACCACGTTCGTCGGGCTGTGCCTGGACTTGTGGACCAAGCATTTGGCGTTCGAGCATCTGGCCCTCTGGATGGACGGTCGCTTCCACGGGACCAGGAACGCCTTGCAGTTCATTCCCGGATGGCTCCACTTCGAGGTGACAACCAACCGCGGCGCCGTGTTCGGGCTTGGACAGGGACAGAGGAGCCTGTTTCTGGCCGTTTCCGTGGGGGCGATTGTCTTCCTGACCTGCCTGTTTGCCAACAGCCGGCGACAACGGTTGTATCAGTTTGTGTTGGGCATGCTGCTGGCGGGCGTGCTGGGCAATATGTACGATCGTATTGCTTTTGGATACGTCCGAGACATGATACACGCCCTTCCGCAGTGGCCGGCGCTGTTTCCGTGGATCTTCAACGTGGCCGACGTGCTGCTGTGCACGGGCGTCGCTCTGCTGCTGGCGATGAGTGTGCTGGGTACGCGCGAGGATGGCGGGCGTGGGTTTGAGCCCGCCGTCCGGGAAGAACGGTGAGCCATGGCAAGCAATGGCGACCATGCCCTGATGCGACGGGCGATCGAACTGGCGATGCGCGGCCGGGGCGGCGTCGAACCCAATCCAATGGTCGGCTGTGTCCTGGCCCGTGGCGGAAGCGTCATCGCCGAGGCATGGCACCAGCGATTCGGGGGGCCGCATGCCGAGCCGGCGGCGCTGCGCCTGGCCGGCGAGGCGTCGCGCGGAGCCACGGCCTACGTCACCCTCGAACCCTGCTGCCACGAAAAAAAGAAGACGCCTCCGTGCGTGCCGTCGCTGATTCGTGCCGGCATCAAGCGGCTGGTGGCAGGCTGCCTGGACCCCAATCCCATGGTCAACGGACAGGGTCTGGCGCTGCTCCAGCAGGCGGGCATCGTGGTCGAGGCCGGCATCCTCGAGGATGAATGCCGCCAACTGCTGGCCCCTTTCATCGCCCGAACAATCTATCGCCGCCCTTACGTCACGCTCAAATGGGCCCAGACGGGCGACGGAAAGATGGCCGGTCCGATGGGCCGCCCCATGGCAATCAGCAACGCCCGCTCAACACAGGCCGTCCATGAACTCCGGTCGCGGTGCGACGCCATCCTGGTCGGCGTCAAAACGGTGCTCAACGACGATCCGCTGCTGACGGCCCGAGTGCCCCCGCCCGCCCCGGCGCGGAGGCTCCTTCGCTGTGTGCTGGATCCAAAGCGGCGGCTGTCACGTCAGTGCCGGATCGTCCGAAGTGCCACGCCCGAGCAGCCGGTGCTGGTCTTCTGCCTCGCCGAGTATGCCGAAGTTCCAGGTATCGGCCCGGGCGTGGAGATCATCCCCTGCGACGCCGATCCGTTGCGGCCGGATCACCTGCACCTGCGGAGCGTGCTCGAACGGCTGTCGGACCGCGGCGCAACCCACGTCATGGTTGAACCCGGACCGGGACTCATTCGCGCATTCTGTGCGGCGAATCTGGCGGACCGAATCTGGGTGATCCGCTCGCCGGAAAGACTCGAACACGACTCGGCTCCGACCGCCCCGGTCGTGGACTGGCCCGCCGTTGCCGAACTGGACCTTGCCGGCGACCGCCTCACCGAATACCTCAACGCGCGCAGTGAGGTCTATTTCGCCCCCAGACCCTCGGCCGACATGATGCTGGTCGAACGGAAATGATCGGAGAATCACCCGGCGGTCGGGCGGCCGCTCCCCTTGGTCTTTCGCCTGTTGGCGTGTTGCCTTTCAGCGTTATGCCGATCATGCAATCCCCTCCATCTCCGCTGACCTTGATCGACGGCCGGGAGATGCTCTATTTCGCAGGCACCGGATATCACTGCCTTCAGGGACACACGGCGGTGGTCGTCGCCGCGACCGAGGCGATGCGAATCTATGGCCTGGGCAGCGCCACTTCTCGCGGGCGATTGGGCACCATGCCGCCGTTGCTGGATGTCGAGGCGGCGGCGGCGGAGTTCTTCCGCATGGATGACTCCTTCTTCCTGCCGTCGGGCTATATGTCGGCGGCAGCTATGCTGAGCGCTCTGGCCGACCGCTTTGATCGCATCCTTTTCGACGAGCGGACGCACTACGCGGTGTGCGATGCCGTGCGAAGCACCGGCCTTCCGGCCGCGCCGTTTGATCATCGGGATGCAGAATCGCTGGAGCGCCTGCTGCAAGCCAGAGTCGGCGATCGAGTCCTGATCGCCACGGACGGCGTGTTTCCCGTGACCGGGGCTCTGGCTCCGCTGGACGTCTATCTCGGATTGGCCTCCAAACACGGCAACTGCTCCGTATTGGTCGATGACGCGCACGGCATCGGCGTGCTGGGCGAAACCGGCCGGGGAACCATCGAGCACTTCGGGCTCTGGAGCAATGAAATCAACACCCAAAGCACGGCGGACGCGCGCTTGCTGGTCTGCGGCACGCTGAGCAAGGCCATCGGGGGGTTTGGCGGCATCATTCCCGGTTCAAGGGCGTTCCTCGAACTCATGCGCGCCAACCCGTTGTTCAACGGGGCGTCTCCGCCGCCGCCGGCGATGTGCGCGGCCTCCGCGGCCGGGCTCAGGTTCCTGCGGGCGCACCCGGACCTGCGCCGGCGACTGATCGAGAACGCGGCCACATTGAAGTCGCAACTGTTCCGAATCGGGCTGACATTCGAGGATTCACCCGCGCCGATCGTCTGGCTGACTCTCGGCGATGCCCCGAACATGCGCCGAATCCAGCGGGCGCTTTGGGATCGCGGCATCGTCATCGACCATATCGAGCGCTACGCCGGCGCCGGCCAAGCGGGTGGATTGCGCATCGCTGTATTCTCCCAACACACGTCCGAGATGATCGGTCGACTGAGCGAAGAACTCTCGCGGGTGCTCTGATGGCGGGTGGATTCCGCCGCCATGGGGCTTCACGGATAGTCCGGCTTCTGCTGCCAGTCGAGTTCAACGCTTGAGGGAATCCCGTGATACTCCCGCGGAAACACGTAGTCCTTGCGCAGGGGGTATCCCACCCAGTCGTCGGCCATCAGGATACGCCGCAAATCCGGGTGGTTGTCGAATACAATCCCAAACATGTCGAACGCCTCTCGCTCGTGCCAGTCGGCGATCCGCCACAGGTCCGACACGGTGGGAATATGGGGATTGTCACGATCACAGAAAACCTTCACGGCCAGTCCGTGGCGGTGATCGTAGCTCCACAGATCGACAACGATCGCCAACTTGCCGTCCGCGGCATAGTCCACGCCCGACAGGCACTGCATCCAGTCAAGCCGGATGGCGGGGTCGTTGCGCAGGAACTCGGCGATCGGTCGCCAGTTTTCGGCGTTCACGTGGACGCGCGGGTGCTTGTCCTCGGGAAACGCCGCCGTGATTTGACCGCCGAACCTGTCCTTCAGCGCCTGTGCGATCTGCTGCGGTGTCATGAGAACGAGTATACTCACTTTCACTATGGCTTCCATTCTTGTCATTGGACCGCATCCGGACGATCAGGAACTCGGCATGGGCGGCAGCATCGCCCGGTTGGTCTCGCAGGGGCACAGGGTCCACCTCGTTGACATGACCAATGGCGAACCCACGCCGCACGGATCGCCGGAAACCCGCGCTCGGGAAGCGGCGGAAGCGGCCGGAATCCTCGGCATCCAGCGCACTCTCCTCGGTCTGACCAACCGCGAGGTCACGCACAATCTCGAATCGCGCCACCGGTTGGCGGCGCTGATCCGCGCTCACCGGCCCCATTGGTTGTTCGCGCCCTATCCCGTCGACGCCCATCCAGACCACACCGCCGTGACGCGCATCGTCGAAGATGCTCGCTTCGACGCCAAACTCACGCGCTCCACGATACCCGGAGAACCCTGGCACCCCAAGCGGATCATCTACTACTTCTGCACGCACCTGCGCATCAGCTTCCAACCGAGTTTCTGCATTGACATCTCCGAGCAGATGGAAACGAAAATGGCGGCGGTCAACGCCTACCAGTCGCAGTTCCGCCGCAATGCCTCGGGTGACGTTCCCGCCATGGTGCGCACGGTCAACGCCTACTTCGGCACCCGGATTGACACGGCCTATGCCGAGCCGTTCTTCTCCCATGAGGTTCTGGGCTTCTCGGGGCTTGATCAACTGATCTGATGTCGCACGCCATAGCCGTGTCTTGAGAATGACCTAACTTCTTTACAATAATTGACTTACAGGCCTTCCACCGTCGCTCGATTTCCCGCGGTGTCTGCTGGTTCTTTACCCCCACAAATACCAGACTCTTGCCCGGAACGCTGTCTGCACACACCGTTGCCAAGTCCGGCTCCCTACTTGTTATAACGGCCATCCCAGCCAGGCCAATTCAGACCGCGAAAACCATAACAGCGCCAAGCCACCACGCGACGAACCTCCAGACCATGCTCAACCGCAACCAGATCAGGAAGTTGCTCAACCCGCTCAAAGGCCGTACGAAACTCCGGAGGAATCGGCCCGAGGTACAGAACCTGTCTTCCCAACACCCCTTGAGCCTGGGCTGACTCTCGATCGAGCCGCAAATCCGGCCAGATGTCATATTGACTGAATGGCTCCCGAAGTGCCCGGTCCAAGGCATATGTACCCGCACACCGAGTCCTGGGCTGACCGTCGATGTAGAACGCCATGGCGGCTGCCGTCTGGTAGTCGTACGCCATAACTATCGACCCCAAAGGCATTTGTCGCAACTGATCCGTGGCTTGGCGAGCCACGCTGCGCCAGCCATGCAAGCGATGCGTCGGGTCGGTTCGAGACGATAGGCGCAAACTTGGAAACACACTGCCCACACGCTTGATTGCCGGATAGAACAGATCCGTCCGATGTGCCGCCAATACGATTATAAATCCTGTAATAACAGATGGATATATGATCCATCGCGACCAACTCCAGCTCGTCGGATCAGCCCGGCAGCGAGAGATGAACCAGGCAACCAGGATCGTCAGTGTAAAATAAGATGCCATGGGCCAACTGGCCGAGGGATGCTGACGCAAGCTTGTCAACAACACGCCCGCAAACACGGGTAGACCAAAACAAAGCAGAACGAGCAGCGCCCGACGTTCCGGCGACGGCGTATGGGCTTTGGCCATGCACGCGACCGCGGACGCTACGGCCGCCAACATGAGAATGAACATGCCGGGTCCGACGACGCCAAACTGCCCAATCCAAAGGTCCGCGAGATTGCTCAGTGCAAAGCCACCGACGGTAACGCCGACATCCTCGGCGACGTGTTTGAGGGTTACCCAATCGTTGCGGATATTCCACGCCAGAACTGGAACAGTGAAAGGGATGAAACCGGCGACCGCCAGGGCCAGCCGAAACATCGGGCGGGGAACGCGCGCGAACCATAACAACGCGCAGAGTCCGATAAACCAGATGGCGATGGAAAACTTGGCCAGGAAGCCGACGCCGGCTATGGCGCCGGCCATCAGCCAGTTTCCGGACGCCGGATGGTCCAGGGCTCGCACTGCGGCGCAGCAAGCCAGGCCCCAGAGAAACAGAAAGGGAGGGTCCGTGGTCATGACCAGTCCGGCCGGAAGGAAGATCGGCAACGTATAGCCGAGTAGGCCTGAACCCAACGCCAGCGCGGGAGAACGGAACAGTCGCAATGCCAGCCACCAGGTGCAGAAGGCGGTGCCCGCGCGCAGCAGAATTGCGGGAAGCCGGACGGCGGGCATGGTGTCGCCAAAGATCGAGCAACTGGCCCGGATCAGCCACGGTGTCAGCGGGCCTTTGCTGTAGTAGCCATAATCGAGTTGGCGCGACCAGTCCCAGTAGTAGGCCTCGTCTTCGGCCAGGTCGATCGGGCAATTCAAAGAGAGATACGCCAGGTGTGAAGCGGCCACGCATACCACGACGGCCAGGAGCACCACCGCAGACCGACCGGTGGTGATCCACCCACTTTGTTCCCAAGGCAGAAGGTGGAGGCAGGGCTGGCTTGGGACAGCGACTTGGGCCATGGCGAGCGAGATTCTATGGAATGGAAGGCGGTTGGCCAGCGTGGGGCATGAATGGTATTTCGCAATTTGTCGAAAATTAATTTTTTTCTGGATTTCTGTTGGCGTTCCGCGTTAGGCTTGAAGCACCATTTCCGGACAGGCGACTATGTTTCAATTCAGAGTACGCATCGACGTTGAGAACCTGCGCGATCGTCTCTCGCGAGCGACTGCTCAGTCGCTGGACCATTCCGACGTCGTCGCCTGGCTGAACGAACACGGGTTCCAGACATCCATGCCGGAAGTTCCGGATGACTGGTCCGTGGATTTCGTGGCCGACGACGCCGCGCTGGATTTCCTGCAACCGTGGGAAGTTCTCGAGCGCCTCCCTGTCTCCCTTATCAACACCGTGCCGACGCCCGCCACCATCCAGCACGCCTGAGTGGCCGAGAGACCGCCGACAGCAGACTCCCGCGCCGCGGTGGGCGCGGTTGGTCTGGTTTTTCCTGTCAAGTTGCCGCGATCGTGTGCTTGATTTTGCAGCCTGCCGCATCGTAGCTCAAGCACTCGCCGGTGCTGTGGCTGTGCCGGCCGGGGACAGGTTGAGTGCCAACTCGATCTTTCGGAGTTGATTGGTCATTGGAGCTTCGGATTACGGGTCTATCCATTGACCGCGTTCACTCCACCGTTACGCTCTTGGCCAGGTTTCGCGGTTTGTCCACGTTGCAGCCGCGGATGACTGCGGCGTGGTAGGCCAGCAATTGCAACGGCACCACCGAAAGCAACGGCTGGAGCGATTCGAGAGTATCAGGCACCTCGATCACATGCTCACTGTAGCGGCGGATCTGGCGGTCGCCCTCGGTGGCCACGGCGATGATCTTTCCGCCGCGGGCCCGAACTTCCTCGATATTGCTGATGACTTTGTCGTATTGCAGGCCCTTGGTAGCAATGAAGACCACGGGCATGCCTTCATTGATGAGGGCAATGGGGCCGTGTTTCATCTCGGCCGCGGGCATGCCCTCGGCGTGAATGTAGGAGATTTCCTTGAGCTTGAGCGCGCCCTCCAGGGCCACGGGGTAGTGATAGCCTCGACCGAGGAACAGCCAGTTTTCACGGTCGCAGTACTTGCCGGCGATATCGCGGACATGGCCACTCTGCTCGAGGATGCGTTTCATCTGATCGGGGATGGCCCATAGCCCGTCGATGGTCTCCTGGGTCTGCGACTGGCTCATGAACCTGCGCCGGCCGATGAACAGCGCCAGCATCGCCAGCACGGCGCACTGACAGGTGAACGCCTTGGTGGAGGCGACACCGATTTCCGGGCCGGCGTGGAGGTAGATTCCGCCGTCGGTCTCGCGGGCAATCGTCGAGCCGACCACGTTGACGATGCCCAGTCCCAGCGCGCCTTTTTCGCGGGCTTCACGCAAGGCGGCCAGCGTATCGGCTGTTTCGCCCGACTGGCTGATGGCGATCACCACGGTGCCTTCTTCCACGATCGGATTGCGATAGCGGAATTCCGAGGCGTAGGTGGTTTCGGTGACGACCTTGGCGAGGTCTTCCAGCAAATAGTCACCCACCAGACCCGCGTGCCAGGCCGTGCCCTGGCCCGTGAGGATGATGCGTTTGGCTTTGACGAGTTCGCGCGTGTGGTCGGCGATGCCCCCCAGCACGATGCGACCTTCCTTTTGTTCGGCGCGGCCGCGCAGACAATTGGAAATGGCCGTCGGCTGCTCGAAGATCTCCTTGAGCATGTAATGCTCGTATTCGCCAAGCTCGTAGGCTTCGAGCTTGTTCTCAAGCTGCGAGAAGACGGGCGTGACGGCCACGTCGTCGATGGTGGTCGTGCGGAAGGAACTGGGCCGGAGGATGGCCATCTCGTTATCGTTCAGATAGACGACCTGGGTAGTGTGTTCGACGATGGCGGAGGCATCGGAGGCGACAATGTACTCTTCCTTGCCGACACCGATGATCAGCGGCGAGCCCTTGCGGGCAACGACCATGGTATCGGGCTCATCCTTGCAGATGACGGCGATGCCATAGGTGCCCTCGACCTCGCGCAACGCCAGTTGGACGGCCTTCTGAAGCGCCGACGCACCGGGCGGCAGGTGATTCTTCTGGCGGACTTCGGCGTAGATGTCGCCGATGAGCATGGCCAGGGCCTCGGTGTCGGTCTGGCTGACAAAGACATGGCCCTTGTCGCTGAGGAATTTCTTGATGGCGGCATAGTTCTCGACGATGCCGTTGTGAACCAGGGCGATGCTGCCGGTGTCGTCCAGATGTGGGTGGGCATTGACCTCGGTGGGTGCGCCGTGGGTGGCCCAGCGGGTGTGGGCCATGCCCAGAGTGGCCTGGGTGTTGATGGGTTGTCCGGCAATGGTGGACTCCAGGACGGAGATGCGTCCGACGGCTTTGCGAACGTGGAGCTGGCGCTGGGAGTCGATGACGGCGATTCCGGCCGAATCGTAGCCGCGATACTCCAGGCGTTTTAGACCTTCAATCAGAACGGGTTGCGCGATGCGCCGACCCACATACGCAATGATGCCGCACATTGGCCTTCTCCTTGGACAACTCCTAAGTGTATCGGCGATATCCGGTCCGGACACCGATCCGGCGCCTTTTTTCCGGCACTTGGCTCGACCCATAATTTCATAATGATTGAAGATGATTCGTTGATTCGGTCCGAAATAAGAAACCGGTAAAGGCGTTATAGGTATTACAGGTGGAACCAGAATGGCCGCGCGCCAGACGTGTGTCCGGAGCGATAAGGACCGGAAGAATTCCATCTAAATATAATCCCAGGGAGGATTTATGAATCGTCGAGCGTTTTCTCTGACCGCCGTCTTCGCAGCCGCTGTGCTGTTGTGCTTCGCGGGTGCCTTCAGCGCCTCGGCCGCCGATGCCAGCGGAACATGGAAGTGGTCCACGCCCGGTCGGGGCGACAATGCCCAGCCGCGTGAAACGACCCTGACCCTCAAGCAGGAAGGCGAGAAGCTGACCGGCACGGTGAAGTCCGGTGGCCAAAACGCCCAAGAGGTTGCGATTACCGACGGCACGATCAAGAATGGCGAAGTGAGCTTCAAGGTCACCCGCAAGATGCAGGACCGTGAGTTCACGATCACCTACACGGGCAAGCTCGATGGCGACACCATCAAGGGCAAGACCGTGATGGGCGAAGGCGACCGCAAGCGCGAGCGAGACTGGGAAGCCAAGAGAGTGAAGTAATCGCGATCGCGGTTATTGATCCGCTGGAATGCCGAACTCCGCCTCCGTGGATTCTGCCACGGGGGCGGCGTCGTTTTTGTGCCACGACGTGCCGGATCCGTTGTATGGGAGAGAGTGGCGGGCATCACCCGTCATGTGGGTATAGTTGTACATTGGTCTGGGCAAGGAGAACTTATGACAAACTCCGATGGTAGTCGTCGGATTCTGATCGCGGTCGTGGGCCTGGCTTGGGTCTGGTTCGCCTGTATCCAGACGTCCGCCCAGCAACCCGATCTGGTCCGCGAGCCCTATCGCCTGGACACCGGGCTTGTCTCGCGGTCCATCTCCTTTGAGAACCCCAGCGGCGCGCCAGGCGAGGGAGGACAGGCGGCCAGCAAACTCGGGCCGGGGCGTAAGGGATTGCCGTCGAAGCAGATCGCGCCGGGTGAATCGGTTCAGCTTTGCGACATCCAGGGTCCGGGCACCATCCGGCATATATGGGTCACATGCCACCACGACCCGATTGCGCTGCGCAGCTTCGTCATTCGCGCCTGGTATGACGAACAGGAACACCCGAGCATCGAGTGCCCCGTCGGCGATTTCTTCGGCACGGCTCACGGCAAGGTCATGCCCTATGCCTCGGCCGTACACTCGGTTGGTCCCACCGGCGGCATGAATCTCTGGCTGCCGATGCCCTTCGGCAAGCGCGTGAAGATGACCTTCACCAATGAAAGCGACAAGGCCACGCCGCTGTTCTATCAGATCGGTTACACGCTCGGCGACAGGCACGCGGCCGATGTCGGTCGATTGCATGTGCTTTTCCGCCGCGAGAACCCGACAACGGAAAAGAAGGACTTTGAGTTGCTGCCGCGGCGCGGACAGAAGGGTCGTTTCATCGGCTCGGTCATTGGCGTGCGCAACCTGCATCCTGGTCAGTGGTGGGGCGAGGGGGAAATCAAGGTCTTCATGGATGGGGACACGGACAAACCGACCATCGTCGGCACCGGCAGCGAGGACTACGTCGGTCTGGCGTGGGGAATCCAGCAGACGCCGTTTCTCTACAACGGGTGCAGTTTGAATCAGAAGGATTTCGTGTCCATGTACCGCTGGCATCTGGTCGATCCCATCGCCTGGCAGAAGGAAGCCCGCATCACCATCCAGCAGATTGCCTGGAAGAACGGTTTGTCCGAAACGTCGGATGACTGGTCCTGCGCCAGTTTCTGGTATGAACCGGTTCCCAGCGCGCCTCTGCCGGGGATGCCGGATGTGAAGGCTCGAACGGCGGACATCTGGAAGGACGAGCCGAAGAAGTAGGGGGCGTGGAAATTGAGACGAAAGCGGTCCTGAGTGCCCCGGCGGCATCACCGCCCGATCAGGATGCGCCTATGATTACGCATGCGATTTCTTTCCGGCATCTGTGACCATGAGAATGCGCTGCACGCGACCGATGTTCTGATCGGCGACATCGCCATGCGCCTGGACGGGCTTCCCGACGTCGTCTTCGTCTTTGTCACCGGCCCGCATGCGGACAAAGCCCCGCAGATTGCCGAGCGATTGCAGGAACAACTGGAGCCGCAGGCGATGGTTGGATGCTCGGCCGAGGGCGTCCTGGGATTCGACCGGGAGATTGAACGCCGACCGGCCATTGCGCTGCTGGCGGGGTCGCTTCCGGGGGTGCGGGCACACGCTTTTTACTGCGGGTCCGACGACTGGCCCGAGCTGATTCCCGATGGAACGGCGCTGCGAGGGCTCTTCACCCCCCACGCCGACAGCCGGGTGACGCTGGCTTTCGCGGATCCGTTCAGCACGCCCGCCATACAACTGCTCAAGAGCATCGACGACAACCTGCCGGGGCACCCGATTATCGGCGGCATGGCGTCTTCGGCCGGCGAGCCGGGCGAGAACCGGCTGATTCTCGACGGCAGCATTTTCAACGACGGTCTGGTGGGGTTGACGCTGTCAGGACGGGTGGATGTGCGGGCGGTCGTGTCGCAGGGATGTCGTCCCGTGGGACACAGTTTCGTCATCACGCGCGGCAAGGACAATGTAATCGAGCAGCTCGGCGGTCGGCCGGCGTTGCAGGTCGTGCAGGAAGTTCTTGCCGAACTGAGCCCGACTGAGCAGAAGCTGCTGGAGAACGGTCTGTTCGTCGGCCGGGTGATTGACGAATACCGCGAGAAGTTCGGTCGGGGCGATTTTCTGGTGCGAGGGGTCATGCGGGTGAACCAATCCAACGGGGCCATCGCCATCACCGATTACGTGCGGCCGGGCCAGACGGTGCAGTTTCATGTTCGCGACGCGGCGACGGCGGACGAGGACATGACGGATTTGCTGCTGCCGCAGCGTGCGGAACCTCCCGCGGGAGGGCTGTTGTTTTCCTGCAACGGTCGAGGTACGCGGATGTTCGAATTGCCCAGCCACGACATTGCCACCGCGCAAAAGGTGTTGCCGCGTACGCCGGTGGCGGGATTTTTCGCGGCGGGCGAATTCGGACCCGTGGGCGGGCGCAATTTCA
>CAYSSA010000068.1:240-2505 GCA_964433485.1 uncultured Tepidisphaeraceae bacterium | reverse complement strand
AGCTTTGCGTTCTTCCGGCCGAAGTAGCGGGGACTAGGAGACTGCGACGGCAAATGTTCCGAGTCCTCCGGCGACGAGGGCATTCCCGGCGGTGTCTTTGATCTGGTTGGGCAGGATCAGGATCGTATAGACGCCGTTGTCCGAAGCGTCCCAGCTTCCGCCGGGGGCGGGAATGCTGTAGACGGCGGTGACGGACTTGCCGTCGGCGCTGGTTTTCCGGGAGACCAGCGTCGCCAGTTGAGAGTACTCGTTGGGTCCGGTCACGCGGATGTTGCCCGTGACGACGCTCGAGGCATTGATGGCGACGTTGTCATTGAATACGGAGGTGAAGCGGTAGGGCTGGGTTGACGGCGCGGAGACTCCGGGATTGCTGGAAAGGCTGGCCGACGGCGGGGCCGTTTCCTTGCTGGAGATCGTGACGGTGGCTTTCCTGGCCGATCCGAGCACATAGGCGCTGGAACTGCTGAGCGTGATGATGACGGTTTTGGAGCCGGGCTTGGCGGCTTTGGCGATTGGTTTCACGGCCACATCGACATAGGTCCTGCCCGCCTTGATGATGGCCGAGCCGGGGAGCTTTGCGTAATCCGTACCGGCTTTGGCGGTTCCGCTCACGGAGTAGAGCACCTTGAGATCTCCGGTGGTACCGGCGGTGCGAACAAAGCGCACGGTTCCGTTGACCGGACCGACGGGGCTGGCGGCCGGCTGCACGGCCTTTACGCCGACGGCCGGGAGGTCGTCGTCAACAATGGTTCCGGTTGCCACATCCCGGTTGATCGAGACGGTGAAGGAGTTGAACAGCTTGACGGTGAAGGCGCGATTCCCGTCCATTCGGGTGTTGCCGATGATGGGCACCGCGATGGTGTTGCTGGTGGCGCCGACGTTGAAATAGAGAATCCCTTCGGTGGAGACGTAATCAGTGCCGGCTTTGGCGGTGCCGTCGATGGTCTGATACTGCACGGACAAGGGAAAATAGGAAGGCGCGTTGAGATCCACGCGGAAGACCATGTTGCTGTTGCCGTTGTTGCCTTCGTAGATGGCGGCGTCGGAGATCGACAGGGCCACCAGAGAGTTGCCGAACATCCCTGAGAGCAGCGTGCGGCCCTCGAGGGCTTGGATAAGAGGGCGACGTGCGTTTTCGAATCTGGGTTTCATGTTGGCTCCTGAGTCGCGCTTGCCCACTGGGCAAGCCCCGTATTATCCCGCAATTGCTGCCGGAGGGAAGGGGCGTTGAGTGATTGACCTGACGTTTGCCAACCGGCGCCGCTTTGCGTCGGGTGAGCCGGCGAATTAGAATGACAGTCCGGGAATTGGCATCACAGTTCACTTGTTCTGGTATGGAGACTCTGTCTATGCGTTTTCTGGCTTATGTGGCGGCGTTGTGTTGGATGGTGAACTGCTGTCTGGCGGCTGACGCTCCGGCCGGGGACAAGGGCAAGCCGGTGCCGCTTTTTGACGGCAAGACGCTGGATGGGTGGAAGATCATCACCTGTGAGGTGGAGGTGAAGGATGGGTGCATGTTCATGAAGGGCGGCAACGGGGTGATTCGGCCGGAGCGGAAGTTCAAGGACTATGTTCTGGAATTTGACTACAAGGCGCTGAAGGCGGAGAAGTACGACTCGGGCATTTATCTTCGCTGCAAGGATCCCGATCCGGCGACGAAGTTTCCCTGGCCGCGGGTTTGGCAGGTGAACCTGCGCTGGGATGACGAGGGCAACATTGCGGAGTTCAAGACCGCGCGGAGCAAGGGGCTGACCAAGCCCGGCGAGTGGAACCACATGAAGATTACGGTGGTGGGGACGAAGGTCGAGCTTGAGATCAATGGCAAGCCGGCGTGGAAGGCGGAAGGATTGACGGAGCCCGAAGGGTACATATCGTTTCAGTGCGAAGTCCCCGGTGGTGGTCAGTTCCTGTTCAAGAACATCACGATCCTGGAATTGAATGAGGGGAAGTAATCGATGATGGAGGCAGAAGATGCGAGAGATAACCTTTGTGATACAAGAGGCTGAGGCCGACGGCGGCTACACCGCCTCGGCCCATTGGCCGGATGGTCATCGGGATATCTTCACTGAAGGCGATACGCGGGAGGAGTTGCTTAGAAACATCCGCGAGGCCATTGAAGCCACATTTGATGAGGGTGAGGTGAAGCCCGAACTGATTCATCTGCATTACGTTCGAGACGAGGTAGTCGCGAGATGAAGCTGCCGCGCGATGTCTCCGGTGACGAACTGGTCAAAGGATTGCGGCGAGTAGGGTATGAGACGAGTC
>CAYSSA010000068.1:0-228 GCA_964433485.1 uncultured Tepidisphaeraceae bacterium | reverse complement strand
GACTATGTTCGTATGACCACTGCACTGAACGGTGAACACCATGTGACCGTCCCGCTGCATAGTCCGGTGAAGGTGGGCACTCTGGCCGGGATTCTCAGCGCGGTTGCGGCACACCTTCGGATGCACCGAGACGAGTTGATTCGGCAGATGAGGCTTTGATCTGAAGCAATGTTCCGTTGGCCGGTATAATCTGGCGTCAGTTTCGTCATGCGTTGTGTTCTTAGCGGT
>CAYSSA010000067.1:20659-20966 GCA_964433485.1 uncultured Tepidisphaeraceae bacterium | reverse complement strand
CACCACCGTCGCGCCTTGCGCAATCAGATCCTGTGAAATCTCCAGCCCAAACCCCTGGGCCGCCCCGGTGACGACCGCGACCTTCCCCGCGACGCGCCCGCCGGCCCGGCCCGCAGCCGCGATGCCCTTGCGATACGACTCAACTTCCCAGTCCTCGATGAACTTCCGCATGCCATCGTCCATGTAGCGGATGCCACCGAGTTTACGGGCGCCCGCCATGACCTTCACAATGTCGGTGTAGATCAGCCGTGATGTGTCGGCCGCCGCAAAATCGTCCCCGGCGCAGAACATCCCCAGCCCTTTGACC
>CAYSSA010000067.1:19784-20540 GCA_964433485.1 uncultured Tepidisphaeraceae bacterium | reverse complement strand
GAAACGACTTGCAGTAGACGATCTGGTCCGGCGTCAGCGGGCCCGTCGTGGCCACGCTTTTCCCGTCGTGGCCTCCAACAAGTTCCATCACCACCGGTTCGTCGGAGAAGGTGACTATTTTCAGATTCTCGCCCTCGGCCAGCAACCCGCGCAGTGCCGGCCCGATGATGTTGACCAGAGAGCGCGCGACATCGCCTCCGACTTTCGTAACCGGCCCGAAAGCCGGCGCACTGCCTGCCGCCTCAAGCTGCTTGCGAAGCATGCCCACCACCCACTCCGTATGCTCGCGGATTTCCTCGGGCGTGTCGCCGCAAATGACCAGACCATGGTTCTGCATGAAGATCGCCCGCGGACAGTCTCGGCCGGTAGCCTTTTTGAAATCCACCAGCGACTGGCGCAATGCCTGTGACAAAAGATATCCAGGATCGATCTCCGGAATCCACACCACCTCACTGGCCATTTGCCTGGCCAGTTCCGGCCCCCTGCCGCAGCAGGTGACCATATTCACAAGGGTGCTGTGCGTATGGACCACATACTGTCGCGGCATGAGATGGTGCAACAGCGCTTCGACACTCGGACGCTGGTTCTTCTCGGGATAGACACGGGCGGCCAGCGTGGCGGCCTTGAACTCCTCTTCCCGCTTCATGCGGTCCGCCGAGAGCTTGCTGTTGAGCAGCGACTCAAGCTTTGCTCGATCCATCTCCACAAAACCCTCTGGAGTGATCTTCGCCAGCGCATGTCCGCTGCCTTTGACAA
>CAYSSA010000067.1:12640-19765 GCA_964433485.1 uncultured Tepidisphaeraceae bacterium | reverse complement strand
AGCCGGTCGCCGACCTTCACCGAGGTGTTGCCGCCTCCGGCGATGACAAATTCCGGATCTGACCCGTAAAAACGCGACAGCTTCACGAGAATGTCCATAGGTGAATCAGACTTGGTGAAAGCGGGCCATTGCATATCAGTTGCCATAGTTCTAAGTCCTGAGCGGAATTGCATTCCATTCCGCACTTTGCATTCTTCACTCGCGTCTCATTTGAGTTCCATGTAGCGCCGAATCACCGCTCCCCCCAGCGACTTGAACGCTGCAATGCGCGTGGTCGTGTTTGGATACTTCGGATTGGGTTTGCCCTGGGCATCGACGAAACCGCACTCGCCGTGCAGCGTGAGGAACTGATGCGCGGCCACGACGCATGCGCCTTCCCAGAAAATCTCCTTCACATCATCGGGTACGGATACACCCTTGACGCATGCGGGCTCGATGGGCAGCAGGTCGAGCGTATTATGTTCCGTTCCCGCGGTGACAACCAGGCCCGCCGACCGCATCGCCTTGACGTACCGGCTCAACACTTCCGGGCTGTTGCGAATAGGGATGAATTCGGCCGCGAGGAAGCCCCGGCCCTTGATATTCGCAATCAGGGTCTCGACCGGCTCTTCAAAGGGACAAATCGGACTTGTCCCGTCTGCCAGCGTCGGATACGACGGAATGCCTCCAAGTTCGAGAATCAGCTTGTATGCCTGCCCGAAGTTCACGAATGTCTCATCAACATACGCCGGTTTTCCGGCCTTCATGAGCTGGGCGCGAATCTCGTTCTGAATCTTCACGGCCTCTTCCGGACCGAATTGCGGCGGGGTTGACAGGCCAAACGCCCGGGTCAGTTTTCCGATGCGCTCCCCGACTGGAATCATGGCGAAGATGGCCTCCTGGAACGCCTGGCAGACATGGCGTTCCTGCAGATAGATGCGCTCGCGCGGGCAGCCATGCCGTCTGGCCACCATGTCGATCACATCGGACTCGCTCAGGTTGATCGGCAGCCCCCGCTGAGCCAGAACCTCGCCCAGTTTGCGGATCACTTCGCGCATCCGCGTGGAATCGTTCTTGCGAATAATGCCGATCAGCTTCTGCGCCTCGGCATTGAACGGCGCGAAGCGCGTGATCCCCTTGCCGCACACATACATCTTGCCGGGATTCCCCGGATCGTTGATCTTCACGCCGCCCTTCACGAGATCGTCGATCAGACAGATGATCTCCAGACCAAAAAGCGGAAAAATCCCCGCCTTGCGGGCACCCGCGACAAAGTCGCCATACACATCGTAGTCGTAGTAATTGCTCACACCCAGCACGCCGATCTTCTGCTCGGCCGCCAGCTCGATCGCCTGTTGCACGCTGCTAAACGCCGAGAAATTCGGCGGCAGGTGAATGTGGCTGTTGACCTTCAGCTGCGTCGAAGGCGCGTATCCCTTACGGATTCCGGCCTCCAGTTCCGAAGGGGTACCCAGACCCTTAAGAAACGCGAGTGCTTCAGTAACACCTTGAGACATAATCGAAGTTCCTTGCACAAAGCAGAAACGGAAGGAGCTGAAGGCGTAGTGAATACGGACTTCCTCGCCTGCCGGAATTCTTCTCTCTTTTGCCTTTTCCTTCTTGCCGCGTTACGCAATCTCCGCCATCACGCGCAACGTCTTTCTCGGCGGCAGATGCAAACCCATGCCCAGTGCATCCTCGGCCGCTTCCTTGATCGATTCACTGATTGTCGGATGTGCGAAGACCGTCTCCGCAACATCCCGCACACTCACCTTCTGGTGCAGCAACGCCCCGGCTGCGGCAATGCACTCGGTCACGTTGTGGCCGATCATGTGAACACCCAGCAACTGGCCGGTCTCGCGATGCCGCACCACCTTGGCAAACCCTTCATTATCGTTGACCGCGAGCGCTTTGCCCAGATGCGACAGTGCAAAGTTCCCGACTGATACCGGAATGCCTTTGGCCTTCGCTTCCTCGGCCGTGAGGCCGACCGTGCCGACCTCCGGGAACGTGTAAACGGCATTGGGAATCGGAGCACTGAACTCATGCCCGTTGCCCAATGCGTTCTCGACAGCCGTAACACCGTGTGCGGATGCGGCATGCGCCAGGAGACATCGCCCATTGGCGTCGCCGATACAGTAGTAATCCTTGACGGAGGTCTCCATGCGGTCGTTCACGCGGACAAACCCACGGTCCGGCGCGATGCCAACAGTCTCCAGCCCGATGTCCGCGGTGTTCGGCCGGCGACCCGTGGCCACCAGCACCCGGTCCACGTCGATGCTCTGTCCATCTCCCAACCTGGCGATCGCGCCCGCTCCACCAAGGGTCAGGCTCTCGATCTTGACGCCGGTGATGACCTTGATGCCCCGTGCGACAAAGATCTTGCTCAGCACCTGCGCGATCTGTCCATCGAGATTGGGCAGAATCTGCGGCAGCATTTCCACTACCGTCACTTCCACGCCCAGCGCCTGCATCATGCAGGCAAACTCGCAACCGATCACACCGCCTCCAACGATCAGCAGCTTTTTTGGCAGTGTCTTCCAGTGAAGCGCCTCATCACTTGTGCAGACAATGTTCGCGTCCGTCGGCCAACCTGGAATCCGCGACGGAACCGATCCCACCGCCAGAATGATCTTGTCGGCGGTGAACTCATCGCTCCCCCCTGCCGCCTTGCTCACCACAACCTTGCCCGCGCCGGCCAGCGTCGCCCTTCCCCCAACGATCGTCACCTTGCGGGCTCCCAGCAACCCCTTGATGCCCGCGCGCAACGTCTGCACCACCTTGTCCTTACGCGACTGAATCTTCGCCCAGTTCACCGTCGTGCCGACCGGAACATCGATCCCCATCTCCGCCGCGTGCCGCACATGATGCATCAACTCGGCCGACCCCAGCAGCGCCTTGGACGGAATGCACCCATAATTCAGGCACGTCCCGCCGAGGTGCTCCTTCTCCACAATCGCAACGCTCGCCCCCATCTGCGCTGCCTTCAGTGCTGCCACATATCCGCCGGGGCCGGCCCCAAGGACTGCAATGGTGTAATTCTTGCCCATGTCTAACCCGTTCGTTCAAAATTCTGGTGGCACGGGCTTCCAGCCCGTGTGTGCCATTGTGCTCAGCGGCCTCAGCCTTCGGCGTAATTCGGCCACTCCTCGATGTGTCGCAGTACCGACACGACGGGCTGGAAGCCCGTGCCAAGGTGTTGCAATTGCCTACACGATCAACTGAAGCGGATTCTCCAGCAGTGCCTTCAGCCTGCCCATAAATTGCGCTCCCAGCGTCCCGTCGATCAACCGATGGTCGGAACTCAGAGTCAGGTTCATCGTCTGCCCGGCCTTTATTGCGCCGTCTTTGACGATCACATCCTCACGCACCGACGACACCGCCAGGATCGCCGCCTCGGGAGGATTGACGATCGCCACGAACTCATCGACGCCAAACATGCCCAGATTCGAGATTGTGAAGATCCCCTGACCCATGTTCTCGATCCTACCCGCCCGGGCCTGGTTGGCCAGACGTTTGGTCTCTGCGCTCAGTTGTTCCAGCGTGTACTTCTCGGCATTCACAATCACCGGTACCACCAGGCCATCGTCCATGCCCACGGCCATGCCGATATTCGCGCCGGGGAATTCGAGAATTGTTTCTCCATTCACTCGGCTGTGCATCGCCGGGAATTCCATGATCGCCTTGGCGCATGCCAGAATAATCACGTCGTTCACGCTGCAGCCGAACTTCGCCTTCTGGCTCTTATAAAAGCTCATCAGCGGGCCGGCGTTGATACGGCTGCTGATGTACCAGTGCGGAATCGTTGTCTTTGACAGGGTCAGATTGCGTGCAATGGCCTTCCGCATGCTGCTCATACGCCTGCTGACCACGCCATCCGGCAGTTCGCCTTGCGCGATAACAGGAGCCGTCGCAGCCGGCCGGGCCAACCCGGCTGGGGGAACATCCGTCGAGAGTATTCGACCGCCGGGCCCGGATCCCTGGGGGATGCCTGCCAGGTCCACGCCTCGTTCGCCCGCAATCTTGCGTGCCGCCGGGGATGCCTTCACCCGACCGGACTCAGTTGTCGTCGCGGGAGTATCGGTGGCACGGACTTCCAGCCCGTGTTGCCGCTGCGCCGACACATCTCCGCCTTGGGCGGTGTTTGCAAGGGCCACGCCTCCACCCTGCGCCGCAATGAACGCATCCACATCCGCATCATTCTCCGCCAAATACGCCACCGGCAGCAACACCGCGCTGCTGCCGCCATCGGCCACGACAATGCGCGCCAACCGACCGGTATCCGGCGCTTCCACTTCCATCGTCGCCTTGTCCGTCTCGATCTCGAAGATGATGTCGCCCTTCTTGATCGTCGCACCCGGCTGGACGTGCCACTTGACGATCACGCCTTCTTCCATGCTCTGCCCGGCCTTGGGCATAAGAATTGGGATCACCTTGCCTGTGGGAACATTGATTTTGGACATGGGGACGGCCTTGGTACTGAGTCCGCCAGTGTCCTCACCGGCGGTCTGATTTGCCTGAATGCCGCTGACGGAAACACCGGCAACATTGTCAACAATCGCCAGCGGCGCGCCAACCGGAACGGTCTTCCCGGCCGGCACCAACACTTCCTTGAGCATGCCGTCAGCGGCCGACTCAACCTCGGCCAGCCCGTCGTCGGTCTCAACTTCCAGCAGAATCTCCCCTCTTTGGACGGCATCTCCAGTCTTCCTTCGCCAGCGGAGAACCGTGGCGTTGGAAGCGGATTTGCCAGCCGGGGGCAATATAAGTGTTGGCATAAGGCTCTAGCTCCTGATTGAGCTGACTGCTGAATCTGAAATACTTTCGTCAAAAATAATCAAAAGTCAAGCAAATATATTGCAAAAATAGTTGATTTTTCTGTCAGAATCGGGTTTACTATACACTTTCGATACGGAAACTGCCATGACCTCGTCCCGCCAACGTCGCGAGCGGATTCTCGCGGCGATTTTTGAGAAAAGGCACGTTACCGCCAGGGATCTGGCGGCCGAGATTGCCGTTTCCGAAGCCACGGTGCGGCGGGATCTCAAGGCGATGGCCCACTCGGGGCAGGTCGAACTGGTCTACGGCGGGGCTACCCTCCGTAGGCCGTCGGATTACTCGTTTCGTTCCAAAGGCGAGCGTAATGTGGAGGCGAAACGAGTCATCGGCCGGCTGGCGGCCGACCTTGTTGGGGACAATCAGGAAATTTTTCTCGATTCCGGCACCACATGCTTCGAGATGGTGCCGTTTCTGAAAGCCCGCCAGCGACTTTCCATCATCTGCACGTCGGCCCGGCTGGCGCTCGAGCTGGATTCACCGGGCATTTCGGTGATCCTGCTGGGAGGGCAGTATCGCCCCGACCGCATGGATACCGTCGGTCCGCTGGCCACGGCCACGCTCGATCAGCTTCGCGGCTATGTCTGCTTCATCGGCGCCGACGGCGTCGATCGCGAGTTTGGCCCGGCCGCCGTGGATATTGAGAGCGCCGACATCAACCGCCGCGCCGTGCGCAATGCCCGGCAGACCGTTCTGCTGGTGGACCACAGCAAGTTCGCTTCCGCCTCGCTCTGCAAGATTGTCGGCTGGGACTCCATTTCCCGGCTTGTGACGGATCGCGCTCCGACGCCCGAGTGGATGGACTTCCTCACCGGCCGGGGCATTCAAGTTGACTATCCTGAAGAAATCTAAGGAGTTCGCCCATGCCCAAGAGTCTGATGATCGATCCCGTGAAGAAACGTCTGCCCGGCCAGATCGAGTTCGCGCCGATTCCGGTCAATCAATACAAGAAGACGATCAAGCAGGAATTCGATTCCAAACGATTCTCCAAGGCAGACCTGCTGCGCATTCAGCGCGACATGGAGATCATCCGCGCCTTCGAGAACATGCTCAACGAGATCAAGCTCCGGGGCAGCTACCAGGGCATCGAATACAACCATCGCGGGCCGGCGCACCTGTCCATCGGCCAGGAAGCGTCAGCCGTTGGGCAGGCCTATCTGCTGGGTGTCGATGACCATATTTTCGGCTCACACCGCAGCCACGGTGAAATCCTCGCCAAGGGTCTCTCGGCGATCGTCAAGCTCCCGGACGATGCGCTGCTGAAGATCATGCGCGAGTATTTCGGCGGCGACACGCTCCGCGTCGTCGAGAAGGACGCGGCCGGCTCCACGCAGGACCTGGCCATGGACTTCCTCATCTACGGCGCCCTGGCCGAGATCTTCGCCAAGGATTACGGCTTTAACCGCGGCCTCGGCGGTTCAATGCACGCCTTTTTCCCGCCGTTCGGCATCATGCCCAATAACGCCATTGTCGGCGGCTCGGGAGATATCTCCGTTGGCGCGGCGTTGTTCAAGCATGTCAACAAGAAACCTGGCATCGTCATTGCGAACATCGGCGACGCCTCACTGGGTTGTGGCCCGGTCTGGGAGGGTATCTGCTTCGCCACCATGGACCAGTTCAAGACGCTCTGGGATGAACATCATCGCGGGGGCCTGCCGCTGATCCTCAACTTCGTCAACAACTTCTACGGCATGGGCGGCCAGCCCGTCGGCGAAACCATGGGCTTTAAGATCCTGGCTCGCCTCGGCGCCGGCGTGAACCCGGAGCAGATGCACGCCGAGCGCGTCGATGGCTACAACCCGCTGGCAGTCATCGACGCCATCGCCCGCAAGAAGAAGATCATCGAGGAGAAGAACGGCCCGGTTCTGCTTGACACCGTTACCTATCGCTTTTCCGGCCACTCACCCTCCGATGCATCAAGCTATCGCGAGAAGTCCGAGATCGAGGCCTGGCAGAGGTTTGACTCCATTGTCACCTTCGCGCAGGAACTGGTGGATGCCAAGATCTGCACCCGCGCCGAGATCGACCAGATACATGCCCAGGCGGAAGGCATGATCCTCAAAGCCTTCAAGAAGGCCGTGGATATGACCATCAGCCCGCGCAGCAACCTCAAGAACAAGGGATGCATCCTGGAGCGCACCATGTTCTCCAACCAGAAGGTGGAGTCGATGGAGCCAGGCCGAAAGCCCGAGGTGCTGCTTCCCAGGGAAGAGAACCCGCGAGTCAAACAGCTTGCTCAGCGCAGTCGCTCGGCGTTTGACGACAAGGGCGTCAAGCTTCCCAAGAGCAAGTGCGTCGGCATCCGCGATG
>CAYSSA010000067.1:12335-12628 GCA_964433485.1 uncultured Tepidisphaeraceae bacterium | reverse complement strand
ATTCTTGACCGCTTCTATGTCGATCCCACGCTGGTCGCTTACGGCGAAGAAAACCGCGACTGGGGCGGTGCATTCGCCGTCTATCGCGGGCTGACCGAAGCGTTGCCGTATCACCGACTGTTCAACTCCCCCATCAGCGAGGGCGCCATCGTCGGCACCGCCGTCGGCTATGCGCTGGAAGGTGGCCGGGCGCTCGTGGAACTGATGTACTGCGATTTCATGGGGCGGGCCGGCGACGAGGTCTTCAACCAGCTCGCCAAGTGGCAGGCGATGTCGGCCGGCGTCCTGCGGAT
>CAYSSA010000067.1:10058-12302 GCA_964433485.1 uncultured Tepidisphaeraceae bacterium | reverse complement strand
AAGTACGGCGCCCAGCACTCGCAGGACTGGACCAGCATGTGCGCGCACATTCCGGGGCTGAAGGTGGTTTTCCCGGCCACTCCTTACGATGCCAAGGGCCTCATGAACTCCGCTCTTGTCGGCACCGACCCGGTAGTCTTCTTCGAGAGCCAGCGCATTTACGATGAGCCGGAACAATTCGTCAAAGGCGGCGTCCCGACCGAGTATTACGAAGTCCCCATCGGCGAACCCGACGTCAAGAAGACCGGCAAGGACCTGACCATTCTCACCATCGGCGCGACGCTCTATCGCGCCCTTGATGCCGCCAGGCAGCTTGAAGAGAAGTGGGGTATTTCCTGCGAGGTGATTGACGCCCGGTCGATCGTGCCTTTCAATTACGCGAAGGTGATCGAATCCGTGAAGAAGACCCGTAAGATTCTGCTTGCCTCCGACGCCTGCGAGCGCGGCAGCGCCTTGCAGACCATGGCCGCCAAGATCACGCAGTTCGCCTTCGATGAACTCGACGCCCCGCCGGTGGTCGTCGGCGCCCGCAACTGGATCACCCCGGCCGATGAGGTCGAGGACGCCTTTTTCCCCTTCGCGGTGGACATCATCGACGCGGTCCACGAGCACATCCTGCCGCTCAAGGGTTACAGCGTATCCCGCGACTGCTCAAATGCGGACCAGTTGCGGAGAAATGCTGAAGGCGTGTGAGCCTGCCCCCTGTCGTGGCCGGTTTCATCCTGAGCGCGACCCTCGCACACTTGACAAACCTTTTCTCAATTGAACCCCGCTGCCTGGGAAGGACAGCGGGATTTTTAATCCCGCACCGCCATCGCTGTCATGGCGGAATACGATGGCGGAAGTTCGCCAAAGGGACGGCGGAGGACGAGGAGGTTCGGCTCACCTTCGAGCGCCAGACGAATACCCAGATCACCAACACCCACAGGGCGATCAGGATGGGGGTCACGGGAGGAGCCGGTAGCGGCACGGGCCCGGCCACGTCGCTGGCAACGGAAAGCCAGCAGAAGAGATTGACCTATACGGACATTTCGCCCGAAACCGTGCGAATACCCCTTCGGCACCATCGCAAGTCAGCCACGGGCGCAAGCTTCGCAATTCCGTGCAAGCGCGGCCTGAAGATACGTCGCAGCCCCAGGCTGCCACGGCAATGGAACAACCAGGCCGAACCCGGATTGCACGATTCAGGCATGCACCGTGCGATGGTCGTGCCGCCACCAGGCGGGCACGTTGAGCATGGCCGGCGGCACGGAGACGCCCAGCCAGGCGGCGCAGGTGACGGCGGCGTGACGAGCCTGTTCCGGTGTATCAAACACCTGTTCGATCGAGCGCTGGTTGTCGGGGTTCCGCCACGCCGTCAGGAAATTGCCGACGGTGTATAAGCGCAATACGTGCTGCAAGGACATCGCGATCTCGGGTCGCATGATCTCGCAGAGAGGCATCTCCAGAATCATCGTTCGTGACATAACACCACTCCTGGCGGCATTCCACCATCCGTGCGGTACGGCCACTGGCTCCGATCCGGCCATGCTGACCAGCCACATTACAGGTCACTCGTTGCCCGCGGAGGTTGGTTCGTACAATTGAAATTTACACCACTTTCACGCCGCGTCAATTCCATGCACATTAAGCACGGGCAATTCTTTGCGATCATTTGCCGACGAAATCCATAAGATGTTGCGATTTATGATCTTACGTTTACACCCAGGCCGCGGAGGGCGTGACAGCAGCGCCAGAGCCAGCAACCCGCAAATGACAATGCCAGAAGGCTCGGGAATCGCGCTTGTACGAGCTGATAGGCCCGGTAATGCCCGACCAAACAGATCGCCGCCTGTTCCCGCGCCCAATGCGGCAGTGACGGCCGCGAAGTCGGCTTCGTTGATCCATCCATCACCCGTTACATCGCCGTCCAGCCAGGAGCCGGAGTGTCCCAAATTGGCGATTACATTCACCAGGTCGGATTCCGTCACCCGGCCGTCGAGATTCGTGTCGCCCATGTAGGTGTACATGAGGATGAGTTGATGAAAGTCACTGCCATCGGAAATCACCAGGCCATTCCAAGCCACGGCGTGAATGCGGTTGTTGTCCACAAGCGCAAAGGTGGTCGGCCGCCCCAGAGGGGGCGCTGTCGAGATGATGCCCCGCTGGCCGGCTTGCCCGGCGTCAAGCCATTCCCGAATCATCACATACGGAGCCTCCCCGATATACTTGAGCACCAGATCGTTGTCGGCCAGATCAAGGCGA
>CAYSSA010000067.1:8209-9959 GCA_964433485.1 uncultured Tepidisphaeraceae bacterium | reverse complement strand
AGATGCTGGCCCGCTGCGAAGGTGATGGAGGCGCCCGCGTTGACCATGATGGCCAGGTTGGCGGAAGTCGGGCTGCCGGCGTCGGTGTTCATGTGCATATTGCCGGCATGAAGCGTCAGGGAAGCGCCGGGACCGTGCATCTGCGGACCTGAGATCGCGAAATCGCCGGCCGCGTACTTGGCGAGCGCCGAGCCGGCCGAATTGTCGAGCAGTGTCATGAACACTCGCGGACGGTTCGGCGGGTTGTTGATAAGCAGGTCGTGGTAAGCCGCCAGAGTCGCCATGGGTGCGCCAACGTAATTCAAGCGAGGGCCCAAGAGCAGGAGATCGGACTCGCCGATCCGGCCATCGGCGTCGATATCTCCGGCCGGGTTGAACTGCATGTCGTTGCTGTAAAGCGCCGCATCGAAGGCACCGATGTCGGCGGGCGTGAAGGCGCCGTCATGGTTCAGATCGCCGAGTCCCGCACCGTGCGGCGAGTTGAGGACCGCCTGCCCTGCAAATCGCTGCACGTTGACGTTTCCCGTCAACTCAAAGCTGACGATGGTGAAGACATGATTACCATTGGTCAGGCCGCTGAAGCGATAAGTGTATTGATCGCGGTCCCAGTAACCCATTTTGTTGTTCTGGCCGACCCAGCTCCTGATCGTGGCATCGGCGACACCGGCCGGGATGTCCAGGAATACGTGCATGGCATTGGCGGTCTGATCGACGGAGCGTGCGATCAGATCACGGACAGAGCCGTCCTGTCCGTCGGGCTGCGACATGCTCTGAATCGTGGAATCCGGGGGAAGACGATCGACGTAGATGGTCTCTCGCCAGTCGGTGAAGACGGCCGGTCCGCCGTCCTCGCGATGCCGGAACGCCCGTACAGTGATGAAATGCGCGCCTTCGGACAAGCCGGTGGTGTCAATGATCTGGCGGTAGGCTCCGTTGCCGTCGGGGGCGAACCAGCCTGGATTGCGAAGTGTGGTGAATTCCTCGAACCCATAGGCCACGGAACCGGGTGTGGTGTGATCGACATGCCCGTTGCCGTTGATGTCCAATCCATCGTCAAGCTTCAGCAGCGCGTTGTCACCGTCGGCCGGACGTTCGCGGATCGATCCCAGCAGATTCACCGCGACGGTGTCGAGCCTCACTTGCATCGTGTTGCCCGAGACGACGTAAATATTGGAGAGTCGCGCGGTGCCGTTGGCATCGGTGGTGGGCGTTTCCCCGGCGATCACCTGAGACACGCCGGTGAACGAGATGGCGCCTTGCGGCGTTGCCAGGCCATAGATGAGATATCCGTTCCCGGTGAAGTTGCCTGTGCCGGGGGCGGTATTGCGCAGGAACCGGACATTGACCGTGCCGTCCGCGTTGACCACCAGCAGTTCGGGGATGTCATTGAACGGGTCGGTGGCTGGATTGGAGGCATTGCCCGTCAGTTCGACAAGCCGGGCGCCCGGGGCGAAGGACGTGTGCAGCGTCCGCGAGTCATAGCCGGCATCCGTGCGGTTGGAAAGCATGACCAGACAGCTCCCCTGCCGCTCGAAGGCGTAGTTTTCTTTTTCCAGCCAGCGTTCGATGAAATTGCCTCGCCCATATCGGTTCCGCAGATCCACCAGCCCGGTAAGGGCGTTGCCATAGAGTCCGCCCAGAGCGTCCCCCCGACCATCCCTGGGAAAATCCCGCTCGAAGCCGAACTCGTGGGCGTTGAAATAGACGATGGCGTTGCCCGGCGTCATGAGCGTCCAGGAATAGGCGACAT
>CAYSSA010000067.1:2903-8094 GCA_964433485.1 uncultured Tepidisphaeraceae bacterium | reverse complement strand
GCGAGGCATAGCGTACATTGTTCCAGTCGTTCTGATAGCCGTTGCCGGTGAGGTTGTTGCGCAGCGCGAAAAAGAGCGGGAAATCGAGCACGTCGCGGTTGCCGCCGACGACGCCGGGCTGCGATGGGTTGATGTCCTTGCGGACATAGCTCTGCAGGTAGGGCTTGTTTCCGTCGAACACCTCCGAGAAGCCGAATATCTGCTTCTGCTGTCCGTTTAGATACGTCCGAAAGGACGCGCGGTATACGGCCCGGTCGTAGTAGTTCAGCACCCATTGCGGAAAATGCTTGGGGGCGTCCAGGCGGAAGCCGTCGATTCCGACCGACTGCACGAGCCACTGGGCATTGCGCATGAGGTAGCCCAGAGCGTTCTCCTCGACGGGGTCTCCCGCCAGAGGATCGGCGTTGTTGAAGGGATAGATGGCGATGTCGGCCTCGCCCGTGGTCGGGTCATAGACCATGATCGGCTGGAGGCTTCGGTCGGGGTAGAACCGCCGGTTGTTCTCGTCGGGCACGTTCGCCAGCCGTCCGTAAGCCGGAACGGAGCCGGAACGAATGTTGTTGGCGAATCCGGGAACCGGACTGCGAATCATCCGATAATTGGTGGAGTGGTCGATATCCACCAGGCCTGCGAGCCGCCCGTCGAGATCGCCGGAGGCGAATTTGGAATGGTAGTCTCCGTCGATGGCGTTGGGGAGCGTGATGTTGAACCCGGGGTAGCCGCCGGCATCATAGAACCCGGGCGTGCCCAGGTCCGAGAAGCCGCTGTGGTTCCAGACCAAATCCACGTAGTAGTCCAATCCGGCGCGATGAGTCGCCTTCACCGCAGCGCGCAGGCCGGTCTCCGTGCCGTAGAGGGTGCCATTGCCGGGACCGGGCTTGCCCAGGTCAAACCGGTCATACTGGTCATAGCCAACGGAGAAGTTGCCCTGGTCGGCCCGGCCGGGCGGCGGCGTATAGATGGCGCCGTAGCCGGCCTTGAACAGGTCCGGCATGCGTTTCTCGATCGTTGCGTAGGAACCCTCAAACCACTGGAGAAACACGGGCGGCGAGACATCCTCGGCCAGAGCCGCGCGCCCCAGCGCGCATGCCAGAACCACGGCCGCCGAACGCGGCCTGAATCGCCCTCGTTTTGTCGCCATTTCATGCACAGGGACCATTCCTTGCCTTCCGTCCCGCCAGCATATTATGGCGCGTGAGCGTGGGTCGGGCAAATGGCATGGGCCGGATTGGCCAGACAGCGAGACAGGCGATCCGATTTCCGCATTCGTGATTCCATGAAGTCCTGTTACACTTCCGCCCCAAGAAGGAGTCAGGTCGCAGTGGCAGAACTGAAACGAACCGAACTTTCCGTACGACAGGAGCGCGCCGTGCTGGTGGGGGTTATTCTCCCCGATTCCACCGCCGATCCGCGCGATCCGCTGGGAGAACTGGCCTCGCTGGCCAAGACGGCGGGAGCCAAAGTGGTGGAGCAGATCGTGCAGAGACGGCATTCGGTGGATGCCGGTCTGTACATTGGTTCCGGCAAGGCGAAGGAGATCGCGTCGCTGTGCCGCAAGCACCGGGCCGACGTGGTCATCTTCGACAACGACCTTTCCCCGGCCCAGATCGGCGGGCTGGAGAAACTGATCAACAAGGAGCTTGGTTCCAAGATCGGCGAGGGGGTGAAAGTGCTCGACCGCTCCGAACTGATTCTGGACATTTTCGCCACCCGCGCCCGCACCCACGAGGCGAAACTGCAGGTGGAGCTGGCACAAATGGAATACACCTATCCGCGGCTGACGCGGATGTGGTCGCACCTGGAGCGAATCGCCTCGGGCAATATCGGCATCGGCACGCGAGGCCCCGGCGAAACACAGCTGGAGACCGACCGTCGCCTGGTCCGCAAGCGCATCGGGGCGCTGAAGGACGAAATCATCAAGGTGCAGGAGCGCAAGGCACGCGAGGTCGCCCGGCGCAATCTGCACCACTTCACGGTCTGCATCGTGGGTTACACCAACGCCGGCAAGTCCACTCTGTTCAACACCCTGACCAATGCCGGCGCCTATGCCGACGACAAGCTGTTTGCCACGCTCGACACCAGGACCCGGGCATGGAAACTCGAAAAGGGCGTGCAGGTGATGCTGTCCGACACCGTCGGTTTTGTGCGCGACCTTCCGCACAAACTGGTGGCCTCGTTCAAGGCCACGCTGGAGGAGGCCGTGCATGCCGACCTGCTGCTGCATGTTCTGGATGTCGGGCATCCGCACGCGCAGCAGCAGTTTGATTCGGTACACACCGTACTCAGGGAGATCGGCGCCGACGGCAAGCCGGAGCTTCTGCTGCTGAACAAGATTGACACCGAAGACGGCGAGGCGGCATCTCACGTCTGGCGCACGCTGCGTCCCGACGCCACGCCGATATCGGCCCGGACGGGACAGGGGCTGGAGCGGCTGACCGACGCGGTGCATCGCCATCTGCTCGGCCGGCAAGTGCGGGCGACGCTCGCCGTCGACCTGGCCAACGGCAAGCTGCTGACGTTCCTCGAGTCCAACACGCGCATTCTGGAACGTGAATACTCGGAGACCCGTGTTGTTCTGCTGGCGTTGATGGGCAAGCAGATTCTGGCAGACCTCTCGCGCAACGATCAGGTGGAGATTCTCAGCGCCGAAACTCCGTAGACGCTCAGCGCGCGCGGTCATCGGCGCTGCGAGCCACAAACACCCATTGCATGGCAAAGAGCCGGGGGAGCAGCGCCAGCAAGGCATGCTGAGCGCGCATCAGCATGTTGAACCACCATTTGCCTTCGCCGCGGCGGAACACCTCATCCAGCGGCACGCCGGTACATTCGACGCGCTCGATCGTCAGACCGGCCGATCGCAGCAGGTCGGCCGCGGTGTCCCTGGTGAAAAAGTGCAGATGAGTGCGGTCCAGAATGCCGCGGTCCATTCCGGGGAATCTGCCGAACAGCAACATCAGCCGCACGGCCAGGTGCGCGACGTTGGGCAGTGAGACGATGAACAGGGCGCCCGGAGCAGCGGCCTTCCGCAGATCGGCCAGCACGCCGGCCGGATCAGGAACATGCTCCAGCACGTCCGCGCAGACGATGGCATCGTAGGTTCCGGCGGGAAGCCTCGCTTCTTCGACGGTGCTGTTGTGGACCTGCCGGTAAAACGGACGGGCATGTTCGGCCCAATGAGGCTGTGGCTCGACCGCGTCGAGGATCAGGCCGCTGCCATGGAGGAGTTGGCCAAGGAACCCCTGGGCGGCGCCGACGTCAAGGATGGCTTTTGGCCGGAGTTGCCTCAGCAGCGTGGATATCTGTTGGTGGCTGCTCTTCGGGTCGTTGTGCAGCCTGTAATGAAGCATGGGATCTCCAGCGGTGGAACAGGCAATAGCCGAGCGCCGAGCGGACGCAATTCAGGGCGTAGGGGATGCCGTTGACATGGCAGATTTCATCGCCGTAATAGGTGGGAATGGGCACCTCGCGGATACGAAGGCCGCGTTTGAGAAACTCGAGGATGATCTGCGTGTCGAAGTGCCAATTCGTAGTCAGTTTGTCCAGCGGAATGCTGCGCAGGGCCTGCACGGAATAGGCGCGGTATCCGGAATGGAATTCCGTCAGGCGCGTGCCGAGCAGCGCGTTCTCCATCCAGGTCAGAATCTTGTTTCCGTAGTACTTGTAGGGAGGCATGTTTCCGCGGAGGGCCGCGCCGGGAATCATCATGCGCGAACCCATCACCATATCGGCCTGCCCGGACTCAAGCGGCTCCAGCAGATCGCGCATCACCTCCGGAGCGTACTGGCCATCGCCATGGAGCAGAACGACGATGTCAAAACCCTTCTCCATGGCGTACTGGTATCCCCGTCGCTGATTGCCGCCATACATCAGGTTCACCGGGTTCCGGTAGATGGTCAAATGCGTGCCTTCCCACTCCTTCTGGATGGCCTTGCCGACCTCGTGGGTGCGGTCCTTGCTGGCGTCATCGAAGACGAAGACCTCCTCAATTTTCGGGCGAAGGTCGGGCGGAATGCGATGCAGCGTGTCGCGCAGGTGGTTTTCCGCGTTATAGGCAACCACGAGAATGCCGATTCGGGGTTTACGCATGAGTCGGACCAGGATTATAATGGATGATTCGCCCAATTGGCCAGATATGCGACGGAAGTTGTACATGGAGACGTTTGGCTGCCAGATGAACGAGCTCGACAGCGAGCTGGTTCTGTCGCAGTTGCGCGCCCACGGATACGACCAGGTCGACAACCGCGATCTGGCCGATGTCGTCGTCTACAACACCTGTTCGGTCCGGGAGCACGCGGAGCACAAAGTCTGGTCGCGGCTTGGCGAACTGCGGGCCGTCAAGCAGAAGCGGCCGGACCTTGTAATCGCCGTGATCGGCTGCATGGCGGAACGTGAGGGACGGGGGATGTTCATCAAATACCCCTACGTGGACATCCTCTGCGGCCCCGCGGAACTGGACAAGTTTCCCTCGATGCTGCACAACGCGGTGGTGACGGGTGACCCGACAATCGGCAATCCATCGCCATCGCTCAGGGCTCCGCCGCGACAGATCGCCCTCATGGGCCAGAACGTGCGGCGGTCGTCCACCCTGGCGGCCGCCCAGGATTCGCTGGAGCTGCTGGATCTGTCGCGGTCGGTCTCGCCCGGCGACGACGTGGCCCAGAGCTATGTGCGCATCACCCGCGGCTGCGACAAGTTCTGCACCTATTGCGTCGTTCCCTACACTCGTGGTCCGGAAACACACCGCCCTCCGAGCAACATCATCGACGAGGTGAAGATGCTCGCGGACGCCGGCGCAGTGGAAGTCACCCTGCTGGGGCAGACGATCAACCACTACCGTTTCACCCACGGCGATGGCCGCGTCACCACGTTCGCCGATCTGCTGCACCTGGTCCACGAGGCCGTGCCGTCGTTGCCGCGACTTCGTTTTGTGACCAGTTTCCCCCGCGACTTCACGGACGAGGCGCTGCAGGCCATGCGCGACTGCCCGCGCATCTGCCGCTATCTGCATGTGCCCGCTCAAAGCGGTTCCGACCGGGTGCTCAAGGCCATGAACCGGGGTTACACCGCGCAACAGTATCTTGATTTCATTGACCGGGCCCGGGCCATGATGCACGATCTGTGCATTGCCTCGGATTTTATCGTGGGATTCCCCGGCGAAACCGAAGACGACTTCCTCACGCTCTGCGACTTC
>CAYSSA010000067.1:0-2893 GCA_964433485.1 uncultured Tepidisphaeraceae bacterium | reverse complement strand
ACCACCGGCGCTCGATCGACCTGATCCGCTATTGCCAGTTCAAGAACAGCTTCATTTTCAAGTATTCGCCGCGACCCGGCACCATCGCCATCCAGCGCTACGAGGACGATGTACGGGAGGAGGTCAAACGCCGCCGCAACGCCGAGTTGTTGTCTGTGCAGCAGGAAGTCTCCATGGAACTGAACCGGCGAATGGTCGGCAAGGTCGTGGAATTGATGGTCGAGGGCGTCAGTGAACTGGCGGTCAAACAGGTCCGGACGGCGGGGAATGTCGAATTGGGGTGGGAGAAGCGCGCCGCCCCGGCCCAACCCGCTGAATCGCGCACACAACTCGTCGGACGAACGCGCGGCGACCAGGTGGTCTGCTTCGATGGTCCGCCCGGGCTGAAGGGCAAACTTGTGCGCGCGCGCATCACGGACGCTCGCTATATGACCCTGTTTGCCGAGCAGGTGATCGAAGCGGATTCAGGCCGATGATCGCACCCAGAAGCGGATGCACGCGCCGACGTAGCATCGAAACGATGAAATGCGACAAGGCCGTGCGCAAAGGCAATGGATTCCGGCTGTCGCCGACCACAAATCCCGGTCGATCTTAGATTATCCATATCTCGTTATTTTATAGTCACTTACAATCATCCAAATGACTGCCGAAGTATGGTCAAATCGGACGGTTTCTGCGATAATGACCGCTTTGATTCCAAGCTCTTCGGAGTACAGGTCCGACAGAGCGGAAGACGAGTGACGACGGTTCCTGGGAAGGTGCTGTCACGGCCTATAGGACGGAGTGTTTTTGATGTCTGAGATGAAGGCGAATACGAACGAAAAAGCAAAGGCACAGGAGTACAACGAAAGCGCTATTCAGGTGCTGGATGATGTGGAACATGTGCGTAAGCGGCCGGCGATGTACATTGGCGACACGACCTCGCGCGGGCTGCATCATCTGATCTGGGAGATCGTGGACAACTCGGTGGACGAAGCGCTGGCCGGTCATGCCCGGACGATCAAGGTGGTGTTGAATCAGGATGGCTCGTGTACGGTGATGGACGATGGGCGGGGCATTCCGGTGGGCATTCACCCGACGGCCGGCGTGCCGACGGTGGAAGTGGTGCTGGCGACGCTGGGCGCGGGCGGGAAGTTCGAGCACAACGAGAACTCGGCCTATCGAACGTCGGGTGGGCTGCACGGAGTTGGCGCGTCGGTGGTGAATTTCCTGTCGGAGTGGCTGGAGGTTGAAGTGCTGCGCGATGGCAAGTGCCATCACATGGAATTTGAGCGAGGGCGGAAGAGCGCGGACCTGAAGGTGGTGCCGGCGGTGGGCTGGTCAAGTCCGACGGGCACGAAAGTGACGTTCAAACCGGACAATCAGATCTTCCCGGTGGTGGAGTTCAGCTACGACATTCTCGCCGGGCGTATGCGCGAGATGGCGTACCTCAACGAAGGCCTGCACATGGTGATCGAGGATGAGCGCACGGGAAAAAAGGAAGAGTTCAAGTACAGCGAGGGGTTGATCGAGTTCATCAGGCATCTCAACGACGGCAAGATTTCGCTGCTGCCCAAACCGATCTATTTCCGCAAGGAAGATCCGGTGAGCCGGCTGGTGGTCGAGATCGCCATGCAATACAACGACGGCTACAATGAGACGCTCTTCTCATTCTGCAACAATATCAACACCCACGAAGGCGGCACGCACCTGTCCGGATTCAAGACGGCGCTGACGGGCTGCATGAACCGCTACGCGGAGAAGGCGGGCCTGCTGAAAAATGACTTCCGGCCATCGGGCGACGACCTGCGCGAAGGCCTGTCGGCCATTGTCTCCGTGAAAGTGCCGGAGCCGCAGTTTGAAGGACAGACCAAGACCAAACTGGGCAACAGCGAGGTGGAAGGCTTCGTGCAGGGCGCTGTCACCGAGTACCTCGGCGCATACCTGGAGGAGAACCCCAAGGAAGCCAAGTCGATCGTCGAGAAGGGCCTGCTGGCAGCCGAGGCCCGCGAGGCCGCGCGCAAGGCGCGCGAATTGACCCGGCGCAAGAATTCCCTGGACGGCGGCGGACTGCCGGGCAAACTGGCCGACTGTCGCTCCAAGAGCAACGAGGACACCGAACTGTTCCTAGTCGAAGGCGATTCCGCAGGCGGGTCGGCCAAGCAAGGGCGCGACTCAAACATCCAGGCCATCCTGGCGCTGAAGGGCAAGATCCTCAATGTCGAAAAGGCAAACCTTGTGAAGATGCTGGGGCATGAGGAAATCCGCACGATCATTCAGGCCATGGGCTGTGGGATTCGCGAGGAATTTGACGCTGAAAAACGCCGCTATGGCAAGATTATCATCATGACCGACGCAGACGTAGACGGTTCACACATCCGCACGTTGTTGTTGACCTTCTTTTTCAGGCACATGCCGCAGCTTATCGCGGCCGGGCGCGTGTATGTGGCCCAGCCGCCGCTGTATCTGGTGACGCGGAAGAAAAAAGGCGAGTATGTGCTGAATGAGCGCGCCATGCGCAACACGCTGACGGAACTTGGTTTGGAAGGCACGAAGCTGGTCATCCGAGATGACGAGGGGCACGAGGCGTCGCGGATCGGCGGCGATGATTTGCGCCGCATTCTGGAACTGCTGGGCAAGGTCGAGGAACTGGTGCGCGTGGTGCAGCGGCGCGGGATCGATTTCGCCGAATTTCTGTCCAAGCGGGATTCGGCCGGACGGCTGCCGCTTTATCGCGTGGTGGTGGATGGACATGATCATTTCTTCCTGTCAGCCGATGATCGCGATGAATACCTGCAGGATCAGGGCCTGTTGCTGGATGCGACGGCAACGGTCGCTCCCCCGGTCGGGCCTGCCGAACCGGCCGGCAAGACCGACGACGAGGAGCCAGCCACGCGGCTGCAGAAGAGCCAGG
>CAYSSA010000066.1:17621-21041 GCA_964433485.1 uncultured Tepidisphaeraceae bacterium | reverse complement strand
CTTCGCCAGCGAGCAGCGCAGCTACCGCGAGTTGCCGGTGCGGCTGGCCGAGTTCGGCACGGTCTATCGCTGGGAAAAATCCGGCGAACTCGGCGGCATGACACGGGTGCGCGGTTTCACTCAGGACGATGCGCACATCTTCTGCACCGAGGAGCAGGTTTCCGCCGAGGTACAGGGGTGTCTGGAACTGGTCAAGATCGTTCTGGGCACACTGGGTATGGACCAGTATCGCGTGCGTGTGGGATTGCGCGATCCCGACTCGGCCAAGTATGTCGGGTCGGCCGAGCAGTGGGACAAGGCCGAAAAAGCCTGCAAGGCGGCGGCCGCAACCCTGGGCGTCGAGTTCAAAGCCGAACCCGGTGAAGCGGCGTTCTATGGACCGAAGATTGATTTCGTCGTGCGCGACGTCATCGGCCGCGAATGGCAATTGGGGACCGTGCAGGTGGATTATCAGTTGCCGATCCGCTTCAACCTCGAATACGTCGGTGCCGATAACCACCCGCATCGCCCGGTGATGATCCACCGCGCGCCCTTCGGCTCGATGGAGCGGTTCATCGGTGTGCTGACCGAGCATTTCGCGGGCGCATTCCCGCTTTGGCTGTCGCCGGTACAGGTGGCCGTGCTGTCAATCTCGGAGAAGTTCAACGACTATTCCAACGAGGTCATCGCCGCACTCAAACAAGCCGGCCTGCGCGTCGAGCCGGTGCTCGGTCCGGACAAGATCGGCGCCAAGATCCGCGAGGCGTCGATGCAGAAGATTCCCTACATGCTGATCATCGGCGAGAAGGAACTGGCCGAGCGCAAGGTAGCCGTCCGCCACCGCACTGCGGGTGACAAGGGCGCGATGCCGCTGGCGGATCTGGTGCAGCGACTGAAGCAGGAGGTCGTGACAAAGGCGCTGGGGCCGGTGTAGGCGAAAGAGTATCTCCGAGCAATACAAGAGTTGAGTGACACGAAACAGGCAGAGGCGCTGTTCAAGGACAATGCGCTGCCGAGGTTGAACCCACACTCATCACCATCGACGAGTTCATGGCCTCGTCGGGTGCGTTGGTCCTGGAATGAACGGCGGGCCTTCTGACGTTCCCCAGCAGACGGCTTCGCGTTCAATTCGTGCCAGCTTTGCCCCATCGATAGGGTTTGGGATCGAATGCCTTGAAGCTTCCCTTCTTGGCATAGCGGTCGGATATCTCGCGAATCTTCCGGGTGTAGGCGTCACATTGCTGCGAACTGATCTTCTCGAATCCCGTCGTGCCCAGCACCGTGTACCATCCGGCCAAGCCCCAACGCGGCAGATCCTTTTCGATCGTGGCTTCGATGCCGTTCTCGCGCAGAAACCTCACGGCGTCTTCGGCCATCCTATGTTCCTGTTCGGGGTAGCTCTGGATAATGATGTAGTTGGCGCCGTTTATCCGGCCACGGACTGCGCTCGCCGCCGCCTCCGTGGATGTGACGCGGCTGCCGCCTGCGGCCCCGGAAACCTCCGGGGCATCCGCCGTTCGCTCAAAGCTACGGGAGACATTGACGACTTCCGGCTGCGGGCTCTGCTGCCGCAGTTCATCGCCGGTATTCACGGAGATCGCCGGCCGGATGTTCCTTGTGGATTTCTGACCGGCGAGGAACGCTCCGCCGAGGAGCGTTGCCAACACCAATCCGGCCGCGATCGCCGACGGGTAGGTCAGCCGTATGAGCAGTTCCTGTCGCGGGGGGGCATCCGTCGCCGCAGGTATTTCGGTCAAAGGTGGCGAAGACGGCGTCGCGGGCGTTGCGACTGACGATCGCTCTCTTGCAGAACTTGGGAGCCGGTCCTTGCGAATTACTTCAAACAACGCGGTTGAATGCTTCCCCTTGGCCATCCGTGACCTTCCTTTCCGTCCACAAGGTTATGGGTCGGCGTTCCACGCCGGTTAAACGGGAGCATACCAGTTCAGGGGGTTCACGGTCAAGCCGATAGTTCCAATAAGCACGGCGGCAACCCAACTACCGTCGCGCGCCGACGTTATGGACCGACCGTGTTTGAATCCCGTATATGACGAAGACCCACCACCGAGCCGGCCGGAGTCCAAGCGGCTCCTTGCCAGCCTGCTAGGTCTGCCGATCCGCGGCCTGCTGGCGATCTTGTTGTGGGAACTTGCAAAGCCGGCGGGCGACAAACCGAGCGAGCCAAAGACGCTCGGGCGGCTGTTGGGGATTGTCTTTGCTCGCCTCGCGTATGTTCCATTGCTGATCCCATTTATCGTGGCCGCCTGTGTGTATATCGGAACGCATCCGAATCACTGGGCCAGTTCGCTGGACCCTTCCAGCCGCGGCGTCTATTACGATCCGGTCGCCTGGGTGACAGCCGATGACGTGCGACTCGAGGGCTGGCTGATTCCGGTGACTGATGAGCAGTCCATTATGCGCCAAGGCGCCAGGGGTCTGGGCGTTCGATATCCCGCCGTGGTGCTGGCGCATGATGATCAGAGCAATCGATCGCAATTGCTCCCGCTTGTGCGTCCGCTGCGCGATGCCGGCTTTGTTGTTCTCGTCGCCGGTTTGCGCACCTCCGGAGCGGGCGGCGTTGGCGGTACCTTCGGGATTCGGGAGCAGGCTGACGTTCGAGCCGCAGTGGAATTTCTTGCAACCCGATCCGGGATTGACCCAAATCGCATCGCGGTCGTGGGCACCGGCAGCGGCGCCAACGCCGCGTTGCTGGCCGCCGAGGAGGAGCCCAGAATCGCCGCGCTCGTCCTGGACCGCCCGACACATGAACCGATGGAACTTGTGGCGCGGCGAATTGTCCCCCCCGGTCGATGGCTCCGATGGCTGACTCCTTTGTGCAAGTGGGGCGTCGAAATGGCCTACAAAGTCGATGTCGATGATCTCAGGCTGGATCGGCATCGGGCGATACTGTCTTCCAGGCCCGTGCTCATTTTCGACGACAGCACCGGACCAAGTCCGACGATCCACTCCGACGGCATTGCCCGTATTGTGACCTTTCTGCAACACCACGCCAACGCCAATTCCCAGGCTGAAATCGACCAGAGATAGCCCCCACCCGCGGGTCTCAGTCTTCTGGTTGCTCTCCTTCCGGGGCCATCTTCACAATTCGCGGGTCGAACCTGGCGATGGCCTGGACAAGGTCGTACTGCTGGGACATCACCTCGTGGATATTCTTGTAGGAGCCGGGCGACTCGTCGATGCCGGCGCTCAGCACCGTCACCTCCGCTTCCTCGAGCATTGGCCGAACGTGTGCCCAACGGAACCTGGCCCTTGCGGCCGTGCGAGACATCGCCCGACCAGCGCCGTGCGACGCGCTGTGCAGGCTTTGCGCATTGCCCAGCCCGCGCACGACAAAACCCGGCGAGGCCATCGAACCCGGGATCACCCCCAACACACCGTCGCCGGCCGGCGTGGCGCCCTTGCGGTGGACGACGACCTCTC
>CAYSSA010000066.1:11181-17577 GCA_964433485.1 uncultured Tepidisphaeraceae bacterium | reverse complement strand
GTTCTCCACTCCGCCGACAACGCGGCAACCCAGCCGCCGCGCGATCTTCTCGTGGATCAGCGCATGGTTCGCCGCGGCGTAGCGCCCCATCAACTCCATCGCCGCCCAGTATTCCCGGCCGGGGTCGGTGTCGAGCGCCAGCCACGCCAGTCGTCGCAATTCCTGAGGCAATTCCGGGTGCAGATCCATTGCCAACCGCGAGTAGTGCTGGCAGACCATCGCTCCCGTGCCGCGCGATCCGGAATGTGAAAGCAGCGCCAGATGCCGCCCGGCGTCGAGTCCGAGCGCCGGCGACTGCAGCGTCAGGACTCCGAACTCGACAAAGTGGTTGCCCGATCCGCTGGTTCCGAGTTGACGGCACGCCTTGTCGTAGAACTTCCGCGTGATGGGCGAAACGCTCCAATCGGCCTCCAGCACCTCGTGCTCCAGAGGCTTCCTTTGTTCCGCCCCGGCGCCGAAGACCGTCTCTCGCTCCAACGCCTGCGCCAGAGTCTCGTGCATACGCTTGAGTTCCGAAGCCGGGATGTCGAACACCGAGAGTTTCATGCGGCATGCAATATCCACGCCCACGGCGAAGGGGATAACCGCGTTGTCGGTCGCCAGCACGCCGCCGATCGGCAGGCCGAATCCCTGGTGGGCGTCGGGCATCAGCGCGCCCGCTACGGCCACCGGCAGACGAACAGCCTGATGCATCTGGTCAAGCGCGCCCTTCTCCAGATCGCGGCCCCAGATGCGATACGGCGCCGTCGCGACACGCTCGACATACTGCCGGGACCGGCTTTCAATCAGAACCTGCGCCACCGGTCCCAGTAGTGGATGTTCGGCGTAGAGCGTGGGGCTTTCCACCATCGCCTGAATCTCACGGCGGATTTGCGACTGGGGGATGCCCGGTTGCTTTTCCTTGAGCACACGCAACGCCATGCCCAGCGCCGGACCCGGCTGCAGACCAAGTTTGATGAGGTCTTTTGCTTTCATGGGTGGCTTGTCCAGCCTGAGAGCCCTGGTCGCACGGCCGGGCGGCACCCGCACCACCAATTCGTCGAATCATCATACTTCCAGGAGGGCCATCAGGTGATCGGCTGATCGGCTGATCCAGTAAACTTTGCGCTGAATCATCTGCAGAAAACTGAACCCCTGGAGTCGGCCGAAACTCCCTGTAATGGCGATTGGCAGGATCGCTTCGGCGATGAGGGCCTCAATCATCAGCCACGGCATGGCGCGGACTTCGGCATCCGACAGCAACATCACCTCATCATATCCTCGAATGAATCGCTTGAACCGCGACTCGTCCACATAGTCCGGCCACTTTGAAACATCCTCGTCGCCGCCGATGATGGAAAACTGCAATGCTCCGTTGGCAACGTCGATTATTCGGGGCAACTGCCGGGCGGAGTCGTAATCAATCACCGCGACGACGTGATTGTCGCGGAAGAGCATGTTTCCCGGATGCCAGTCAGCATGGACATACTGCTTAGGCCAGTTGGACAATCCGAACTCTTCCACCTTTTCAGCGGCATAGTGATAGGTGTCGGCGAGATACACCAACAGCGCCGGCAGTCCCGGATCCGTGGACTGCAGCGCCTGCGGAATCTGACGAATGCCCTGTTCGATCGAAGGCTGCAGGTGATAGGAACCCGATGCGGGCTGCCATTCAGACTTGAAATCCGTCAGGAGTTTGTGATAAAGCGCCAGGATGCGCCCCGCGTCGAATGTGGCCTCCAGCGTGTGTGGATAGGATTGGCCGCTAATGTACTCAAACAGCTCATACACGGTGCCCTTCCACTGGAGCATCGAGTTGTTCTCTTTGCGCGTGCCGATCAGGTGGGGCAACGGGAACTGCTTGGCCGCCAGAAACAGCTGTAGCGCGTGGGAGAACGCCACCTTGTACGCGTCGTCCTTTCCCTTGGCGCGACGCTTGAGCAGAAACCGCCCTTGCTCGCTCTGAATCAGCAGCTTGGGCGCCTTGCGCGAGCCCCGCGGGTATTCCTGAATCGACTCAATGACGCCAATGTCAAAATGAGACAGGACGATGGCCAGTTCATCGGCGGCGAACCGCTCTCGTTGTCCGCCGACGGCCGCACTTTGGCCCGTGCTCGCGCTGGGCGAACCGAGGTGGCTCGTTCCGCTCATTTGCGAACTGGAGGACAGGGCGGATTGAATCGGAGAAACCGCCGTCTGCATGACTCTAACATACGCCGGAATCGCCACAAAGGCAACGTCCAAGTTGCGGTGGCGCAGCAAAAAAGGTTCCGCGGGCATTCTCCTTGTTGCCCGGCCGCGAGGCGTTAGAATTGTGCCTTGTCACAAATTGCACCCAGGAGCCGAGCCATGCGCGCAACCTTGAGAGACCTCGCACCTTCGATCCGCCAATTGACCCGCAACCGACCAGATACAAAGCCCACTGGCTCGGTGTCCGTTCATCGGCGTACACAAAGCCGTAAGGTGGCACAGGCGATTGAGTCGCTTGAATCCCGACAACTCCTGACGGTCAGCTTCGCCGCGCCCGTGCATTTTCTGACGGCCAACTGGCCGCAGCAGATTCTGCTGGAGGATGTCAATGGCGACGTGGGGCCGGATATCATTGCGCTGAACAACGGGGACAACAGCATCAGCGTGTTGCTGGGCAACGGCAGCGGAATTTTCGCCGGGCACGTCGAGTATGGCACTGGCGGAGATCCCATTGACGCCGTAGTCGCGGATTTCACCGGCGACGGCTTTCCCGACATCGCCACGGTTATCGGCGGCGCGGGAATGGTAACCACTCTGCGAAACAATACGGACGGTAGCTTCAGCGGCCTCAGAGGGTACTTCGTAGGCGCGGGCGTCAGGAACATCGCGGCCGGAGATCTCGATGGCGACGGCGACGTAGACCTGGCCGTGTCTGTTTCGGACTCGGACACCGTAACTCTGTTGTTCAACAACGGCAACGGCGTCTTCGGAAACATGACCACCTATACCGTGGGCGATAACCCCACGGACCTCGTCATTGGCAACTTCCGCGGCTCCGGCAGGATGGACATCGCCGTTCTCAACACCGGCGATGGGACTCTGAGCATGTTGCTCAACAATGGCACTGGTTTCTCCGTATCCCCACCACTGAATGTCGGCGCCGGGCCGAGAAACATCGTCGCCGGCGACCTCAACGGCGACCGCCTCCTCGATCTGGCGATTGCCGACCGGGCTGGCGACAGCATCGTGGTCTTGCTGAACACCGGCGGCGCTGCCTTCGCCCCTGCTGTGACCTACGGCGCGCTCCAGCCCGACGCGCTGGCGACAGCCGACATTGACGGCGACGGCTCTCTTGACCTGATCTATCCGGCCAACTTCGGCGGCCCAGGCCCCGGCCCCGGGCCGGGCGGCCGTAACATTGTGGTGCTCGTCAACAACGGCAGTGGAGTGTTCTCATTCGGTGGATTTGCCACTGTACGGGGCGGCCTTGCCAACGGATTCGCGGTCGCCGATCTCGACCTCGACGGCCGAACGGATCTGGTCGTGCCCGAACCGGGCATCGACGAGAGCTACGTCGGTGTGTATATGAGCGATCGTCCAGCCCCGGCCGTCGTGATCAGCCAGGCGCCCGGTCAGTTGGACCCCACCATCGCATCGCCCATCAACTTCACGGTTGTCTTCAGTGATCCGGTTACGGGATTCACTGCCGAGGACGTGAAGGTTTCCGGTACCGCAGGCGCATATATTGTCGAGGTGACCGGCTCCGGCGACACCTACAACGTCGCGGTCAGCGGCATGACGCAGACCGGCATCGTCATCATCCGCATCCCGCCCAACGTCGCCCGCGACATCGACAATAACGGCAACCTTCCCTCGACCGCGATCGACAGCCAGGTCACGTTCCTTTATCTCGCTCCGTCGGTTACGGTCAATCAGGCGTCATTCCAGGCCGATCCCACGAACCAGCCCGTCGTTTACTTCACCGCCATGTTCAACAAGCCCGTCACCGGCTTCACCAGTGACGGAGTCCTGCTGTCCGGCACTGCCGGCGCCACCACCGCCGTCGTCACCGGCAGCGGCGCAGCCTACAACATCGCCGTCTCCGGCATGACCCAGCCAGGCACGGTGATTGTGAACATTCCCAGCAACGTGGCCATGGCCGCCGATGGCTACTACAACACACCCTCGACAAGCATCGACAACGTCGTCAACTTCGACAACGGACCCCTGACGGTGGTTGTCAACCAATCCGCCACGCAGCCGGATCCCGCTGATGGCTCGGCCATTGTCTTCGACGTCGTGTTCAACAAACCCGTTCAGGGCTTCGGGTCGTCAGCGATACAACTCACCGGAACCGCCGGCGCCAATTCTGTTGTCGTCAGCGGATCGGACACAACTTACACGCTCCTTGTCACGGGCATGACGCAAACCGGAACAGTGATCGCCGCCATACCGGCCGGAAAGGTCGTTGACGCCGCTGGAAATCCAAACCAGGCATCGACCAGCACCGACAACACCGTGGTTGTGCAAAGCCACACTCCCCGGGCGGACTATCAGACTGGGCCCGCGCCCGAAGGCGCCGCCACGGCCGACCTCAACGGCGACGGCCGACCGGACCTGGTCATCGCCAATACCGGCGGCAACACCATCAGCGTGCTGATGAACAAGGGCAATGGCCAGTTCGCCGCCAGAGCGGATTATGTGACCGCCGCCGCGCCCACCGGCTTGGCCCTGGCGGATTTCGACGGCGACGGGCGCGTCGATGTGGCCGTGACCTCGGCCACGGGCGGAATGGTCAGCGTCCTGCTCAATCGCGGCGCCGGATCTCTCCGCCCCAGGGTGGATTACGTCGTCGGCACGTATCCGGGAGCTATCGCCGCCGCCGATTTCAACGGCGATGGCCACATTGACCTGGCGGTCGTCAATCGTGACGATGACACCGTAAGCATCCTTCTGAACAACGGCGATGGTTCGTTCGCGCTCGCGACCGCTTATGCGGCGGGCCTGTCCCCGACTGCGCTTGCCGCAGGTGATTTCGATGGCGACGGCGACGTGGACCTCGTCGTGACGGCACGCGAGACTTTCCTGAATATCGGGGGCTTCCTCCTGCTTCTCAATGACGGCGCGGGGGCGTTTGCCGCCGGCAACACCTACGCTTTCTCCGGGTACCCGGAGTCGGTCATTGCCGCGGACTTCACGGGCGATGGTCGCCTCGATCTGGCGCTGTGTGACAATGAAGCCAACAGCCTCATGGTGTTCATCAACGATGGGACCGGCATGTTTGGCGGCCGTACCGACTATGCGACCGATCTGAATCCGGTGGCGGTTTCGCCGCTCGATTTCAACGGCGACGGGCTGCCGGATCTTGTGGTCTCCTGCTCCGAAAGCGATCTGGTGAATGTTTACCTCAACACGGGCGGCGGCGCGTTCTCGGCGCGAACGCTGTACGCCGTCGGCGACAGCCCGCGCGCGCTCGCACCCGCCGATTTCAACGGTGATGGCAGGGCGGATATCGCCGTTGCCGATCAGTCGGCCGACAAGGTCACCGTGCTCCTGAACAACCGGACCGTTCCCTCGGCGCGGATCACTCCGGCTCCGGGCCAGGCCAATCCGACCTTCGGCTCTCCCGTCAATTTCTCTGTCGCCTTCACTGTTCCGGTGACCGGATTCGGCGCCGAGGACATTCTCATCAGCGGCTCGGCCGGCGCGACGACGGCTGTGATCTCCGGTGGTCCAACAGTATACAATGTTGCAGTCAGCGGCATGGCCAGAAGCGGCGCTGTGACCATTGCCATTCCCGCCAACGCCGTGCTTGACGCCAGCGGCTTCGGAAACGCCGCTTCCAACGGGCCAGCCGCTACCGTGACCTTCGACAATCAGAGCCCCACCGTCACGATCAACGTCGCGCCATCGCAGGCCAACCCCACCAATGCTTCGACCATCAATTTCTCGGTTCTGTTCAGTGAACCGGTCTTCGGCTTCACCGCCGCCGATGTGATCCTGAGCGGAACAGCGGGGGCCAATTCGGTTGTCGTCAGCGCCAGCAATTCGATGACCTACAACGTGGCCGTTAGCGGCATGGCCCAGCCGGGCACCGTCATCGCCTCGATCTTGGCCGGCGCCGCCGCCGACGCCGCCGGGAATCTCTCCGCCGGCTCGACCACCACAGGCAACGTGGTTGTCTATAACAACCTCGCCCCAACCGTAACCATCAATCGCCTGTTCGAACGCCCTGATCCCACCAACCAGAGCCCGGTCAACTTCACGGTCATATTCGATCGCCCGGTCACAGGTTTCTCCGCTTCGGACGTTCTCCTGACGGGAACGGCCGGTCCGACCACCGCCCTGGTCACCGGCGGCGGCAGTGTGTACAACGTCGCCGTGTCCGGCATGACCGGCGCCGGCACCGTCATCGCCAGCGTTCCGGCCGGCGCTGCCCAGGACATC
>CAYSSA010000066.1:2356-11171 GCA_964433485.1 uncultured Tepidisphaeraceae bacterium | reverse complement strand
AACGGAAATCTCGCCTCCACCAGCACGGACAACGTCGTTGAATTCGACAATCGCCCCGTGACCGTTCTGGTTGTCGCCGCCGACAGTCAGGCCAACCCCACTCGTAACTCGCCCGTGAACTTCTCGGTCGTCTTCAGCAAGCCGGTCACCGGCTTCTCCGCCAGCCTGCTCAAGCTGGGCGGTTCCGCCGGCCCCACCACGGCTGTCGTCACCGGATCGGGCGACACCTATAACGTCGCCGTCTCCGGCATGCAACGACCCGGCGCCGTTTCACTGAGCTTACCTGCCGGCATGGTCGCCGACGCGGCCGGGAACTTCAATCAGGCATCTCCCACAGGCACCATCGTTTTCGATAATGTGGCGCCCACCGTCACGGTCTCGCCCGCCGCGGGGCAGGCGACCGTCAGCAACACCTCGACCGTCAACTTCAGCGTTTTGTTCAGTGAACCGGTCGTCGGCTTTGGTGCGGGTTCCGTAATCATTGGAGGCTCGGCCGCTGCCACCACGGCCACCGTCACCGGTAGCGGAGCCAGCTACAATGTTGCCGTTACCGGGATGCAGCAGGCGGGAACGGTCACGCTGACCGTCCCCGCTGGCGTCGTCACTGACACATCCGGTAATCTCAACGCCCCATCAAACGGCGCCGGCAATTCGGTGACCTTCGACAATACGCTTCCAACGGCCGCCCTCCGAGCGTCGAACATCACTACTGTCTCGAACAAAGCCCACAAGTTTACTGTCACATACACAGATAACGTAGGCGTCAAAGCCTCCACAATCGGGCAGGGCGACATTGTCGTCGCAGGTCCCAAGGGCTATCGAGCAACGGCCACATGGGTCAAGCCCTCTTCGTTGCCTGGCAACGCCGCCTCCATCGCCGCGGCGTATACGATTGCCGCGCCCGGCGGCTCGTGGGACAAGGCCGACAACGGAGTCTACACCGTCACTCTTCAGTATCGCCAGATCAGCGATCTGGCCGGTAACTCCATCGCCACGCCCAAGTCCGGTCTGGTTCTTGGCACGTTCCGTGTCGGTATTGCCAGCGCCCGGCCCAGGAGCCTCGCGGCTGCCTCGCCATTTTCGGTTGTTCAAATCAGCCGCCAGTCTCCGGCCGCCGCAATCGTACAAAGTGACTCAAAAACCGTCCTTTGACAGCCTGATTCCGGCTCTACGACCGTGGTTGTCCGGAATTGGCAACGGATGGCTCATTCCGAACCGAGAGAGGGCTTTGTGCATGGCTTTCGATACCTGTGCATCGTCGGCAAGGGTGTCGGTTCGATGCCCGGTGTGATACACCTATTTGACGGTGACTGAGCCGGAACTGATTGTCATCGTCACCGTGTCCCCGAAGGGCGCATCGTCGTCGGGCCACGATCTCGCTTCGCCTTCATTGACCTGTTGGCCGATCAATACCCGGTAGGTCAGGTTGCCTTGGCGTGCGCGAACCGTCGCAATCCGTGTCTGGCCGCCGGGGATGGACAATCGATGCGTACTCAGTGGACCAATGAGTTTCACCTGTACCGTTTCCTGCATCTGGTTCCGCACAGTCACCTGAACTCGTGGCGCCGTCGCCCGATTCCCGCCGAGTTGCACGCAGACCGCCGCCGCGGGGAAGTTCAATAGAATCAGCCCGAGGACGCCCAGCGATTGCCGCACCAGCAGCTTGCGTGTAACGCATTTGCTCCGCCATGCATGTGCTGCGTATCCGATCATCAGGCCCAGAGACACCAGCACCATGATCGGTCCGCCCACCAGTGTGAGCATGCCCATGCCAACGAGCCACTCCCAGTCAGTTGCCATGTAAAGCAGGAGCGTGACCAATCCCACCACCAGCGGCAGACCCGCCAGCACGATTGCCGACCACATCAGCCCGCGCATCGGTCGGGCCATTACCGCGCCCGCGTAATCCAGTTGCATGGTCATGGGATCTCTCCGTGAGCCTGCGGCCAGGAGTCATGTTGTCCGAGCCGGTTGCGTCCATTTCTCCAGCACGCTGTCGATATCGCCCGCCACGTTCGCTCGCGCTTCATGCCGGCCGATTCCCATCGCCAGCAGCCGGTCGTATTGCGTGTGCTCATGGCGAATGTGGGCAACCACGGCCAGACGAATGGCCTGTGGGTCGAGTTCCTTTGCCGCGGCGCTGCGGCCAACGCGCCCGCTCTGCTTGCGGCACGCATGCTCGGTGATGCGCTGCGCCTCGTCTTCCGGACATCGCGGGTACAAGCGGCGCACCTGTTCGAGAAATTGCCCGAGAAATTCCCGGTCCTGTTCCGCTCGCCGGATGGCGGCCGAGGCGCGGCGCGTTCTTCTTAACTCGGAATCGCCTGCGCACTCTGATTCAGCTCTTGCGATGGCCTCTGGTTCGACCAGAATGCCCTGTCGCTCATAGCGATTTCGCGCCCCTGCCCAGCGCACCACCACCGCGCGCAATCGGGAATACTGGCCGGCCCGGCGGGTCAGCGCGGCGTCGCCGCGCGGAAGAAACTCGAGGTGATCCAGATCGGCGCACCGCATGCACAAGGCCTTTTCGTTCTCCACACGCAGCAGTTCACCGGATCGCAATTCACAACCACACTCTTCGCACCGCGTTGGTTTGCGGATCAGGAACACCACAATGTCGCCGGCCGAGCCCTTGGCGCCGGCCGCGTTTGGATTCTCACGATCATCGTCGCACGTGTCGTTTCCAGTGCCCATAATCCAATCGATTATACCGGATGGGCCACGGTCATCGCAGCCGCTGTTCGCCCATGACACCGCTGTCACAGGTGGTGGCTCGGAGTGGCCGACATGGTAAACTCCAGGCAAACGAGGAGACAAACATGTCCCTGAGACCGATGGCGACCCTGATGTTCCTCCTTGCCTTAGCGGCGATTTCAGTTGTCGCGGCGGCGGGCACGCCCGCTCGTCCCAACATCGTATTCATATTGGCGGATGATCTCGGCTGGTCGGACACCGCCGTCTACGGCAGCGGATATTACGAGACACCCAACATCGACCGTTTGGCGTCACAGGGGATGAGGTTCACCCAGTATCACGCCTGTCAGAACTGCCAGCCGACGCGCGCCGCTCTGATGACCGGGCAATATCCGGCGCGCACCGGAGTCTACACCGTCGGCGGAATCGACCGTTTCAACTGGCAATCCCGTCCTCTGCGACCGGTGGACAATGTCACCGAATTGCCGCTGGACAAGATTACCATCGCTCAGCAACTGAAAGCGGCGGGTTACATCACGGCCATATTCGGCAAGTGGCATCTCGGTCAACAGGGCCGTTATCATCCCAGCCAGCGTGGCTTTGACGAGGCGATCACCAGCATGGGCGCGCATTTCAACTTCACCACACAGCCGAGGGTCGAGGCGCCGGCCGACGCGTATCTGGCTGATTGGCTTACGGACAAGTCGGTGGACTTCATCACACGTCACAAGGAGCGGCCGTTCTTCTTGTTTCTGTCGCACTTCGCCGTCCATGTGCCGCATCAGGCAAAGAAGGAATTGATCGCGCGCTTCAAGAACAAGCCCGGCGTGGGTGGCCACAACAATCCAACTTATGCGGCAATGATATACAGTGTCGACGAAAGCGTCGGTAGAGTGATGAAGGCGTTGGACGACCTGAAACTGGCCGACACCACCGTGCTCATCTTCTCCAGCGACAACGGCGGCGTGGGAGGCTATGTGCGGGAGGGGATCAAACAGGCCGGCGATATAACGGATAACGCTCCGTTGCGAAGCGGCAAGGGGAGCCTTTATGAAGGCGGTGTGCGTGACCCCTTCATCGTGCGCTGGCCGGGTGTGATCAGAGCGGGCAGCATGTGCGATGTGCCCGTGATTCATGTGGATGTGTTTCCCACACTGCTGGACATCGCCGCAGCCGACGCTCCGCCGCGACAGGTTCTGGATGGCGAAAGCCTGACGCCGCTGATGCGCAATCCGGACGCCCGGTTGAAGCGAGATGCCATCTTCCAGCATTTTCCCGGTTACCTCGGGGCCGGCCCCGGCTCGTGGCGAGCCACACCGGTCGGCACCATCCAGATGGGCGACTGGAAGCTGATGGAGTTCTTCGAGGATGGCCGGCTTGAGCTATACAACCTTCGGGAAGACGTCGGTGAAACCAGGAACCTGGCGGGGGCGATGCCCGAGAAGACCAGACTCATGCACGATCGGATGCTGGCTTGGCGCAAGTCCGTCAATGCCCCGATGCCCACTCCCAACCGGACCACACAGAACACGGCGGGCAGGGCCAACGGAAAGAGGAAGCGATAATGATCAGGCGATATGTGATTCTGGTGTCCATTGGCATGTTTGCGTGTTGTGCCACGGCCGACGAGGTGAACTTCAAGAACGGCGATCGGCTGACGGGAAAGATCAAGAACGCGGCCGATGGCAAGCTTTTGATGACCACCGCCGTGGCTGGGGATGTGTCGATCAACATGGCTCTCATCAAGTCGTTCAAGACCGATTCGGCGGTGGAACTTCATCTCGACGACGGCAGCGTGATCAAACAACCGGTGGCGCCGGCGGTGGAGGAGGGCAAGATCGCCACGATCGGCGGAGCCGGCGCGCCGGCACAGGTGGTGGCGGTGGCGAAGGTCAGGACGATCAACACGCCGCCGGTGAAGTGGACCGGGTCGATTGTGGCTGGCGCGATCGTGACGCGCGGCAACACCCACACCGATCAGATTTCACTTGTGGCCGATGCGACGAGGCGATCCGCCAAGGATCGCATTTCACTCGCCGGGGGCTACATGTTCGGTCGGGAAGAAAACCAGGATACCGGCGAACAGTCCACCACCACCGACAACTGGTTTGCGTTCGGAAAATACGATTACTTCCTGAACAAGAAAGCCTATGTCTACGCGGGCCAGCGAGTGGAACAGGATGCCATCGCAAATCCAGCCTTGGTGTTGGCTATCAGTGGCTGGAGGGGCCTCGCGCGAATTTCTTTACCGAAGGCGGTCTGGCATGGATATATGAAGACTATCGCGATGGCGGCTACAATGACCACTACGCGCTGCGCCTGGCCTATCGCTACGACCGCAAGCTGAATGAGAAGGTGAGCGTTTTCAACAACATGGAATTCCTACCCAGCGTCGAGGATCTGACCGATCTGAACCTCAATACCGATATCGGAATACGGGCCGCGCTGGTCGGTTCGTTCTTTGCGGAATTCAAGGTCGAATGGAAATACGACGCCACCCCGGCGCCGGACGCGGGAAAAAATGACGTGCGGTATGTCACCGGCCTCGGGTGGCGGTTCTGACAATCGCGGTCGCGTTGATCACGTCGCCGGCGTCACGGTGCGTGGTCGACCAGAGGTTCAGCGGAAGCCGCCCGGCCGTTGCGCTCATCCCGGACGACCTCTCCGTCATGGAGTTGTATGACACGATGGCATCGTTTGGCCACACCGGGATCGTGTGTCACAACGATGATGGTTCGCCCCGAGGCAACCAGTTCATCAAAGATCTGCATGATCTGTTGTCCCGTCTTGCTGTCCAACGCACCAGTGGGTTCATCGGCCAGAATGATCAGCGGGTCATTCATTAGAGCGCGGGCGATACAGACGCGTTGCTGCTGGCCGCCGGAAAGCTGCATCGGGCGATGGTCCAGTCGTTCGGCAAGTCCGACCTTCTGGGCAAGCGCCTGAGCCCTCGATCGCCGGTCGGCTGGGCGCACCCCAAGATAGAACATAGGCACTTCGAGGTTCTCAAGCACGGTGAGTTGCTGAATGAGGTTGAAATTCTGAAAAATAAAGCCGATGCGGCGGCTGCGGATTTCAGACAGAACGTCGTCCTCCATGGCCGAGACGTCGTCGCCGCCGAGGACATAGTGTCCGCCAGTGGGCTTGTCGAGGCAGCCGAGGATATTCATGAGAGTGGACTTACCTGAGCCGGAAGCGCCCATGATGGCGGTGTATTCGCCGCTGACGAAGTCGAGATTGACGCAGCGCAACGCCGCCACTTCCACATCCGTTCCCGGCTTGCGGTAGATCTTGGAGAGATTGCGGACTGAGGCGACGAACTCCATGAACACTCGGCTATTGTGTGCAATACTACCGCAAGGTCGTTTCCGAGTTGCATGATCGCGCGGTCGAAATGAAAAAAATCGCCGGTCGCGGTTACGGACCGCGACCGGCAATGCCAGAAAATGGGAAGGGGAGCGTCGTGTCAGGCGCCTCGGGGCCGTCCACCATGGATCAGCCTGCCGGGGTTGCGTTCTGCCTGACAAATTACGATCTACGATTCAAACAAGGCCCGGGCAAGTGCGACTTGCCGATGATGCGGAAAATGACATCGCGATGACCAGAAGCACGATGATGCCGAACATGCAGTAAGTCAGACCTGCGCTGGGAAGCCAGAATGTACCGATGAGGATCGCGCCCGCCGCGGAACCGATGAGATCGGCGGCATAGAGCCTGGAGGCGTGCCGGGGGTGTTGGCGCACGAGCATCGCGAAAAGGGTACCGGCGCAAAAGCCGCCAGACAGCATCAGTGCCGAGAATTTCACGGGCTTCACAACCACTAGAATGCACAGGAGCATCATCCCCAGCAGGGGCAGGCACTGCCTCAGTTCGGGCCGGGTCCTGGCCTGGTTGCCGTAGCGAGCCCCTATAGCCAGCCCGGCCATGAAACAGGCAAGGAGCCAGCCGATCTCGTGGATTAGATTGCCGTATCGCGTCTGATAGAGGTGGAGCAGCGCCACCTCAAAAGTAATCGCAAAGAAGCCTGTCGCCATCGCGCGAAAAGCCGCCGACATCGGAACGCCGGATCTGCCACGCCCAATCCGAAACAACGCCGTGATTGCAATGAGAATCACCAGGGAAATGACGGCCGTCCAGGGGTGATCGAGGCCGCGATAGTTGAACGCGTTGTGGCCGGTGAGTTCGCCGCCGATGGCGAGGCTGGGTAGCAGCGCCCGGGGACGGAGATCGGAGTTGGGCGGATCACAGTTGTCAACGAATTGCGACTCGAAACGGGTAATCGCCTCCTGACGGTCGAAGCCGTCGAGGGACTTCTGCGCGGCCAGTACGCCGCCGAAGAGGCTGTCAAAGTAGTTCCGCGGGGTCACGGGAATCTGCTCTCCGGCAACGACGATCGCGGGCGCGGCATTGGGCCGGTCGGCGAGACGCTGAGCGAGTGTTGCGGGATCGAGCGGAATGGGTTGTTGCGACGCGACCAGAAGACAACCGTTGACCGGTATTGCCCGGACATGGTGGAATACCCGCTGGAGAGCGGCGGCAACGGCGCGGTTTCGTGATTCGACCGCCGGGCTGATGTATTCGCTGCCGGCGCCGAAGGCGGGAAGGCTGATGGCCATGATCCCATCGGGCGCCATCTGGGAGTGAAGACCGTGGAAGAACTCAAGAGTCGCCAGACGATTGGACAACAGACTGTCGAGATGGCCGGGGAAAACGAGGATCAGGTCAGGCTGGAAATCGAGGAGTTTCAGAGTTGCGCGGCGAGGATCAGCTTGCATCGCAGTGGCGACAGGGGGCCAGCAACTGTATTGCCGTGTGAGGTCAAGCAGCGTCGGATCAGTGTCCAGAAGGCACAGGCGACGGGGATTGTGTCTGCCGAATTGCCGGGGCAGTGAGGATGCTGAACCGCCGACGATGACAACTTCTTGGATTCTGGGGAGGAGACATGCAAGGAGATCCGCCAACGCGCGCTCTTCCGGTGGCGGCGGGTCTTCAATTGTGCCCACCAGAGCGGCCCCACGGAAAAACGATGCATGCGCATGACCCGGCCTGGCGAGAACTGCAAGGCGGCCATTTGCCGTGACCCGGATTTCCCGCAGTTCATGATCCGGCAATCGGCGGTGCCAGGCATAGCGGTCGAGGATTCTGTCGAGCGGTAGCAGGGCGATGACGAACAACGTCAGGACGGTAAAGGCCATGATAAACGACCGCCGGGTGGTCCACGAATCGGCTGACCCCAGCCACGCGGCCGCTATCAAGACGATTCCGGCAATTGCGGCGGAGGGAAATGCGGCAGTGGTTCCGAGTGCGAGACTGAATACCATGCCGGCCGCTACCGCGCCCCAAGTGTCGGATTGATAGAGCGCAACGCCAGCGGTCGCATTGGTGCGAAGAAGTCGACCAAACAGCAGGCCACAAAGCAGGGGAACGGGAACGGCATAGCCTGCGGCAGTGAAAAGGCAAAGGTGGAGCGGTGTGGCGAGGGTGGTCCCGGCGATGCGCGCGAACGCAAGGGTACCCAGGAGTGTGGACGCCGTGAGAAAGGGTAACAGGGTGATGGCGGCGGCACGGGGTGTTGTTCCTGAATTCGCCGAATGAGCTCCCAACCGAGTTGCCGAAGTGCCATCACCGCGGGCGAACAGCCATCGCCCTGGTTGCGCAGAAGCCAGCAGGATGCCGAGCGCGCCGGCCAGGAGATGCGCCGCGAAGATCACGCCCAGCAGCAATTCGCCGCCACGGAGCGAGTCCAGCAGTTCGCGCACAAGCAGAATCTGGGCAAGCTGCGCAAAGGCACCGATGGCGGCGGCGTAGAGAAGATTGCGTGCGGGAACCGGGTCGCCCGAAATCATGCCCAGATTCCCGGGAGCCTTGATCGACAACTGGGACATGCACCATCCTTGACATCGTTACGGATGATCTTGAACCCGAGGCGGGTTATGACGGCCGCGCGACAACCGGGGCAGTAGGTATGATTGCCTTCGTGCGGCGCCAGATTGCTTATGTAGACGAACCTCAAGCCGGCATCATGGCCAATCTTGCGAGCGCTTTCGAGGGTCGCCTGCGGCGTCATGGGAAGATTGGTCAACTCATGCTGCGGATTGAACCGTTCGAGATGCCATGGCGT
>CAYSSA010000066.1:0-2339 GCA_964433485.1 uncultured Tepidisphaeraceae bacterium | reverse complement strand
CCGAGGTTCCTGACGATCCAGCGAGCCATGGTGGCAAGCGAACCGGTGTCATCGTTCAGTGTCGGAACCACGAGCGTAGCCACTTCGAGCCACTTGCCCAGGGCCTTGATCGTCACCATCGAGTCCAGCACCGGTTTGAGTGCGGCGCCGCAGACATCATGGTAAAACCGCTCAGTTGCACCCTTGTAGGTAATGGTGACTGCGGAAAAAGGTTTCACGATATCGCGCAGTGGCTTATCCTGAATATAGCCGCAGGAACACAGCGTCAGAAGGAGTCCCTTGTCGGCGGCCGTCTGCGCTGCGGCGGCCAGGAATTCAGGCGTGACCGTTGGCTCGGTGTAGGTGAAGGCCAGCCCCTTGAGTTTGCGTCCCGCCGCCTTGGCAATGACCGCAGATCGATCAAAGTCAGCGATGTTCCTGGTCTGGTCCGGTCCCTTCTGCGAAAATTGCCAATTCTGGCAATACGGACAGTGAATGTTGCAGCCGGCGTGGGCAATGGCCAGCAGTTCCGAGCCGGGCAGTACGTGCGCCAGCGGATTCTTCTCAATCGGGTCGATGTTGAGCACGCAGGGCCGGTCGTAACCCAGAGTCATGAGTTTGCCCCGGCGGTTGACCCGTACCCGGCATGTGCCCGTTTCACCGCTGGCCAGAATCTCCTTCCGAGGACACAACTCGCATTCCACGCCATCCCGGACCGGATGCCAGTAGGTCGCGGGATGCTCGGCTCCCTGCTCGGCTCCGCGCGCCGCGGTAAACGGGTAGAGGGTTTCGGCTACGGCAGCCGAAATCCCCAGTTGCTGTAGCAGAAGGATGAAGCGACGACGAGTCATGGGGTGGACCTCCGACCAGTGGCAGCATGTTGGAGCGTGTCATTTCCGTTGATCGAGACGTTTGATCACTGCCGCATAGGCTTCGCTGGCTCCGGGTACAAGCAGGAAGGTGGCGGTAGTGAACTTGCGGTCCTTTTCGGCCTGTTCGCCGTCGGCGGTCCCCGCGATCCGCTGTAACTCCAAGGCGAGGCCGGACTTATCCAGTTCGAAGTCTCCGTCGGGGATCTTCCGCACTCGTTCTAACAAAGCCACGGTTTTGTTTCGCGTTGCAGCGATCTCCTGTGGCCTGGCCCCGGGATTCTTGTAAATGATCAGGCGATCCACCCAGTCTGTGCCCAGCGCTTTGGCGACCTCCCATTGCACATCATTCATCTTACGGACGGCACGGAACAGTTCGATCTCCCGTTCGCCGCTCGCGGCCTGTCCGGCCCGCACCGGATCGGTCATGGATTTCGGCGGGGTGATGCAACAAGTGAAACCAGACATCGCCTGCTTCTGTTCTGGTTGGAGCAGCTTATCCACCTTGTCCACATAGCCCAGCAGTTTCAGTCCACCTCCGAGGCCGAACAATCCCACATTGTGGGCCAAATGCACTTCGATGGGGTTCGGCTGCTTGATCGAATCCTTCAACGGCGACGAGGAAAGCACCGCAGATCGCATATCGCCCTGGGGTGGCTGGCCATGACACTTCAGGCAGTTGGTCGCGCCGGCTACGGGATACAGCAGCGACTGCCGGATGACCGTCGCTTCAATGGTGCGGACTTTGTCTACGCGCAATTGGAGCGCCGTGGGAATTTCCTCCGCCACCAACAGCAGTTTACGCACCTCAAGATAGCAATCGCGAACTTCTTCAAGGTCCGCTCGGTATTTGCCGTTCAGTGGTGGCATGCGAGCGGCCGAGCCCTCGATGTCCAAGGCCATCTTTCTGAGTTCTGTGGCCTGCTGCTTGCTGAGGTTGATGCCGTTGATGGCGTTGACGGAGGACAAATGCATGATCAGATAGCCCATGGCCCGCACCTGTTCTTCCCAAGTCACTAAGGCGGTCTCAGCAGCTCGCGCAGGGATTGCAAGAACGAGTCCCAAACATAAAGCACTAAGAATGGAGCGTTTCATCGGTGTCTCCTTGAACTTGGTCGGTGCGATTGCTGCTTTATACCACCGTTGGTGACCGATGGTGACAAGAATGGCCTCGCAGAGGCATCTGCCGATAAGTTGTTGCGCTGACGACCTTTAGCATGTATCGATCATCCCGGCCGGCATCCTCAAATAGTGCAGTCAGCAAAAGACAGCTGGATGTTCTTTCACCTTTTCTTGCCCCGCGCTGGGCAATTGGTGGATGTGGATCCACTTTTGCCTCTGTTTGGTTAATATTTCCCGGGATCTGGATCGGGCTACCCACCCCGTGAAGAGCCACTCGCGATGTGGGGGGTGCCGAGCGGCGTCATCTGAATCTCATGCGGCAGGCAGGCATGACGAGTCTGCAAGGAGCTGCAATAGAACAACAGAATT
>CAYSSA010000065.1:16257-21073 GCA_964433485.1 uncultured Tepidisphaeraceae bacterium | reverse complement strand
AGGAAAAACTCGTCCGGGGCTGGGACGATCCGCGCATGCCGACGATCTCGGGATATCGTCGTCGCGGCTACACCCCGGAAGCGATCCGGGCGTTCTGCAAGCACATCGGCATGAACAAGTTCAACAGCACCGTTGAAATCGGCGTGCTGGAGAACTTCCTGCGCGATGACCTGAACAAGCGGGCTCAGCGGCGAATGGCCGTGCTGAATCCGCTCAGGGTTGTCATCACCAACTATCCCGTCGGCCAGACCGAGCAGCTTGAGGCGGTGAACAATCCCGAGGATCCATCGGCTGGCACTCGGCTGGTTCCGTTCTCGCGTGTTTTGTATATCGAGCAGGACGATTTCCGCGAGGTTCCGCCGCCCAAGTACTTCCGGCTTTCTCCGGGCGTCGAAGTGCGCCTGCGATATGCGTACTTCATCCGGTGTACGGGCGTCGTCAAAGACGACAACGGCAATATCAGGGAAGTGCAATGCACCTACGATCCGGCCACCAGGGGCGGGGACTCGCCCGATGGTCGCAAGGTCAAGGCGACGTTGCACTGGGTTTCCGCCGCTCATGCCGTGGAGGCCGAGGTGCGGCTGTACGAGCACCTGTTCGCCAAGGCCGATCCGTCTGATTTTCCCGCCGGCCAGGATTGGAAGGTCAATCTCAATCCGAATTCCGAAGTGGTCATGGGCGATGCCCGGCTGGAGCCGAGTCTCGCGGGCGCGGCGCCCGGACAGAAGTTCCAGTTTGAGCGGTTGGGTTACTTCTGTGCCGACAAGGACAGCACCGCGCAACGTCCGGTGTTCAACCGCTCGGTCGGCCTCAAGGACTCCTGGGCGCGGGAGCAGAAGAAGAAATAGCGGTATAGACGCCGCCCTCATTTCTAATTGGCAGAGCTTGCCGGGACCGTACTCTTGTCGTCGTGGTCCGTGGAAGGAAGACGATGAGAGTGCGCTGTCCAGTGTGCGGTCGCTGTGTGCCCGAGGGTGCGCGGAGGCTCTGCGGTTTCTGCGGCTGCGAGTTGCCGCCGCCGCTGAGGGTGTCCGATGAGCAACTGGCGCACATCCTGACGCTCAAGGCGGCTGCTGTTCCGGCGTCATCCGTCGCGCCGCCTCGGCGTTATCGCGATACAGTGCGTCGATGAGTTGGTGCGCGGGCTCCATGGGCAAATCCGCCTGACGGCGTTCAGCATGGCGGGAGCGCCGCGGGCGGTATTGGACGCGGCTTGTCTCCGTCCTTCGATGATGCCGGTATCGGAGGACGCGGTCGGGTGGTCAACATGGGGACTTGAATGGAAGAATCGATTCTTGCTTGAGAGGGCGCGTGTTGTCAGTTTCGTCGATCACCCCTACACTCACCCCGACTCTTACCAGAAGGAACGTTTGATGCAGATTGCAAAAAATTCGGTTGTTGCCATTGACTACACGCTGACGAGCGGTTCCGGCGAGGTGTTGGACACCTCAAAGGGACGCGGTCCGCTCTCCTACCTGCACGGACAAGGTCAGATCATCCCAGGCCTGGAATCGGCCCTGGAAGGCAAGGTGGCCGGAGATGAACTGAAGGTTTCGATCCCACCTGAACAGGCCTACGGGGTGCGCGACGATCGCATGATCCAGGATGTTCCCAGCAGCGCCTTCAGCGGCGTGGCGCAAATCCAGCCGGGGATGCAGTTCCAGGCCAATACGCCCAACGGCCCGCGTATCGTCACGGTGGTGGGCGTTGAAGGCGATCAGGTGAAGATCGATGCCAACCACCCTCTTGCGGGCGTCACCCTTAATTTTGACCTCAAGGTCATGGATGTCCGTCCGGCGTCGCCGGAGGAACTGTCTCATGGGCATAGCCACAGTGACGGTCATGGTCATGGCCACGACCACCAACACTGAATTGGAAAAAGTGCTGGGAGACAATAACGGTCGTCCTGCGGCGTTGTATTGTGAAAGTCAACATGACTCAACCGGCTCGGCGGGAGTTCCGGCGAGCTGAAGAGCCTGTCCAACAATAGCCGTAAGAACGGCTAGGAGAAGAGTTTATGAAATTGCTCGGTCTCGTCGTTGCCATGTTCGCACTATGCATGTTTGTCGGTACCAGCTTTGCGAAGGAAGCTGGTGCAGGCAAAGGAAACAGAGCGGCCAAGGCGGATGTGGTGGCGGGTAAGATCAGCGCTGCGGCCGACGCCCAGGGGAAGATCAAGGTCACGAAGCGGGCGAAGGATGCCGCTGCCGCCGAGGAAATCACCGTCGCCACCGATGCCAATACCGTTGTCACGATCGATGGGGCGGCCGGCAAGGTGAGTGACCTGCAGGTGGGCATGGTGGTTAAGATCAGTCCCGCCACGGGAACGGCCACTAAGATCGAGGCCACCTCCAAGAAGCCTGCGGCGAGGAAGAACAACAAGTAAGAAGTAAGCGTGATCGCAGGATTGTGCGTGCGCGCCGACAACGGCGCGTGAACCAAGCCTCGCAAAGGCCCGTCGAAACTCGCGCGTCGGCGGGCCTTCTCTATTGGTCGGCCGGCCTTGGCATCGAACCGAGCTGGCCACTTTCCCGGTCCATGGCGAGCCACTATGATCTGGCCGACACAGGACGGTCAATCGATCATGTTTCGCGGACTCATCATCACCACTGTTGTTGTATACTTGGCGATCGCCTTTGGGTGTGCGTTGACCACGGCCGGTGATGGGCCGCCGCTTCCAAACAACTGGAAATCGCATGTGCGTCCGGCGCCGCCGGCTTCCAAGGGCGAGCGGGCGATCGGACTTCCGATGCGCGGCGCGGCCATGCAGATTCAGCGCGTGGACTGGATCGAGACGGAGTATCGCAAGTCGATCGACGAGATCGTGGATCTTGGGGCGGACTCCGTGCTTTTTGTCGTCGACGCACACCAGGAGAATGCAGGCTCGACGGCCATTTATCTTGACATGCGGATGATGCCCACCCCGGCGCAGCTTGGCAGCGTGATCGACTATGCCAAGGGCAAGAATCTGCGGGTGATGTTGATGCCGATTGTGCTGTTGGATCGTCCGCGCACCTACAGCGAATGGCGAGGGACGATTCGTCCCGACGACTGGAGTGCCTGGTGGGAAAGCTACCGCGGCATGCTTCACCATTTTTCCTGGGTGGCCGAAAGCCACGGCGTTGATGTGCTGGTCATCGGCTCGGAACTGGTGAGCACTGAAGACCAGTCCGACCAGTGGGAGAAGACCATCAGCATGGTCCGCAAGACGTTCAAGGGAATGCTGACCTACTCCGCCAACTGGGACCACTACAAGGAGGTTAAGTTCTGGCAGTGGCTGGACTTCGCGTCCATGAACAGTTACTACACCCTGGGCGAGGACAACCGAGTTTCCGTCGCGCAGATTCAGAACAACTGGATCAAGTACAAGAACAAGCTGTTGGATTTTCAGAAGCAGATTGACAAACCCATTTTCTTCACGGAAGTCGGCTGGTGCAGTCAGTCCAATGCCGCCAAGGAGCCGTGGGACTATACCCAGGAGACCATTCCGCTCGACTTGGATCTGCAGAAGCGACTCTGGGAGGGGTTCTTCAAGAGCTGGTACGGCGTGCCGGAGTTCGGCGGCTTCATGATCTGGGAATGGCCCCCCGGCGACGGCGGCGCCGGCAATCGCGGTTATACTCCCGAGGGCAAGCCGGCCGAAAAGGTGATTCGTGAATGGCTTGCCAAGGAGCGATGGGAAGTGAAATAGCGTGGTCGGGGGAGGCGGTACTCAAGACCAAAGCGGCTCTGGACCGATAACACTGAAAGCCTTGTTGATTGGCCTATGCCCGTATTGCATGGAACAACTTCGCCCGGGGCGGTGGATCTCAAACGCGTCCTGAAGCTTCAGGTTCCGGTGATCGTGAAGCTGGCTGAGCGCAAGCTGACATTGGGCGAGGTGATGCGTTTCGGGGCGGGGGCGATCATTGAGTTCACCAAGAGCAACGATGAACCGCTGGAACTGATGGTTAACAACAAGACGATCGGGTTGGGCGAGGCCGTGAAGGTGGGGGAGAACTTCGGCCTGAAGATTTCTCAGATCGGCGACGTCAAGACCATCATCCGATCGCTGGGCGGATGACAGGCGTGGCAGCATTACTCCGCTCTTGGCCCGTCTGCATGGTTGTGCCATAATCCGCTTCTCAAGGAGAATCATCCGATGTCACACGGTTTTCTCGGTTCGGGCTTTCGCGTCGGTGTTTCCTTGAGCTTGCGCGCCTGCCTCCTGGTCGGGATGGCGTGCGGCGCGCTGACTGTTTCCGGTCAGGAGCTGCTGGTTGCGCCGGAGAACGGCGGGGGCGTGTACGAACCGGGGCAGGCGATTCGCTGGACGGTTCAGCTCAAGGGCGCGGCCTTGCCGGAGGTGGCCTACACGATCAAGAAGGGTGGCATGACCGAATTGGCCCGAGGCAAGGCGTCGCTGACCGACGGCAAGGGGGTGGTCGAGTGCAGGCTCGACGAGCCGGGCTGGGTTCTGGCAGAGATCACCGCCAAGACCGCCGCCGACAAGACCGTGAAGGCGGCCGGCGGCGGCATCGTGTCGCCCGGGAAGATTCAGCCCGCCCAGTCGCGGCCGGAGGACTTTGATGCTTTCTGGGCGGCCAAGCTCTCGGAACTGTCGGCGGTGCCGGCGAACCCGAAGCTCGACGCCGCCGATTCGGGCAAGCCGGAGCTGGACTACTGGAAGATCTCGATGGACAACATCCGTGGATCGCGCATTTACGGGCAGCTTGCCAGGCCGAAGCAGGGCGAAAAGCTGCCGGCCATGCTTATTGTGCAGTGGGCCGGCGTCTACGGGCTGCCCAAGTCGTTTGTCACCGGTCGGGCCGCGGAG
>CAYSSA010000065.1:4572-16247 GCA_964433485.1 uncultured Tepidisphaeraceae bacterium | reverse complement strand
CTGGTGCTGAACATCAATGCCCACGAACTGCCCATCGACGAGTCCGAGCAGTTTTACAAGGACAAGGCGACCGGTCCGCTGAACAACTACCCCGCGATCGGCAACGACGACCGCGAGACCAGTTATTTTCTACGGATGTATCTTTCCTGTTATCGGGCGGCACAGTATTTGACGGAACGCCCCGACTGGGACGGGCGTACACTGGTGGTTACCGGGGGCAGCCAGGGAGGGTTGCAGGCGATCGTGGCCGCCGCATTGCATCCGAAGATCACCGCCGCGATGGCATCGGTGCCGGCCGGTTGCGATCTGAACGGTCCGGAGGCCGGTCGGATGCCCGGCTGGCCTATGTGGTATTGGCAGGTGAAGGGGAAGGACGCGGCCAAGGTGCGTGGCGCCGCCCGCTATTACGATGTGGTGAACTTCGCCTCGCGTGTGCAATGTCCCGTTTTGGTTGGCGTCGGGCTGATCGACACCACCTGTCCGGCACCGGGTGTTTTCGCGGCGTTTAACCAACTTAAGGGGCCGAAAGAGGTCGTCGTCCTTCCGCTGGGTGAGCACAAGGACGTGAAGGGATCGCATGGTCCCTATTACACGAGGTTCAATGCCTGGAGCCGGGCATTGCTCAAGGGTGAACCGGCGCCGGTGAAGTAGCCTGTGTGGGCGGTGGTCCTGCGGTCGCCGGATCCGGCTACTTCTGTTCCGCGACGTCCACGATCCCGACGTCAATGTACTGTCCGCCGCGAGTCTGCCGGCAGTGGACCGCGAGGATGTTCCTGCCGGGCTTGAGTGATGCGCGGGCGGCGGGGCTCATGGCCACGGTGTCATAGCCGGTCACGAAATCCGATACGCGGGCGGCCAGCACGCCATTGAGGTAGATTTCCGCATCCTCGTCGTGGTGCAGCCAAAGGTGCGGGTCTTTGAGTTGACCGGCCGGGATCTCGATCTGGCGGCGCAGCCAGATATCAGGGGTGTTCCAGGTTGTGCCGACGACCGAGCCGGGGGTACCGGCCGTGCCGAAGCCGGACTTTCCGGTCTTCCAGGATGAGGCATCGAAATCGGGCGCGACCCAGTTGGCGGCCGGTCTCTGGGTGGTGTAACTCCATTCAGCGGCGGCCTTGTCGGCGGCGGGCACGACGCTCACCATTTTCGGCGGAGTCGGCAGCGGCGCCCAGGCGGGCTTTTCCTTGTCGCGCGAGGCATATTTCTTCCACAGGTCCGCATCGTAGAGCGTCCGCAGCACCAGTCCGCCGACGACCGGGCGGGCCGTGAAGCCGACCCTGCGGGCGTTGTGCGTCTGATACCAGTCGGTCATGGGCACGCGATCGGGGGTTTCGTTGAGGAAGTCGTGTACGGGAGCGACGAGTGCGTCGAAGTCGGCGCGGCTGCCGGTGAGGCAGGCCGTCCACAGCGTCCAGTCGAGCTTGGTGTACTCCTTGCGGTTGTCCAGCGGCAGCCCGTATTTCTTCTGGTTCTTGAGGTAGAACGCCATCTCCTTCTTCAGCACCTCGTCGGGAAACAGCCCAAGGCCGAGGATCTTGTCCCAGACCAGATTGTATTTCTGGCTCCAGGTGTTGGGGCGGTCGAATGCGAGGCGGAAATGGTCGCCGTCGTCGGCTTCTTTAATCCAGCGGGCGGCGAATTGCTTTGCCAAAGCCAGGGTTTCATCGGCCGCTTTGGCGTCTCCGCGCATGCGGCACAGTTGGGAATAGGCGCCGAGGGCCACAATCGCTTTGGCCGACAGATTGACATTGTGAGCAAGGTGTCCGGCGAAGTCATCCGTGCAGAGCTGGTTTTCGGGATCGAACCCCTTGGCCTTGAGGTAGTCGGCCCATTTGGTGATGACCGGCCAATACTTGCCGGCGAAGTCGGCGTTGCCTTCCATCTTTGCCAGCGCCGCAATGAGGATGAGCATGTTGCCGGATTCCTCCACCGGCATCTGGTTCTCCTCCGTGCGTTCGCCGCCGCCGTAGACCTGGCCGTTGGCGTGGGGATACTGGCCGAGATCGTGCGGTGCGAACGGCCATTTCCAGCGATCCGACGAGGCGTAATCGAGATTCTGGACGATGATGGCCTTGGTCAGCGTGGGCCCGAACAGCAGGAACTGCGGGGCCATGGGATAGATGACGTCAACGGTGCCGATGCAGCCGTTGGAGAAATTCTCCTTTGGGAAGATCAGCGGCGCGCCGGCGGCGTCGGCGGCGATCTTGTTGCCGGAGAATGCCTGGCGATAGGCCAGGGCGACGATGCGGGCGAATGGCGCGCCGCCGAGCCTGCTCAGATCGGACATGAACTCATTATCGAACGCCTCGCAGCGGGCGCGCAGGCCGGCGTATTCGGCGGCCGATGACTTGAGCAGATCGGCGGCCTCGGCGCCGTTCCTGCGCCAATATGGCCGCAGGTTCTTCTTGAAATACTGGATCGAATACAGGTCGTCGTAGGCGTAGATGAGTGTGCGAGCGACGGGCTGGGCATCGACCTTGCCAAGATTGAAACTGAAGGCCAGGACGGGCGCTTGCCGGGCGGCAGTGGGCTGCGAGGGGCTATCGCTGCCAGAGATCTGGCCGGAGGAGCCGAAGCTTGCGCGGACATCGCCGGCGGGAGCGATGACGGCGGCGGGCTTCTGGTTATCCGCGGCCGCCACGTAGAGATATCCCCAGTCAATACGCAGGTCATCGCCGCGCTTCTGGAGGATTGGCTGGTCGCTGCTTCCGGTGCGGAGCGTGGTCAGGCCGTCGATTCTCTCGCGCGACCAGACGACCTTCTGGTCGGGGACGTTCACTGCCGGAAGGGTGGAGGAGTCGAAATAGATGGCAATTTCGTGGGCGGCGTTGTCGGTGGAGCGGGCTTCCCAGGTCAGGTAGGTGACCGGACGCGACAGCAGCATGATGTCGTCGGGCAATGCCGGCGTGGTGAAGGTGAGCGTGAGCCTGACGCCGGATCCTTCGAAGGCATAGATCGTTCGCGTCGGAAGCACATCGAGCGCGGTTTGTGGCAGGGCCGGAATATCGCCCGGTTCAGCGCCCATGAGGCGGAATGTCTTGCCGTCGATGCGGACAAGACTGGTGAGCGGCTGGGCCTTGCCGGTCCAGTGGGTGGTGGCCGTGTTCGTGAGTTTGTCAGCCGGCGACCAGATGCAGAAGTACGGATCGCACGCGATCAGCGGGACGGCCGGCGGACGCAGTGGCTTGACCGCATCGGCAGCGATAGAGGGAACGGCGAGGAGGGCCAGCACGATTGAGAACAACTGTTTCATGACTCACCTTGGCATTGACGAGCGGACCCATTGTCCGCGCGAGGGTTTTTTACTGGATGGCGGGTGATTGAGCAAAGTTCTGGGAGCTATGTGTCCGTCCAGTCGCAGGCCGCTACCAGCAAAGCCACAATCCGCTCCAACCATCGTCCGTCCACCTCATCGAACCTCGCCAGATTCGGTGAATCAAAATCGGCAACACCCAGCAGGTGGCCGTTGGGGTGAATCATGGGCACGACAATTTCGCTCTGCGAGGCCGAGTCGCAGGCGATGTGCCCGGGGAAGGCATGGGCATCGGGCACGATCACGGTCTGTCTGCGCTGTGCCGCCGTTCCGCAGACGCCGCGACCGAGTGCGATGCGCGTGCAGGCGGGTTTGCCCTGGAAAGGCCCGAGCACCAGTTGGCCGCCTCGCCAGAGGTAGAATCCCGCCCAGTTCAGGCCGGGCAGATTCGCGTACAGGAGTGCGGACGCATTGGCCAGATTCACGATCCAGTCGCGTTCGCTCCGGAGCATGCCCTCGAGTTGTTCCATTGTTCCCTCGTACAGAGAGGGCTTGTCCTTGGCCGAAATGGGATGAGCCTGCTGCATTGCCGATGTCCATAAACATGATAACCAGGTCCGATGGAGGCCGATAGATGGGCGGGCAAGTTGTCGCAGGTCTTGTTGCGTCACGTTCTCAACTCGGGCGTTTTCCGGCGCTGAGGCCAATGGCGTGTTGGACAACCGATTGGATCGAGCTTTCCGAAATGGGCGATGGCGGGGCTGGCGGGGCCTGGCGGCGGACGAGCGGTTTGCCGTTCACGCCGCGATGCGGCTCGAATGCTCAAAAACAGCGGCAAATCCCAATCTCCCTTGACAACCAGAGGGGTCACGTCTACCTAGTAACTCGCTTGGGCATCTGGACAGGACTGACGCCCCGGAATTTTGACGTCGCTCGACGGGAAATTGAAACCGAGGTTAGCGATGAGCAACGCGCACGCGCTCTGTGCAAGCCGGATGAGTTCCGCGGCGAGCGGATTCTTGCCCGCGCTGGACGGCAATGGTCCGCAACGCTTCAGACTGATTCGTGGACCTGCAAGTCCGGCAATGTGCCTTGGGCATGCCTGCGCGCTGGCGATGCGGATTCTGGCGTTGATGGCCGCAATGCCTCTGGCGGCCCAGCCTGTGGTCTCGCAGGCATCGACACGGCCCGCAGCGACTCGGCCCTCGGTTGGGCCGGTGAGTTACCTGACAATGCAGACGGACCCGGAGAATTGTCTATCCTGCCACCGTTTTCGCGGACTGAGCCGGATCGAGCCGGGCACTGGCGAACTGCGGTTGTTTTTCTGCAATGCCGACTACTACACGCGCCGCATGGGCCCGCACGCGCGGCTGCGCTGCACGGCCTGCCATGAAGCGCGCGAGGTCCGCGTGATTCCCCACAGCGTCAAGACGCCGGTGAACTGCACTCGCGCCTGCCACCTCGTGCCGTCCAGCGGCGTCGAGATACTCTTCAGCCACCAGCGAATGCAGGACAGCCTGGATCGCAGCGCCCATGCCACGGCCAAACTCCAGGCTCTCAAGTTCGATCAGCCGCTGCTTCGGCCCGGCCAGTCGACCTGTCTCTATTGCCACAATCAGCCGGCGTACGGCGGTCTGGATGATGTGCCACGACCCATCGGCCATGCCGATGTCACCTCCCGTTGCGACACCTGCCACGGCGAGCAGATGCCGGCGGACACTTCCTATTACGCCCACCACGTCACCACGCGGCTGGCGCCGGCCCAGTCGATCCGGCAGCTTTCCGAAACCTGTGCCCTCTGCCACAGCGACCCGAAAATCATCGCCCAGATCGGCAGCCACGACACCGTCGCCAGCTATCTGCACAGCTTCCACGGCAAGGCCAAACTGCTCGGCAGCAGGCAGACGGCGGGGTGCCTGGACTGCCATGCTTCACAGGAGGGCGATGTCCACCTTATGCGGGCCAAGTCCGACCCCGCATCCTCCATCAACCAGGCGACGCTTTCCACGACATGCCGCACGTCGCAGTGCCACTCCAGCGCCCCGCCGGGCATGAGCCAGGCCGCCGTTCACCTCGATCTCAACCCCCAGGCACGATCGCTGGAATTCTACGTCGCCGCGATGTTTGTGGCGCTGACGGCGGCCACCATGGTGGTTTTCTTCATCCTCATCATTCTCGACCTCTTCAGTACCATCGTGCGTCGGCACGATCACGAGCACGAACGGCTTGTCGAACTGGCCCGAAAACTCCAGAATGTTCCTGAAATCCGTGCCAAGCTCACGCGTATGAACCCTTTTCAGCGCGTGCAGCACTGGATGCTCGCCGTCACGTTCATCCTGCTCGTGGCCACGGGCATGCCCATCAAGTTCGCCGACTCGACCTGGGCGGCCTGGGTTATTTCCCTCTTTCACGGGCTGCCCCTTGCACGGCTTGTCCACCGCGTCTGCGGCGTGTTGCTGATGGCGGTGTTCGCTTTTCACCTGGTCTATCTGCTCTTTGCGTTTATCAAGCGTGTGCGCACCGCCCGTGCGGCCGGCGACCGGCAGCCGCTCTGGCGCATGGCGTTGAACTCACCCATGATGATCACGCCGAGGGACGTGATTCAGTTCTTCCAGTTGTTTGCCTACCTGCTGTTTCTTCGCCGGCATCGACCGCATTTCGGCCACTTCAACTTCATGCAGAAGTTCGAGTACTGGGCCGTTTTCTGGGGCATCCCGGTCATGGGCCTCAGCGGCCTGGTGCTGTGGGGCGCGGCCAGTGTGTCCGAGTACACGTCCGGCCGGGTGCTCAACTTCGCGTTCATCATCCATTCCGACGAGGCATATCTCGCGTTTACCTACATTGCGGTGGTCCATATCTTTTCGATCATTCTGACGCCAGCCGTTTTCCCGGTTTCGCCGGGCACGCTCACCGGGCAGGTTCCGCCCGAAGAACTGGTCGAGGGTCATCTGGGCGAGGTGGAAGCGCTTGCGGCGGCTCACGGCATTACGCTCGGAGAGCATGAGGTGTCCCGTCGTTCGTGGATCGTTCGCCTGGCCAGGAGCATCGTCCGCCGCATTTATGCCGCCGGGCTGATGACGGCCTGCGCTCTGATCGGCTTTGTATCGATCAATTTCCTCATGCATCTGTTGTTCACCCGCCAGGCGGCGCCGGTTGAAATCCGGGAGATACCCAGGCGACTTGACGCGAATGTGCTGCTGGCATCACAGGTCCGCCCGGCCAAGCCGGGCGACGACGACGGGCCCCAACGTGGCCCGCTGGCACACTTCCACCAGATTCCACAGTGGTTCAATCCCGACTCCGGGAACAGCTGTACGATTTCCGGCTGCCACGAACCAGTCCCTCACGGCAAGCGCATCGAGGTTCGCGCGTTTCTAAACATGCACGCCACTTTCGTGGACTGCACCGTCTGCCACACGGAAGAAGCCGCCAGAGGCGGCACGTCGAGATGGTTCAGCCTGCCGGGTCGCGAACTTCGTGGGACACCGGCCGTGCTCGAACTGGCCGGCCTGCTCGAGAAGGTCGACGAACTTACGCGCGATCCGCGAAGCGCCACGGATCGGCTGGTTGGGTTGCTGAGCCGGGCCGTGGATGAGTCGGGAGGCAACCGCCAGATCAGCCAGTGGCTGTTGCGGCTTCAGACGGCCTATCCGCAGAGCGAGCCGTGGAACAAGGTCATACGCGATCTGGCCAGCGAGCGCACGGGGATCCGCGCGCATGTGCATGGCGAGTACTCCGCCAAGATTGGACTGTTCGCCGATGGCCGCCAACTTGGTTCATTAGGCCCCGCCCAGGTGGACGCGGCACGGCGCCTCAAGTCCGCCGGCAAAGGCAAGCCGGACAAAGCCGTCATTGACATGCTGCACAAAGGCGTGTTGCCCAAGGGGGCCGTGTGTGCCCCGTGCCATTCCGAAGGCAGGGGGCTGGTCGATTTTGAGGCGCTTGGTTATCCGCCCGCGCGTGTAAAATCACTGCGCGACAGCGCTGTGGTGAGGCAGATCCTCAGCATCGAGCAGGGCAAGCCGTTTTATCTGCCGGATATTCAGGAGTAAGGCGATGAGTGTTCGCGGCACCAGTTTTGATCGGGTCTGGAACTCAGCCGCCATACCGGCGGGGCTTTGCTCGACGGTCCTGTTTCTTGCGATTACCGCGGGCGTGTCGGCCCTGGAGCCCGTTCCCGAGGGCAATCGCATTCCCGTCACCATCGCCGGAACGCTCGCCACCCCGGCCGAGGATGCCATGCATATGCCCACGGATGTGGCCATGGATCGCGCCGGCCGGGTGTATGTCGCCGATGGCGCCAACGACCGTCTTGTTGTCTTCGGCGCCAACGGCAAGTTTGAGCGGGCGATAAAATCCGTGGGTGATGAGAAATTCAGCCGCCCGGTCGGCGTGTGCGTGGATGCGACCGGCCAGTTGTGGATCGCCGATTCGGGCAATCACCGTTTGCTCGTTTCGGCTCCCGACGGTCGCCTGGCGGCCCGCATCGAAGCCCTCGCTCCGCAAGACGGTCGGCCGTTCAAGCCGACCGGCGTGGCTGTGACTCCGGACGGGCGACGGGCCTACTTTGCCGACAACGACAACCACCGCATCGGCATCCGCGACAACAGGAGCGGCGAGATCACGTTCCTGGGCAAGTTCGGCGAGGGTCTGGGTCAGTTCCGCTGGCCGTTCATGGTGGCGATCGCGCCGGACGGCTATGTCTACATCACGGAGGCCATCGGCGCCCGCGCCCAGCGCCTCAGTCCCACCGACCGCTGGGCCGGGCAGGCCGGCCGCTGGGGCGTCGAACTGGGTCAGCTCTACCGTCCCAAGGGCATCGCTGTGGACGGTGAAGGCCGGACCTACATCAGCGATTCGACGCTGTGCGTGGTGCAGGTGTTTGCGCCGCTGGGCGGTGTCGTCGGTGTTCTCACCGACGACACCGGCCGGCCGCACAAGTTTCAGTATCCCATGGGCATGACGTTCGGCCCGGACGGGCGGCTTTACGTGGTGGAGATGACCGCCAATCGCGTTGCCATCGTCCAGCTCCCACCGGGCTTTGCGCCGGCGCCAACCACGCAACCGGCCACGGGGCCGAGTTCTATCCGTGGGGATCGGTAGTCAGTGGGCGATGAGCGGTGATCGGGTTGGAGCGAGGCTGCGTATCCCGTGTCAGGCCGGCCCATGTGAGGGGTGCTCGATCTGCCGCGGTCCCCTTGTGGTCAGGAAAGCGCTGGGCAGATCCCGACAGAGAGCAATGGAGAGGCTATCATTGCCGACATGCTCGACTTACAACCAAGTTCGGAGATCACGCGTATTCCTGGGTCGCGAGTGCCGGTGCTTTTCGGATCCGGGTCGCTGGCGCAGCTTGGGCGGCGGGTCAGGGAATTGGGCGGAAGTCGTGTGCTGGTGGTGTCCGACGGAGGCATTCGCAAGGCCGGACACATCGAGCGAGCCGTGCGATCGCTGTATCAGTCGGACCTTCCGACGGTGCTGTTCGATCAGGTTGTCGAGAATCCGACGACCCGGACTGTGCTGGAGTGTTGGCGGGCGGCCCATCGGTTTGCGCCGGATATCGTTGTGGGTCTTGGGGGCGGTTCGTCGATGGATACTGCCAAGGGCTTCAATTTTCTGTACACCAATGGCGGTCGGATGCAGGATTACTGGGGAGTGAACAAGGCCGGCAAGCCGATGCTGCCGATGGTGGCCATTCCCACCACGGCGGGAACGGGCTCGGAGGCGCAGTCGTTCGCGCTGATTTCGGACGCCGAGACTCATGTGAAGATGGCCTGTGGCGATGAAAAAGCGCTGGCGAAGCTTGCGATTCTGGATCCCGATCTGACGGCCACCCAGCCGCGTGCGGTCGCGGCGGCGACGGGGATTGACGCGATAACGCACGCTGTTGAAACCGCGGCCTGCATCAAGCGTACGGAGATATCCCGCGGTTTCTCGCTGCGGGCGTGGCAACTGCTGAGCGGGGCGTTTGTTCGCGCGATGGAGCCCGATCCGCCGCTCGAGGTGCGGGTGGACATGTGGCCGGATGCGCGATTGAGAACTCGATGCTGGGGGGCGCGCACGCGACGGCCAATCCGTTGACGGCGGAGTTCGGCATTGCCCACGGCGTGGCAGTGGGTCTGATGCTGCCGCATGTGATCCGTTTCAACGCCGGCGCGGGGGAGAACCCGTATTGCGACCTTCAGGAGGACGCCGAGACGCTGGCCGAGCGGATCGCGGAGTTTGCTGGAGTCGCCGGTTTTCCGCGCAATCTGCGGGCTTTGTCCATTCCAGAGGATGCGTTGCCGAGGCGGGCGGCGGCGGCGGTCCGGCAATGGACGGCGAGGTTCAATCCCCGGGCGCTTGCCGAGGCGGATTTGCTGGAAATGTACCGTCAGGCGTGGTAAGGGCCTATCATTGGCCATCCGGACGGCCGGCGGCGGTTTTCGATCGGGCAATGAGAGAATGCGACATGCAACTGACAACGGTATCCGAATCTCAGAAGAAGACTGAAGTGGGCTCATATTTCGTAGCCAACTATCCTCCGTTTTCGGCGTGGTCGGCCGGTCATCTGGATTCGCTCCATTCGGCCTTGAGCGCCGGCGCGGGTTTGGCGGAACCCGGGGCCCCGCTGGGTTTGTACCTCCACGTTCCGTTTTGCCGCAAGCGCTGCAAGTTTTGTTACTTTCGCGTTTATACGGACAAGAATGCGGATGAAGTGGAGACGTATCTCTCGGCGCTGGCGCGCGAGATCGACCTCTATGCCGAGGCCCCGGCTTTGCGCGGGCGGCAATTCGAGTTTGTGTATTTCGGGGGAGGCACGCCGTCGTTTCTTTCCAATGCGCAACTCGAGCGGCTGATCGAACGGATCAATCAGCGATGGACGTGGTCCAGCGCGCGGGAGGTGACATTCGAGTGCGAGCCGGGCACGCTCAAGGAGTCGAAACTGCGGACCATACGCAAGATCGGCGTAACACGGCTGTCGCTGGGCATCGAGCACTTCGACGACGAGATACTGGCGATCAATGGCCGGGCTCACCGGTCCAAGGAGGTTTTCGTCGCCTGGGACTGGATTCGGGACGTGGGTTTTCCGCAGGTCAACATCGACTTGATCGCGGGGATGCTGGGGGAGACCGAGAGCAAATGGAAGTCGGCCGTGGATCGGGCGATCGCCTTGGCGCCGGATTCGGTGACGATCTACCAGATGGAGGTTCCGTTCAACACCGCCATTGCCCGGGAAAGCAGGGGCCACGGGGAGGCGGAGACTCCGATCGCCTCGTGGGAGCAGAAGCGGGCGTGGGTTGACTATGCGTTTCGGCAGTTTGAGTCCCAGGGGTATCGGGTTTCCAGCGCCTACACGCTGGTGAACCCGAAGACCCACGCGGGGTTCGTCTATCGGGACTCGCTCTGGCGCGGCGCGGACCTGATAGGCACTGGAGTGGCCTCATTCGGACATTTTGCGGGTGTGCATTACCAGAACGTGGATACGTGGGAGCAGTACATCGACGCTGTGGGGGCGGGCCGTTTGCCGCTTCAACGCGCTCTTTCCACGACGCCGCGCCAACGGCTGATTCGCGAGATGATTCTCCAGACCAAGCTCGGGCGGATCGACACGGGCTATTTCAGGGCGAAGTTCGGCACGGACATTGTCGCGGCGTTCGCGGATGCCTGGCGGTCGCTCGTTGCCGAAGAGATGGCTGAGGTGGATGCCGGGGAGATTCGGCTGACGCGTGCCGGTCTGCTGCGGGTCGATTCCCTGCTTGGCCGGTTCTTTGAGCCGGAGTTCCGCAACATTCGTTACACATGAGCACTCTTGCGCATAATCCAGTCGATACGCGGGATTCGCTGGCCGATCTGTGTGGCGCGTTCCCGGATTATCATTGCGAAGCCGAGGCCGTCCGCGAGGTGGATGCTGCCGACATGCCGGAGCCGTATCGCCGGCTGCTGGTCCACAAGCGGCATATGACATTGGCATTGTCCGAGCATTTCGGCGTCGCCCCGAACCTCTATGTCATGGCCGAACGCCGAAATGGCAGCAAGTATGTTCGCAAAATATTCCTGACGGCCGGTAACCGGTCGGACAGCATCGAACTGGGCGTGGTTCGGATGGACTTGGACTGCCTCCGTGAGGATGTGGCCGATCAGATTCTTCAGCGAAGACTGCCGCTGGGCGAGATCCTGACGCGTCACGAAGTGATGCGACGGATCGAACCGCGGTCATTCTTGCTGTTTCCTCGATGCAGTTCGGTGCTTGGCTGGTTTGGGCATCCCAGGGCGGGACCTTTCTACGGCCGGCTTGGCACGATCTACTGCAACGAACATCCGGCCATCGACGTTTTGGAAATCGTTACGCTCTGGGAACACATGGCATGATTCTTCGGTTCCTTATTTATGCCGACGCACTTCTCAATCATCCATCGCGTTCAGTTCTCGGAAACTGATCAGG
>CAYSSA010000065.1:0-4562 GCA_964433485.1 uncultured Tepidisphaeraceae bacterium | reverse complement strand
CGCGTGATCAGGCCGGCATCGTGCATTTCTCCAATTACTTCCGCTGGATGGAGGAGGTGGAGCACGCTTTTTTCCGTTCGTTGGGCCTGAGTGTGACAATGCGGCACGAGGGCGCCGATGTCGGCTGGCCCCGCGTATCGGCCAGTTGCGAGTACCTGGCGGCGGCGCACTTCGAGGACGAGGTGGAACTGCGGTTGCGGGTGATGGAGGTGGGCCGGAGTTCGCTGAACTATGAGGTGGAGTTTGTGTGCCGGGAAAAGCGCCTGGGCGTTGGACGGATCATCAGCGTGTGTTGTCTGATGCAGCAGGGGGCCATCAAGTCGATGGACATCCCGGCCGATTGGCGCGCCAAACTCAGTGCGCGGACTGCGGTTGACTGACCATGCGGGCGCAATGGTCAAAGAGGAGGCGCCATTCGAGTTGTTGGAGGGAGACGGCCGCCGCGTGGCGCGGATCCTCCGGGTTGTCGTGAACGCGTTCCACCAGATCGACGAACGCGCGGGGATTCCAGCCGTTGTGGATGATGCGAAGCAGAAGCTTGTCGGTCGGCAGAGGACCCAGAATCTGTCCGGCGTGGGAAGTGAGGGCGGTCAGGACGGGGTGTGATGTACAGCGGGCGTACCAGTAGCAACTGTTGGAGAAGTCGCCTTCACGGCGATGCATGATGGCGTGCCAGAAACTGCCGGTGGGCGTTTGGTTCTGCTGCGAAATCCGGTGCGAGGCATCGAGCCAGTCGTGCCACAGCCAAAGGCCGCTCAGAATCGCCGAAGCATCCTCGGGGTTTGCGGGAAACGTCGCCAGGAGGCTCTGTGGCGTGGCCGAATCCAGCAGGCCGCGGGCGGCGGCATTGCCGTCTCCCGACACCACCAGCCGGGTGTATGCGGTAGCGGAATCGACGGAAAGGATGCGCCGAGCCAAAGGCGAAAGGGGATCTATTCCGGGATCGGTCATGGCCGGATTATAGGGCCGAGCGCCATCGGCCTGCCAGAAGCAAGGCGGCGGTGACAAGGCAGAGGAGGCATCGCGGTTCGGGGACAACGCTACCCACGCTTCTGCACGGCCCGGAGGCGCGAAGGCCGGGTGCTTTTCCTGCCGGCTCACCTGGTCCATCGAAACGCTTCGATCTTTTTGAGTGATCGCACAAACAACTCATCGCCCACGACGGCCAGGTGCGCCCAGGTCTCCTGATCGCTGATGCGGCGGCGTTCGATGAGGTCGAACTTGTCGGTGTTGGCGCGAAACAGCAGCAGTTCGCCGGTGGAGTCCAGGCCCAGGATCAGCTTGCCGTTGCTGACAAGCGATACATAGTCGGAGAATCCCGGCTTTTCCGTCCATTTCACGGCGCCGTCGCGCAGGTCGATGCAGGACATGCGCCGGTCACGGCGATGAAGGTAGGCGTGTCCGTCGACCACCACCGGCGTGGACATGTGGCCCTCGATCTTGACCTTCCAGCTCTCGGCGGTGGTGAGCGAGTCATCCTTGCGCGACAGGGCGAACAGGCTGGTGGCGCCGCCGTAGGAGCTCATGAAGATGCCTTCGCCGAATGGCGTGGGGTTGAGGATGTTCATGCCGCGGAACGCGGGGATCTCCTGTTTCCAGAGCACATCGCCGGTTTCCGGCGCGACGCCCGCAAGATGGGTGCGCGTCTGCACCAGGAGTTGTTGTTGACCGGCCAGCGTGGCGAACATGGGCGAGGAGAACGCGCATCCCCAGGTTCCGCCCTCATCCCGCAGGGTGCGCCAAAGCGATTGCCCGGTCTTGCGGTCGAGTTTGAAGACCGAGGCCCCGGCCTGCACGTAGATCGCATCGCCCACCACCAATGGCGAGGAGACAAAGCCAAAATCCGGTAGGGGGGTTTGATACTGCTTGACGAAGTCCACGCGCCATCGTTCCTTGCCGTCGGCCAGGCTCAGGCACACCAGCAGGTCGCGCATGCCGGCGACATAAATGGAGTCGTCGTCGGCGGCCGGAGTGGCGCGGATCCACGAGCCGTTTCGCCAGGCGTAGAACGGCACCGCCATCGCGCCCGTCCAGCCGGTCTCCCAAAGTTGCTTGCCATCCTTGCGGTCAAGGCAGCGGACGAACTCATGTTTGCTGTCGCGGGTTTCCGCGGTGTACACCCGATCGGCCGTTATGATCGGAGAGGAGTATCCCTTGTCGAGATCAACCCGCCAGAGTGATTGCAACTTCTGTTCCCCAATGGACTCGGGCCAGTCTCCCGTGACGCGCCCATCGCGAGTCGGCCCGCGCCACTGCTGCCAGCCGGGCTCGACGGATCTGGCGGAGAACGAAGCCAACAAGAGAACGGCGGCCAGCAGAATGCGTGGTGCGAGGATCATGCTAAAGCATATGCCGCCGACCGATGTTGGACAAAGGCGCGGCGCCTCGGCAGATGGCTCAAAGCGTCCCGACCCGCACTCGGCCGAGTTTTTCCTCGGCGTCCCTCCAGTCCGATTCATCGAGGTCCACCCAGCCGTAGCGTTCATGGAGACGGGGTATTGGCGACGTCACCGTATTCCACACCGGCAGGTAGGTCAGCGAGAGCAGCAGGCACCACAGCGCTGCCGTGCCCGCGATCAGCGGCCAACGGACGTTACGGGTGGCGACCACAATCTGCCCGATCAGCCATCCGAAGAGCAAACCGAAAACGTGTGCGATGTTGGCGATATTGCCGCCAAAGAAGTTGAGGAGGAAGCAGAGGCCCATCCAGGCCAACATGGTCTGTATGACCGGCGGCGTGACGGCCTCGGCCGCGATGTCGTAGCGGCGCCGGCAGACCCAGAGGAACCCGAAAAGGCCGTACACCACGCCCGAGGCCCCGATGGCGCCGATGCTGTAGCCGCCAAAGACCGCCTGCGGCGAGCCCGCGCCGACTGCCAGGAAGATGAAGAGGCCCATTGCCGTCCAGGGTCCGAGCCATCGTTCGATGGCCTGGTTGAGCCTGTAGAACCAGAGCATGTTGAAGGCGAAATGGAGGATACCGCCATGCAGCAGAGTGCTGCTGAGCAGCCTCCAGGCTTCGCCCCGTCCCAGTCGCCAGGGAAACGCCTGCAACGGGGCCAGGCTCGTGCCGCTGAGTTGCGCGAGGAAGACGGCCACGCACACGGCGAGTATTGCCATGGTGAACTGAATGACGCCGATTCCCTGGCCGCTTTCCTGCCATCGCATAAGCACACCTGAATAAGACCGCGGATGCCTTTCAGAGCGAACGTCGGATCAAGTGTACGGCGGTCGGGCTTGGAATTCGAGATCGGCGTGTTCGCAGGCGACGAGTTCGACCGGCGGGCCTGTATTTTCAAGGGTGAATCTGTATCCTCATTGCGATTTCGCGGCGGCGTGCGGGCGAAACCAGATTGACTTTGGCGCTTCGAGGAGATTTGCCATGACACAACGGCACAACGGCGGCAACACGAATAATCTGACGCGACGAGGGATTCTGAGCGGGGCCGCGGCCGCCGCCGGCTTCATGATCGTGCCCCGGCATGTTCTGGGCGGCCAGGCCGGACCGGCGCCCAGCGAGAAGGCGAATCTAGGCTGTATCGGAGTGGGCGGAATGCAGGGTGCGGGCGATGTGGGCGCGGTCAGCAGCCAGAACATTTATGCGCTGTGTGATGTCGATGAAGGCCACTTGAAGAAGACGGCCGCGAAGTATCCCAAGGCCAAGCTCTACCGCGATTTCCGCGAGATGCTGGACAAGGAGCACAAGAATCTGCAGGGCGTGACGGTGACCATTCCCGATTTCATGCACGCCACGGCTTCGCTCTGGGCGATGGAACGGGGCATCGGGGTCCACTGCCAGAAGCCGCTGACCTCAACGGTCTGGGAAGCAAGGCTGCTGGCCAAGGCCGCGAGGAAGTACAAGGTTGCCACGCAGATGGGCAACCAGGGCTATTCATCGCAGGCGACGCGCATTGCCTGCGAATACATCTGGAACGACGAGATCGGCGAAGTCACCGAAGTGCATTCATGGAATGGCGGCGGCTTCTCCAGGGGCATTACCAGGTGGCCGGCCGAAGAGCCTGTGCCTGCGACTCTGGACTGGAACCTCTGGCAGGGTCGGGCGCAGGAACGGACTTATAGTTCGAAGATTCACCCCATTCACTGGCGAGGGTTTCTCGACTACGGCACCATGATGATCGGTGATTGGGGGATTCATCAGTATGGTCCGGCGAACTGGGCCCTGGGTCTGGGAGAGACCTATCCGACCAGCGTGCAGTGCCTGGCCGTGGAAGGGGCGAATCCTGTGACTTATCCGAGCTATTCATGCAAGCTCGAATGGCCCGAGCGCCCGAGCAAGTTCGTCAAGTCCGGCAAGATGCCGCCGGTATCGGTGTATTGGTATGAAGGCAGCGTGGTCAAGACGTACAAGCAGCCCGAGGGTCTGACGCCGGAGGACATGAAGGGAATCAACGAGGTGTTCGTCGGCACAAAGGGCCTGCTGGGCACAAGCGGCCGGGGCGAGAGCTATACACTTTTGCCGCGCGCCAAGCAGGTGGGCCATCCGCGGCCGCCCAGACCCATAGCCACCAGGCGGCACCCATGATGCCCATGAGCCACAGCAC
>CAYSSA010000064.1:19647-21152 GCA_964433485.1 uncultured Tepidisphaeraceae bacterium | reverse complement strand
CGAAGCGCTTTTTATCTGGGTATCCTTTTGTTCGAGCAGGAGAACTATTCCGAAGCCGCACAGCGACTGATCTCGTGCCTCAAACTCTCACCGCAGGCCGCTATCGTACCCGAGGCATCGCTCCACCTGGGCATCTGCCAGACACAGACTCGCCAGTTCACGGCGGCCATGCAGACGCTTGCGGGAATCTCGGACGAGCGGCTGGCCGACCAGGCACTGCGCTGGCTGGCCAAGGCGCAGATCGGAGCGGCCGATGCGAAATTCCCCATTATCCGCGAACGCCTGCTTAATTCGGCCGTGGAGAATTTCCTGAAGGCCCTGGAGGCGCTCAAGGCAGTATCGGCCGCCGACACGGATGCCGCACACCGCCGGGCCACCGTGTTGATCGAACTCGGAGATACCCAACGCATGCTCCGACAGTTCAAGGAAGCGGCCGCGACTTACGCAAAGGTGGGAAATGGCGGCAACGGCGTAGGCTCGGAACTGGTGGAGCGCGCGTTGCACCGGCGGGCGGTGTCGCTGCAACTTGCGGGCGACTACGCCGCCTCGGATGAAGTCTGCCGGTTGTTCGTTTCCAACTACCCCAAGAGCGAACTGATTCCGGAAATCCTGACACGGTCGGCTGAAAACGCCATGCTGGCGGTTTCCAGCGGCGCAGTCAAACCGACCGACCCAGCCAGCCGCTATGCCGAAGCCATGCGACGGTTCCAGAAGATTCTCGACCGGTATCCCGACAGCCCGCAGGCGATTCTGGCCAGGCAGGGTCAGGCCATGGCACTTTACGATTCCGGCAAGTACGCCGAGGCCGCGAAACTGCTGGCCGCAATTCCCGACGCCGATCGCATGGGGGAGCTGGGCAGCGTGTCGTATCTCGAGGCTGATTGTCTGTTGCGGACGCTTCCGCCCGTCAGTGATGACGCCATCGCCCAGAACCGCCTGATCGAGCAGATTGAGCGGTCCATCGCCCTTTTCAACGCGTTTCTGCAATCGCAGGCAGCCGAGCCAAGGCCCGAAGCGCCCGAGGCGCAGTTCAAACTGGCTTTTGCCTATGCCAAGGCCGCCGAACTGATTGTGGATCCTGTCGAGAAGCGACAGAACGACACCATGGCCAGGCGAACGCTGATGGAACTGGTTGCCGCATATCCGAATCACCCGGTTTACGCCGCGGCCACGTTCGAGTTGGCTCGTTACATGAGCGAACGCGGCGCTGGCGCGGCCGCGGCGGCTGAGTTTGCCAAGTTCCAGAAGGAACCGCTGGCCAGTTCACCCTACGCGGCGATGGCCATGATCCTTCAGGGCGACGCAATCCGCTTGTCGCGCAAACCCGACCAGGCGGTCGATTACCTCAACAAGGTGCGACAGGAGCGCGAAGCGGCCATGCTGAAGGATCCGAAACTGGCCGAATACGTGCCGGTGCTGCAATACAGCCTGGCGCTGGCATTGAAAGAGGCGGGCAAACGAGACCAGGCCCGCGAATTGTTCCTTGCCATCGCCAAGGCGTTCCC
>CAYSSA010000064.1:8211-19622 GCA_964433485.1 uncultured Tepidisphaeraceae bacterium | reverse complement strand
AGGCGGCCGAAGCCCCCTGGCGCGTGGGTCAGTGCATGCGCGATGACGCCGTAGCCGCCTTGGAGACGGCGCGCCGGGCGTATTGGAACGCGTCCAAGCCTGAAGCCCGGGAGCAAGCCAAGGCCGAGATCGACGCGGCGATGAAGCGACTTCAGGAGGTGGCGGACCAGTTGACGCAGACTGCCCGGCAGATCATGGCTAATTCGCCCGATTCGGAGCTTGCGGCGCACATCAATTACGACGCGGCATGGGCCTATCGCACGATCGGTGACGCCGAGGTCGAGGCGGCCCGGCAGAAGATGCAGCAGGAGGCCGTTCGAAAGATCATCGCTTCACTTCCCAAGGACGACCCGGCCGTCAGCGCCGTGCGCCCGCCGGAAATCCCATTGTCGCAGATCCCGCTGCAGCCGGCCGAGAAGCAGGCCAGGTTGCGCTACTCGGCGCTGATCGACGCCGTGCCTGAATCGCAACTTGCGTACGACTCGCGGTTCGAACTGGCCGAACTGCTGTCGCTGCGAGAGGAACATGGTCCAGCGGTTAAACTGCTACGGCAACTGCTGGACGGAAATCCTCCGCCGGATGTCGCCGAGCGAGCCCGTCTGCGACTGGGGGCGGCGTTTCTGACGGCAAACGATCCCAAGGCTGCGGCCGAACAATTTCAGGCGGTTCTGCAGAACACGAAGGGCTACTCCATCGTGTACGCCCGCGCCGGCCTGGGAGACGCCTACTATCTGCAGAAGGACTGGGCGGGTGTGATCCGGGAACTCGAGCCGCTGCTGGAAGAGCGCCGGGCCAACCGGCAGGTGCAGGGGATTACCGACCGGGCCAATTTGCGGATTGCCCACGCCTATGCCCAGATGGGGCGGTGGCAGGATGCGCGCAACGCCCTGGAGAACTTCGCCACACGGCATCCCGGCAGCGCATTGCTATTCGAAGCCCGTTTCGCCTTTGCTCAAGCGTGCGAACAACTCAAGCAGTATGAACAAGCGGCGACTGCTTACACAGAGGTATCCAGGCGCATCGGCGGGGAACTGAGCGCCAAGGCCCAGTATCAGGCCGGCATATGCTATCTCGCCATGGACAAGCCCGATGAAGCCCTGAATTGCTTCCTGATGGTTGCATATGCGTATGATTATCCAGAGCTTGCGGGCGCAGCACTGAGTGAAAGCGCCAAGATATGCCTGGCACGGAGCCGCCCGGCCGACGCGCGTAAGCACCTGCAGCGCATCATCTCCCAATTGCCAAACACCGCCTGGGCCGAAACCGCCCGACGACAGCTTGCGCAGATCAAGTAGAGGATCGCCATGATCAGTTCAGCAAAGACAATAACACTGTTGTTTGCCGCAATGGTCGCCGCGGTCTGTAGCGGGAAATCCCATGCTGCCACACCAGCGTCGACATCCGTACCGACGACCAGGCCTGCGAGGCTTCCTTTCCTCAACGAGCCGCTTAAGCCAACCCCCGAAGTGGACGCGCAACCCAGCCGTCCGGTGCGCCGGTTGTCGTTGCCCAGAGCAGACTTGCGCCTGCGCAATCGCGATCTGGAAGCCAACCTCATGCCCGCTGCCAGTCGAAAGACGCTTGACCTTCCCCCGTTGGCCGATACATCCAATGTGGCCCCCCCGCCTCCCGTGGTCCTTCCGGAAAAGCCGCGCCATAAACTTGAACCGCTGCCCGAGCGCCCGTTCGTTCTGCCGGCAACCATCGGCCGGCCGCGTTGGTCGACACTTCTCCCGGCCCCCGGCATCAAGGGCCCCACCGTCTTCGACGGCATTTTTCAGCCGTTGGGACCCATGGTTCGCGAATACATCCCCGAGACCGCGCCTGCGGCCATTCCCCCGCAGGTGAACCTCGGCACCCGCGCAGAGTTCGACGGCGTCAACGACGATGATGTTCCAGCCGTCCGCGCCGACCTTCCGTCGCGGCCAAACCTTTCCAAGTAACGTGCCATGTTTCGCCTCGATACACTGCCCGCAGGCCCCTATGCGCTGGCGATTTCCGGCCACGCCGATTCGACCGCCCTGCTGCGACTGATGCTCGATCGCCGCCCCGACTGCCCGTTGCACCTGGTACATCTGGATCACGAGCTTCGCGGCGAGGACTCGACGGCGGATGCGAGTTTCGTCGCGGATCTAGCCCGGCAGTTCCGCGTCCCGTTGACTTCCGCGCGGCTTTCACAGTTCCAGTCCGGCGTGACGTCGCTCCCCGCTAATCCATCCGCCCGATACCGCGCGATTCGACATATGCTCTTTGGCCAGGTCGTAGCCGCCCACGGCCTTTCCGGCGTGCTTCTGGCCCATCACGCCGACGACCAGGCCGAAACAGTGTTGCAACGAATCCTGCGCGGCAGCCTGGCGGCCGGTCTGGGTGGGATGGAATTCCTCACGAAGATCGCCGGACTACGGCTCTATCGCCCCCTGCTCGATGTCCGCAAGAGCGAGATTCTTGATTACCTGCGGCAACTGGGCCAGACATGGCGAGAGGATGCCTCAAACACGTCGGCCGATTATCAACGGAACCGCATCCGTCAGTTCCTGGCGGCAAATCGCCAGCTTGTCGCGCCGCTGCTGGAACTAAGGCTCGCAGCAGAGAGCCTGCGACAGTGGACCCGCAGGCAAGCGATTGAACTGCCGGAGAGGTTTCCAACGACGCTGCTCGCAGGATTACCGGCGATTCTGGCGCATGAGTCGGCCAGGCGCTGGCTCATACGGCGTGGTTCGCCGCCGGAAGACCTGACGCCGGAGGTTGTCGCCCGGCTCATTTTACAGGCGGCAGACGGTGCTTCTCCGCCACGACAGCATTTCCCCGGTCGCATTCTCGTCGGCCGCCGCCACAAATGCATTTCGGCGCTTCAGCCCGCCTGAACCATCGCCGTGGTGAAACAATCGGCCGAGTCCCCTTTGCGCCTGAGCATTTGCCCGGTTGTTCTTCTTTGGGTTGCTGCTCCTACGCAACCTCGATTCGATATGCCCGCACGCCGCATGGCTCGATTGTCAGTTCAAACGTCTTGTTGTTCAGGATCACGGTCGTTTCGCTCATCATTTCTTGCAGGCGACACGGCTGGCCGGCCTGAACCACCGACCCGAGATCCAGCGAGATCGAATGCGACCCGCCGGCATCAAGGTTCGATACCAGCAAGAACCGCTCTCCGGGCGTCTTCCTGCACACTCGAACAGCTGCCATCAGCGCGCCGTGCCCCTGGTCAACAAACCGAATGTTGCCCGCTTCATGAAACAGCGCGTGCCGCTCCAGCAGTTGATTGATCCTGCGAATAGCCGCGTCAAAACGGTGCGGCGTTGGAAACGACGGCGCCACGCGGTTGGCAATGAAGTTGATCCGTGCGAGCGCTCCGCGCTCTGTGCCCTGGACAATGCCGGTCTGGCCAGTGCCGAAAAGAGCGGTGGTAAAATAGCGGGCCACGGCTGCCTCCGCCGAACCGTAAAGCTGCGCTGGAGCACTCGTATCGTGCGTGCTGATCGGAACCAGGAAGCGCAGTTTCTGGCCGATCTCGTGGATATACATCAGATACTTCCGCAGCCGCTCGGCAAACGGATACTCCCAGGGCGTCGCCAGCAGAAGATTCAGTTCACTTCTGGCGACGGCCTTCAGCAGCGTGTTGGAATCGGAGAAAAACTCCGCCTGGATCACAAGACCGGGATAGGCGGCGCGGAGTTCGCGGATCATCTCCTCGATGAAATCCGGATGGCTGGAGTGCAGATTGTCAAGGCGTATCATCCCTCCGGTGTACGCGGCATAGTTGCCCCAGAACAGCGCGTACTGCTTCATGTACGCCCACAGTTCGCGGCGCATCAGCGGCTCGGGATGATCATAGTTGATCCGGCACAGGTCCTCCCACTTGATCCAGTTGTTCATGTGCCAGCAACCGGCTCGCAGCAGTCCGTCGCGCTCGTGCTTGTCCACACCGATCCATTCCGGACATCGCTTGGCGACCTCGCTGGTGATGCCGATATGGTTCAGCACCAGGTCCAGGCACAATCGTATCCCCTTCTGCCTCGCCGCCCGGACGAAATCCTCAAACTGGTCCAGTCCGTCCCGCGAATCCGACGGATTGAGAAACGCAGGATCCAGACTGAACAAGTCGGCCGCCGCATAGGGACTCTGCGAAGCATCCATCTTCGTCACGGGCAACAGGTGAACGGTATTGAACCCCAGATTCCGGATGTGATCCAGTGCCGCGATCCAGTCGCCAATATGGCCTGAGACGCTCGGGATGAACGTATACAGACGAATGTCCCTCGCGGCCGCCGGATCCACAATCACTTTTGTGAAGGGCCCCCGGTCCAGATACCAGGTCTGCCCTCCATCCGGCGAATACTTCATCTTGAACAGAAAGATGCCGCACCTTGGAGGCAAGACCGAGAGGGTAAAGCGGCCGGGGGCACTGCGAGTAAACGCCACCTCGCTCCATTGACCGGCTTCTCCGAACAGGTTGGTGCAGAGTCTGGCCTCGGTGCAGGGGCTGTCTTCATTGAACTCCACATCGAGGACCAGCGGTTCGTCGCCATAGATACGGAAGAATTCGCCGGTCGCCGATGGCCAGGATCGCCGAAGATGCCCTTCGCGGGCGACGCGAACGCTGCGCGAGTGAAGTGGAGGCAAGTCCCTGCGGTGGAGTTCGGTGGTCTGTTGGGGCATGGCAGTCATAGAATGGGTATACTGCATATCGGCAATCACGGCGAGAGGCTCCGAGTGCCCGCGAAGTACAATTCAACAGTCGTTTCCCGCCATTCTTGGTAGTCCCCGCCAATTTTGCCGATCTTCTATTGGCAACGCTTTCGACGCGCTGTCGAGGGCGAGGAGTGCGACCGATAATTTCGGTTGCTGGAATTGATCTGGCCACGGAAAGGAATCTTGTATGCCGACGGTTGTTCACGTTACGCACGAAGCAATTCAAAAAATCGGGGGCATCGGCGCTGTTCTCGAGGGGCTGTTGACCAGCCCCCTCTATCTCCAGGGCACCGGACGAAACATTCTTGTCGGACCGTTCTGGCCGACCGACGCCACAGGCGAACATCGGCTCGGTCCGCAGGGAGAGGTGCTTTACTCAAGCATGGACAGCCTGAGTCGATCCCCTTTCGCCGCGCGATTCCGGGAGATTGAGCAGCGATACGGCGTAGGCATTGTCTATGGGCGCCGCCGCTACACTGACCGAACCACTGGCGTCTCCAGCGCCCCCGACGTACTGCTCATCGACGTCTCGCGATTTGACGCAACTCGCATTGCCGAGTTCAAATACGAGATGTGGAGTCGCTTCGGCATTGATTCCAGCAAGTACGACGGCACCTGGGATTACGAGCAATGGGTGCGCCTCGGTCCGCCCGCGATCGCCGCCCTCCACGCTCTTGGCATTACCGGATCATCCGATCCATGTGTGGTGCTGGCCCACGAATACATGGGGGTGCCGACAGCCCTGGCCGCCCAACTCGACAATCCACACTCGAATTTCCGTACCATCTTCTACGCCCACGAGGTCGCGACCATGCGGCGGCTGGTTGAGGGACACGCCGGCCACGACACCATGTTCTATAACGTGATGCGAATGGCCATGGCGCAGGGGTTGTACGTCGAGGACGTCTTCGGATCCCAGGCGGGCTACTATAAGCACGCACTGGTCAAGGCCACGCGCTATCTCGATCAGGTGTTCGCCGTCGGCGACTATGTCCTGAAGGAAATGCGCTTTCTCGGGGCCGATTTCCTGCACGTTGATTCGCAACTGGCTTACAACGGCGTCCCTTGTGGCAAGATCACCGTTCAGGACAAGATGGCCAGCCGCAGGAAGCTGCAGGCCTATTGTGAGACGCTGCTGGACTATCGGCCAGACTATGTTTTCACGCACGTCACGCGGCTCGTGCCCAGCAAGGGACTGTGGCGCGACCTGCGCGTCCTGGAGCATCTCGAGAAGATGCTCCGCCAGCGAAACGAGTCAGCGGTGATGTATACCCTCAGCACGGAAATCCCCGCTCGCCGGCCGGACGACCCCCGCCGCATGGAACAGGCCTATCACTGGCCGGTCGTCCACCGTGAGGGCCTTCCGGATCTGTCCCATGGGGAAGCGCTCTATTACCAGGCGGTGCAGGAATTCAACGCCAAGGCGCGCAATATCAAGGTCGTGTTCGTGAACCAGTTCGGATGGGAGCGCAACCTCTGTGGCCAGCGCATGCCCGCCGACATGGAGTTCATGGACATTCGCAAAGGCTCCGACGTGGAGTTTGGTCAGAGTATCTATGAACCCTTCGGCATCGCCCAGGTCGAACCCATCAGTTTCGGCGGCATCTGCGTCTTCTCCAGTGTCTGCGGGTGTGCCGGCTTTGTGGACAAAGTGACCGGCGGCAAGCCGACCCCCAACGTGATTGTGGCCGACTATACGGCCATCCACCAGCATGACCTGCGGGCAGAGCAGACGCTTTCGATCGCCCAGCCGCAAAGAGACCAGATCGAGGACGAGGTGGCCAGACAGGTAGCCCACCAACTGATTGAACGCCTGCCGCGCGCTCCCGAGGAATTCGAGCAATTCATCAATCGCGGCTACGAACTGGCTCGCCACATGTCCTGGGACGCGGTTGCCCGCGACTATGTCCTGCCCGGTATTGCCCGCGCCGCCCGTGCCCATCGGCTGGCGCAGATCGCGTAAACTCCAACGCCATCGGGTTGGGCAACCGCCACCCTGACAAGGACAAGCGGCTGCGCGCTGGCCGCGTTTCAATGTTCGCCCATTGTCTTGGCCTGAAAATGGGATATAGTAGCCTGCAACGCAAGGAGAGGTGCAAGAGCGGCTGAATTGGCAGCACTGGAAATGCTGTGTGCGGCTTAAACCGCACCGCGGGTTCGAATCCCGCCCTCTCCGTTCCGCTCCCATCGCCTTCCGTAAGCCATTATGAATTAATCGCTTACGGAAGGCGATGTCGTTCATTGCGGTGATCGGTGCATCTGCTGCACCACCAGTGCAGTCGCCGATTTCGGCCTCTGAGGAAACGAATCCGAGCATCACTTCTCCGACGCGAGAGCAGCCATGTCCAATGTGATCAGACATCGACTGAAACTCTGGCTTGCAGGTGAGCGGGCAATGGGTCTATCCGGCGAACCTGTGATACTCGCACCGGCAGCCGCGCCCCCGGCGCAGCCGATACAGGGCCGTCCCGCCGCTCCAACTCCGGCTCATGCAGTTCGGAGTCTGCCGACTGCCACCAGAGTGCCCGTTGCGGTCACGCCCGCTCCGGCGCCCATGGCGTCGGAAGTCCCATTGTGGACGGATGAGCCGTTCACCTCGGCGCCGTTGCCGCTTCAGGAGCGGTTGAGAGTGCTCGATGAACTGGCCGCCTCTCGGGTGGTCGGATGCACGCGTTGCCGACTGCACGAGCAGCGGACGAACACGGTTTTTGGTGAAGGTGATCCTGAAGCATCGCTGATGTTCATCGGCGAAGGTCCCGGCGCCGACGAGGATGCGCAGGGCAGACCTTTCGTGGGGCGGGCCGGACAGAAGCTGACCGAGATGATCGCCGCCATGGGACTGAAGCGGGAGCAGGTGTACATTGGCAACGTAGTCAAGTGTCGTCCTCCCGGCAACCGGGCGCCGGCGGACGACGAGATGGAAACCTGCATCCCGACCTTGCTGCGGCAGATCGAGGTGATCCGTCCACGTGTCATCGTCCTGCTGGGACTGACGGCGACAAGGGCGATCCTGCGGCAGAAACTGTCGATGTCGCGTCTGCGCGGGCAGTGGCACACTTTTCGGGGTATTAAAGTGATGCCGACATGGCATCCTTCGTATATTCTGCGGGTTTACACGCCCGAGGTGCGGGGACAGGTGTGGAACGACCTGCAGATGGTTATGGCCGAACTGGGACTGAAGCCGCCGAAACGCGGCGGCGCGGAATGATTCTTCGCAGAAAATCAAGGGCTTGCCCACAACGTCTCTGGGCCGTAAGAGAGCTTTCATGGAATTGTCCGGATGCTGCGGGATTTCTATTGGCGCGGCCGGAAAATTCGCTAAGGTGAAAGTACATCGTGGAGCGACGTTTTCCGTGGCGTCTGTCGAAGGCTCGAATGAACCTGGTGGTGTCTCCGCGGTGGTTTGATGGAATGCGATGCACTTGTTTTCCGGCGGGCGAATCCCGGCGGAATGGCGTATGTTCAGACACTAAGCGAGTTCTGAGCCCGGACCGGTTCAGGGCATTCTCCGCGATCCGATCGAGGAGCGGTTGTCGGTATTGTTCCGTCCGTGCTCACGAGAAACACCCATGCCATCCACTCATACACCGATCATGCGGGAGACCGGAACCAGACGACCGGCCGAGTCCACCCATTTCGATCCAGCCCTTTGGAGACAAATCCTGCAGGCGGTGCGAATCCAGCATCCGGGACTCAACCGCAACTGGTTCGACCAGATGATTCCGCGACAACTGACCAACGGCGTGATCCAGGTGACGGTGGCCACGCCCGCGCAACTCAACTTCTGCCAGAGTCAGTGCCAGGCGCCCTTCACCAGCGCCGCCCAGAGCATCACGCAGCGGTTGGTCTCGGTTTCCTTCCATTGCGAGAACCTGCCCGTTGGCGGCGTTTTCGGCGATGACTCGCCAATGCCACTGAATCCCGACTACACATTCGACAATTTCGTCACTGGACCGTGCAATCGACTGCCGCACGCGGCCTGCATCGCGGTCGCCGAGAATCCGGGAGTGGCCTACAATCCACTGTTCATCCACGGAGGCGTCGGACTGGGCAAGTCCCACCTTCTGCAGGCGGTCTGCCAGAGCATGATGGAGAAGCGCCCGACGTCGCGCATCCTTTACCTTTCCTGCGATTCGTTCATCAACCAGTTCATCAACGCTGTAGAAAGCGGCGACATGAACCAGTTCCGCTATCGCTACCGCCACGTGGACATGCTCGTGATCGATGACATTCATTTCCTGGCCAGCAAGGACCGCACCCAGGAAGAGTTCTTCCACACGTTCAACACCCTCTACCAGGGACACAAGCAGATCATTCTCTCAGCCGATTGTCCGCCCAGCGAGATCCCAGAACTTGAGGAACGCCTGGTGTCCAGATTCAACTGGGGTCTGGTGGCCCGCATCGACAGGCCGTGCTACGAGACTCGCGTCGCCATACTTCAGAAAAAGGCCCGCATGCGGGACGTGGTGCTGCCGGACGATGTGTTGTGCTATGTCGCCGCCAAGATCGAAAGCAATACCCGCGAACTGGAGGGGGCGGTGGTCAAGATTCAGGGCATGGGCATGCTCCAGGGTGGCAAAATCGACCTCGAACTGGCCAAGGCCGCTCTGGGCGAAAGCGCCACGGCCGAACAGAAAAGCATCACCATTCAGCAGATATTCGAGGCCGTCACCAAGTACTACAACGTGCGCGTTTCGGATCTCCAAAGCAAGAAACGCCACAAGAGCATCGCTTTCCCCCGGCAGGTCTGCATGTTCCTGGCCCGAAAGCACACACGATATTCCCTCGAGGAGATCGGCGGCTATTTCGGCGGACGCGACCACACCACGGTCCTCCATGCCGTACGCACGATCGAGGAAGACACGCACAACGATCCAGCCATCGCGGACCAGCTCGGGCACCTGGATCGTCAATTGCACGCATAGACTTGCGCGACCACGAGCCTGGTGCTTGACCCTCCTCCCGTCGGCCGTATCATCCGCCGCCTGTGACCGCACCACGACAAAACCTCGCGGCGATCTTCGACGACCTGCGTCGGTGTAACCGGATCGGCCTTATGCCCTTTGTTCCGGCGGGTTACCCCGGTCTGGATTCGACGGCCGCCCTACTGCCGGCCATTGAATCCGCCGGCGCCAGCGCCATCGAGATCGGTATTCCATTCTCCGATCCGGTGGCCGATGGCCCCATTATCCAGGAAGCGTTCACCCACGCGCTTTCCCAAAAAACCCGCGTTCGCGATGTCTTCAACTGCATCCGGCAGGCTCGCGCGAGCGTTTCCCTGCCGCTGGTGGCGATGGTGAGCTATTCGATTGTCTTTCGCTACGGCGTGGATCGTTTCACCTCTGACGCCAACGCCGCCGGCTTTGACGGGCTGATTATTCCGGACCTGCCCTCCGCCGAAGCCCGGACAACCTGCGACAAGGCCCGAAAGACTGGACTGGACACCATTCTGCTTGTTTCCCCCACGACCCCAGCGCAGCGACGGCGGGAGATTACGCAACTGTGCTCTGGTTTCGTGTACTACCTGTCGGTGAGCGGTATCACGGGTGAGCGGGACCGGTTGCCCGCCGACATCGAGACCAATCTACGGGAACTGCGAGAACTGACATCTCTCCCGGTGTGTGTAGGGTTCGGAATCTCCAAGGCGGAGCACGTTCGCCAACTCGCGGGCCTGGCCGATGGAGCGATCGTCGGCAGCGCTCTGGTGCGACGAATACGCGAACACCTTTCGGCATCGACCCCCACACTGTGCGCGGCGGTCGCGGATTACTGCCGCGGACTATGTGCCCTGGTCTGAAACCCATCCCGTCGCCGGTTCACCTGTTCCGTCATACGTCGTCTGACGGCACGAACGACCTGAGAGCCGATCCAACCCCGCGCCATCCGCCCGGCGGTCCGGTCAACGCGGTTCGCTCCGAAGCACGCCCTGTTGACAGGCGAGGCTGACCGAACCATTGCCGCGAATCATCTCCACGAGTCGGCGGCCGACAAGTTCGCCGCGCCAGCCCTGCAGGAAACCGGCAGGCGGAACGTCTTCGCCATTGTCTCGAATCTGGCGCAGCCAGCGACCGATTTCCTGGCGGCTGGCCACCAGCGAAGGATCGACAAACTGCCCATAGCACCACGCCTGCACCAGGCTCCAAAGGGCATCGGCGGCAAATCGCTCACTCACGTTTTCATCGCCCATGGTCACTTCGGGCCAGTCCGCCGCAGGTTGTCGCAGCGCGCGTTGTGTGGCCGCGAGTATGTTCTGACCCTCGGCAAGCTCAACCGGCCGGGGAAGGTGCTTGACCGCGTCCAGATCTTCAACAGAACGAATAGGCTTTCTCGCCAGATCGAGCAGGATGTCGTCCTTGAGGAAACTCCTTGGCGGCGCATCGGCGCGTCTGGCCGCCTCGTCGCGCCAGAGGAACAGTTCGCGTAAGACCGCCGCCCCGCGAGCCGGAAGCGAGGCGGCGCCGCGAACGCGGAGATAATCCACATCCGGATTCAGAAGGTACCGCCCTGGATCGCACAGCGCGGCCGACGCCTCCATGGCCCACGCGCTGTGGCCAAGTTCTTCCAGACGCCGAACCATGGTGTCATGAATGGCGGGCAGATAGCGCACGTCGTCGGCGGCGTAGCGCAGTTGGACAGGCGAAAGAGGCCGGTGATCCCAATTAGTGAACGTGCACCCCTTTCCCAGCCGCACGCCGATCAGCTCGAGCACGAGCTTCGATAGG
>CAYSSA010000064.1:3354-8185 GCA_964433485.1 uncultured Tepidisphaeraceae bacterium | reverse complement strand
ATCCCGATGAAGCCTGCGGCGATCTGCGTGTCAAAAACATTCGCCGCCGGTCGTCCAATCAGACGATGAACGGGCTCGATGTCCTGCTCGCCGGCATGGACAATTTTCCGAATGGACGGATCGGCGACCAGTCCCCAGAACGGCGCCAGATCAACATCCGCCAAAGCGTCGATCAGGCCGACGGTGCGCGTGGTGGCGACCTGGATAAGACACAACCGGGGGTGATAGCTCAGTTCCCCGATGAACTCGCTGTCGTAGGCGAAAACCGCCTCTTGACGCAAATGCGACAGAAGCGCGTTCATCTCGGCATCGGTCGTCACAAGCAGGGGCTGCCCGCCTGGAATCAGCGGATGGTTGGGAATGTCCGCCGGCGCCTGCTCGTCGGCATGGGCGATGACGTGGCTCTTGGACCGATGATCCTGTCTCGGATTGCGCCTGGCTCGATCACGACCCTGGGACATCAACACCCGCCTTTCAGCAGAAACCTCCAAGAAAATCGACAAACGTTCTGGCCATCGGGTCAACGAGATCGCCCGCCACGATGGACGGCCGGTACGTGATTCCGAAATGCATCATGTTGCCCAGGGTGGTGGTGGCGAACACCAGCGGCATGGAAGGCCCGGTGGGAGACACCCGAATGTAGTCCAGCAGCGGACTCGGGTGATATTCCGTCGCCCATGACCGGTTCATATTCACATTGGAGACGCCGCCCGAAATGGGCACATGTTTCTGATAGAAATGAAGATGCTTGTGGGCATCAGTGCCCAAGATAGCGCCAGCCAGGACGCCGGCGAGCATACGGAAAGCGCTCGCGTGCGCGATTCCCCGCCGCTTGTGCTGTGCGTTCTGCAGGGCAATGGACTTGAGCAGTCGCTCGTGATCCAGCAGATCGGTGGCGCGGCAGACGACATTGGTAAACCCGAGAAACAGGCCGAATGCTTCGGAGGCCTCATCGCCCACGTATTGGCGCAAATCAACGATGGACCCGAGCACGAGGCATTTGCGGTGCCTTCGATGCTGCAAAGGCAGATGCCGCTCGCAGACCCTGGCCAGTCCCGCCATGAACAGGTCGTTGAGTGTTGCCCCTCGCCGCCTGGCCGCCGACAGCAGTGAGAAAACCCAGTCCGGCGGGGTATAGCGCATGGTCCAGCGAACGGCGCAATCGTAACCCCGGCGAACCTCGACGCGGCGGGCACGCCGAAGCGTGCTGGCCCACTGGGCGGCGGTCATGAGTCCGTGCCCGATGGCAGCCCCACCGCCATCGCCGAAGAACTGGCGATACCCGGCATGCGCCAGCGCCACGGGAGTATGTGAAGCCCTGGAAGGATCAAACACGCGGACGAACCACTCCCGCAGAAGCACGCGGATCGACACGCTGTCGGCAACCCAATGGCTGTAAACCACCCCCGCATAGTAGTAGCCGTTCTCGGCGACGAGGAATGGCCGAAATGGCGGCTCGCTGGGATTGTCGAAACGACGGTTGAGCTGTTCGGAAATGAAGTTCTCCAGGCTGTGCTCGCCCCGCTCGATCAAACGCACCCCATACTGGCTCATTTCACCATTGAGGCACTCAAAGTGATATTGCCGGCCCTGTAAACGGATTCGCCCAAGCCCCAGATCGTTCAACGCGTCATGCCATGCGTTCTGCCATGCGCCACCGTCCGGCACGCCTTGGATCTTCAGAATCTGCGCGGCGTTGTACGGATGGACCACGTCCCATTGACGCGCCAACCTCTGGAAGACATTGAGCGTGCCCTGCTTCATCCTTGAAAAACCTTAATGAGAACCATTGCCCACTAGTATAGAACCTGAATAGGAATTTTCACTACCAAGCCATCAGCCGGCATAGGGCCTGAAGGACCGGGGCACAAATCGCCCCACCCGCCGGCAGTAGTCGGCATAACTCCGGCCATGGTGTTGGAGCAGGTAACGTTCCTCGCGGCTGGCCTCCCATTGCAGCAGCGTCAGGTGTAACAGGCCGACCAGCGCCATCAGCCAGGTCGGAACGATGACAACGCTGCTCAGCATGAGCAGCGACGACAGGGCATAGATGGGATGGCGAACGTAAGCGTAGGGCCCGGACACAATCAACTGCGTCTTTTCCTCGGGATTGATGCCCATGCGCCAGGATTTGCCCATGCGCTTCCAGCAGACAAGCGTTCCAACAAACGCCGCAACTGCCGGAATCACAGCGATCCAACTAACCGCAGGCACATCAAACATCGGCGCGATCCAACGGGGTCGAAACGCGCTGATCAGGGGATGCAGAATCCAGATGACAACCACCGGATACCAGAGCACCCGCAACAGCAGCCCAAGGGGTTCGCTTGGCGCAAAGTTCGCAGAGTGCCCAGTCGTTCTGCGGATCTTGTAGACCAGCCGCAGTACTCGGCCCCAATAGGCGACGAGCAGGATTCCCACGATCAGAGCCGGCAAATGTGGCATCTCGGGAGTATAGACTACGGCAAGCCGGCCTGCGAGGCAGTGACAGCGGATCGCGCCGGCGACGCGACGGTACCGGACGAACCGACCGGAGCCCGCTCGCCACTGGCCGATCGGGCCCTGCGGGCTTGAACATGCTCCACCCACTCGGCACGCGGCGGGCAATACTCCTTCACCTTCTTGATGACTTCCGCGTGAATCTTCTCATTCTTCTCGATATTGAAATGATCCGTGTCGCTGTCGAGCAGATCCCTTCGCTCGGCGCGAATGTTGACATTGGCCAGATTCTTCTGGTCGGGGAATTGCGGCTCAAGCGGAACGCCCCGGAAAAATGGCAACACATCCAAAGCACCGGGCTGATAGATATTATAGCATAGCCGAACGTTGGTCGGAACCTGAGGCGGAGTGGTCGGATCGAGCGTGATGACCAAGTCAACGGTCATATTGTGTTCGGCCAATCGCCGCGCCATTCGCACGACGTCGTCGGCTCCGTAAGAGTGCCCGATCAGCACCAGCGGTTCATGATCAGGATTGTTCCGGTATTTCTCGATGATGACGTCCGTCACCTGCTGCCACTGATCCTCCTGGAAAACGCTGGCACGAACGCCGGACTCGTTGATCTTCCGGCCCAGGTGGTCGATGCCGTATGACCAGATGCCGATAAAACCACGGATCAAGTAGACATTGCCGGCATATGGACGATCCGAACCCGTCTGAATCCACTCCATCTTGCCTGGAGTCATCGACTTACAGCCGGTTCCCAACCCGAGGATGCCGAAAAGGACACAAAACGAAATTGGCCATAAGCATTTCATAATTTACTGGCATCCTGCGGATGCGGTCTTCATAAATCGGCCTTAGAGGATACGGATGCCATGTCCAGTTGGCAACCCACCACAAACCAATATCGGCATATGAGGGTTTGGGCTGCAAGTCCGAGGCGAGTATCGATAACGAAGTGTGCTCCATCGAGACAAAATCGCGGTGCGGGCTTGCAACCTGCCGCGGGCTGGAAGCCTGTCCCACAACCACAGTGGCACTTGAGCCGTCAGGGACTACTTGCCATTCGCAATACACTCACACGCGCGCAACAGAGCCCGGCGTGTGGAATGCTCGGGATAGTCAACGGCTAGTTTGCGTACCTGCTCGGCCATGGCGGCGTCCATGAGCGACCCCAGCGCCTCAGCCGCGGCATGGCGCGTATCCGTCGCATTCTGCATATTCGTAACCGTACGCAGCAGCACAGGCGCGGCCTTGCGGTCGCCGATGCGGCCAAGCGCCCATGCCGAGGCCGCCCGCCAACACGGCGTCAGATCGTTATGGAGAAAGAGAACACCAGGCCCAAGCGGGTCGGGATGCCCATTAGCCGCTTCCGCCGGCGACTGCTCCAGCGAGGCCAACAGCGTATCGACAGACGCGGCATCACCCAGATTCCCCAGTTCCCTGGCCAGGAAAAAGCAAACCCAGTGCTTTACGGGAAGCCTGTCGACCACAGGAATACCCCGATCAAATACACGCTGGATGTCCGTGGTCGTGGCTCGATATCGGTCATAGGCCGCCCGAATGCGCGGCTCGAATTGCCGATCGCGGCACACCGCCGACAGAACTTGTGCGGACCGGATCTCCGGATCAGGTCGGCCACCCCAAGCGCCATGGATGGCCACAAGCGCTTGTTCGATTTCCCCGGCGCGCCGGCCCTGTTGATCCCCCAGGACCGCCAGACAAGTCTCAATGACCGCGGTGTCAGCCCCACTTCTGCGAATGATCCGCCCCGCCAATGCCTCGTAGTCATCATTGAACGGAAACAGAGCGCGATCGGTGTCCGTGGGCAGAGATCGAATGATCTGCGGCACAATCGAACCGGCTTGTTTCGAGCCCATCGCATCAAGCGCTTCGAGAATCAGGTAATGCACCGGCGCGGCATGACAAGCCATCAGCGCCGGGTGATCCCCATACCACACCGTGTGCTGGGGATAATCCTTCAGTGCGGCAAACGCCGCGATGAGGGCGTTTTCCGCTTCAGGCGTGCCAATCCGGCCCAGCGCCTCCGCGGCGGCCTCGGCGATGAACAGATTACCGCCCACAGGATCACTCTGCTGGCGAAGAAGGTCGGCCAGCACCGGAATCATGCCAACATCCTTCAAGTACCCCACGGACCGGATCATGGCCTGTTGTGTGCGCGGGTTCATCGGATTGAGCGAGTTGAATCGCGCCTCGTCCCCCTGGTGGCGTTTCCGCCACTCGAGGATCGCAGAGTTGTCGGGATGCAGCGCGACCTGATGACCCAGCGACGCGCGAGCAACGCGATCGCCGGTGTGCCCCAGCGCCACGGCGGCGCGACGGACCACATCGCGATCGGAGTCAGCCAACCGTCGCACAAGCTGGTCCT
>CAYSSA010000064.1:0-3344 GCA_964433485.1 uncultured Tepidisphaeraceae bacterium | reverse complement strand
ATCTTCTGCCAGTTGTTGTCCGCGAACCATTGCCGCCAGGTGTGAATCTGTTCCCCGCGAGCGGCGACGGGGACAAAGGCGTTGAAGCCGGGACTGAAAGCTGTCAGGTTCTCCAGAGCCATGGCCGCTGCTTGCGCCACCAGCGGATCAATGTCGCTCAGCGCATCCAACAGCGCCGGAACCGATTCTCGCGTGCCGCAGGTCGCCATCGCCACAGCCGCGGCCACTCGAACCTCGCGGCTCTTGTCGCCGAGGCATTGCGCCAGCGCCGGGGCGGCCGAGGGATCGCGGGCGATGCCCAGCCGCTGCGCCGAAGAAAGCCGCAACCCCGAGTCGTCACTCCGCAAATTCGAGATCAGCGCCGCGATCTCCTGTGCTCCGGTGGCCAGTGGATCGGCCGTTTCACTATGGCGATCGAGGCTCGCAATCTCCCGGAACCGGTCAAACTGCAACTCCATCAGTCCGGTGACCGCCGCGTTGTTGCCGCGATAGCGATGCGGCTTGCCGGCGCCCAGCAGCACCAGCGGCCTTGTCCGCATGGCCTGCATCGAGGCCGGCATTAGCGGCGAAGAGGTATCCTGCCGCGACGAGTGGCACCCCACACAACCGCGGTTCTCTCCGGGGCGCACGTAGATCCAGGACATCTCGTTGAGTTCCGAGCGGCCTTCGGCGTCCACCGCCTGAAATGCGATCGGCGTGTCAGCCGGCACCTCCACCGCAAACGAGCCGTCCGGGGCCAGCGGCACGGTGCCCAGTTCCACCGTCTCGTTGCCCGCGTGAACAATATAGGAGTGCGAGGAGCGCACGGTCAGCCCCCTGCCGGCAATAACGCGCATCGCCCGGACATGCGGCCACCCAGCCGTGGTATTCCGCGTCAGCCGGGCATTCTGGCAATACAGCACGCCCGTGGCCCTGACATCCCCGGCCTTCTGACGATCGACCGCCGAGTGCAACACAGGTGGTCGCACGGTGGCGCCCAGAAACACCGGCGAATGGAGCGTGATTCCCGGCTGATGATGCAGCAGCGTCACCTTCTGATCCTGGCTGTTGGGATCGAAGATGCCGATGGTCTGATAGCTCAGGTCATGCACCTTGCGTTTGCTCCGGCCCCGGGGAATCTCCACCGGAACCCGCGTCGGCAGCGTACACAGCAACCGCCCGTCGGGCAGCGCGGCCACGTCGCCGGCCTCCATGCCGAAGTGTCGCCAGTCTCTTGGCGAGTCGCCCGGCCGACCCACCGTAATTCCCGGTCCCGAAACGAACGCCACCCGCCCATCGGGCATCGGCGCCGGGCTACCACACACAAACGCCCGCAGTCGCTGACCATACTCCGGCGCATTGTCCAGGCCGAATTCCGTGTAACCGTGCGTGCCATCCGGACGAACCGAGTGCAGCATTGTTTCCACTTTGCCACGATCGAAAAAGTTGTCCGAGCGAATGAAGATGATTCGCCCATCCGCCATCACCTCCGGCTCGTTGTCGAAGATGATGGTGTGCGTGATGGGATGGATGTCGCTCCCGTCCGCATTCATCACGAACAGCGCCCGCGACGGCGGATTGTGATATTCCTCAAATGTGCCGATGCGCGTGGACGTGAACACGATCCGACCATCGGGCAGTTCGGCCGGGTCGATGTCGTGAAATGGCCCGTCACTCAGCCGCTGCGGCTCGCCACCGCGTGCCGACACGCGGTAAATGTGGAAGAACGAATCCCCCTCGCGAACCATGGAGAAATAGATCCACTGCCCGTCAAAGGAAACGCCGGGCGAGCCGATGGCCCCTCGCCCGGCATCCAGCAACACGCGCGGCGCAACACCCGGCCGGGCCGGCGAAAGAACATAGAGTTTGCGCCCCACCTTGATGGGCGCCGGCAGGTCGTGTTCCGGAAAGCCCCGTGAATTACGTGGATTGAAAATCGTCACCGTGAGGCTTTCGCGCTTGTCCGGCATGCTCACCAGCGGCCGATACAGGCTGCAATCGTCACCCACGAAGGCGATGGCCTCAGGCCATACGAATCCCGGCGGAGGGTCGGCATCGACCTTCGGCGGAATCGTCGCCAATACGCCTCGCTCCACGGAAACATCGGGAAAGCGGTGCCATGGCGAAGCGCCATAGTCGGCCACCACAACCGCCTCTTTCCAATGCTGGTCGGCAAACGCGGCGTCCTGCCAGTTGGGCTCCTCTTTTGTCGAACATCGCCAGGTGTTGCCCGTGAACAGGTCCGCAACCGTGCCCTGGACCCCCGCCACGGTGATTCGCGCAATAAATCCGGCCGGCCCCGGCTGCGTGTTGACCGCATGCACGGCGATGACATTGCGCCCGTCCACCAGGTGGGCCTTGAGGTCATAGGCTCCAGGCTGGTTCCAGGCGTTGGGTTCATCCATGTTTTCGCCGATGGACTTGCCGTTGAGATAAAGCGTGTACAGGTTGTCCGCGGTGATCAAAGCATCGGCGGTCTTCACGGCCGTACGATCGGGGACAGTGAACTCCACACGAAAAAAAACGTGGCCGGCAGGATAATCACGCCCGCCTTTTCCCGGCGGCGATGCCCAAATCCACCGGGCTCCCTCAAAACCCGCCGGCCTCCCCTGGCCATGCACGGACAACGCCAACAGCAAAGCAACAGCGATTCTAAGCATGGCCATGCGATTACTCCGGGGCTGAGATCTTCACCCGGTAATACGATGGCCCGGAAGCTATGTTGGAGCCGACCGGACAACCATGGGAACACCGCTTCCTTTGGACCGCTCGCTGCGAGGCGACCGCGGCGTAGACCAACCACGGCTCGACCGAGTTGTCGATGCAGACCACACACCCCGGGGTGGCCGAGCAGCGAGTGGTTACGGCCTCTGACACTTGCGGGGCCTGCGTGCAAACCGACCGACATTCTTGGCACGAACGTCCTGCCCGTCGGGTGTCGATACTGCGAGACCTCCTCCCCGTATCTCCCTCAAGTCCGTGAAAGCCCTGGGATGGTTGTTGGTTGATAGCTGATAGTCGGCCGTCAGGTACGTCACCGCGCCATACGAGTCGTACTCCATGCGCTTCTTGACATTGCCCATCACGCCGGTGGTGCTGGTGATGTTCCAGTTCGCATCATGCACGGCCCACAGCCGCTCCTCCGGCCGCTGGCCGCCTTCGACCACGGCCACCGCGAAATCCTCGCCGCCGCCGCTGAACGTCTCCATCCACCCCACGGCCACGATCCGGCCATCGACCACCGTGGCCGCCTGAAGGTCGGTCGCATCGGTCCAGTCGACCGTCAGCTTGCCGTCGGTGGAGAAGCTGGTGTCATACGTCCCATCGGCCTCGTGCCGGCTGATCTGGAACTTGCGATAGCCCGA
>CAYSSA010000063.1:20916-21209 GCA_964433485.1 uncultured Tepidisphaeraceae bacterium | reverse complement strand
CCGCCTCTCAGCCAGGCTTCGAGCTCGACCCCGGCGCCCACGGGATGAGCCGCGGCGCTGGACAACTTGCGTTTCTCCTGCCGGATAATGTTATGCGCCAGATCGACGCAATTGGCGCAGATGTAGACGTCCGACGGACCTTCGACCATCGGTCCAACGTCTCGGGAACTCTTGCCGCAGAATGAACAAGTCGTCACGCGTCGTCCTCGGAAAGCGTTGCTTCCGTTACCGTACCCGTTGGTTGGAGTCGTTCCATTGCCTCCGGTCCGGTTCGTGGTGATGGCCATGCGCCG
>CAYSSA010000063.1:20597-20888 GCA_964433485.1 uncultured Tepidisphaeraceae bacterium | reverse complement strand
ACGTAAAGGGTTGGCACCGGCGTATCGAAGCACACAACCGGTGCAGTCTATCGTCTATCGCGCCGACGATCAAACCACCGGCCTCACCAGTCATTCATCGGCCGCTTATCGGTCGGATCGCCAGATTTTGTCCCTATTCCCTGGGTGGATCCTTTCGGGCCGACATGTCGGCCCGCATGGATCCCAGCACGGTGGTTTTCGCCCGTTCAAACTCCTGTTCCGATATCTTTCCCTGTCGCCGCAACTCACGCAGATCGGACAGTGTAAACCCGCCGGACAGGCCATCGTCGC
>CAYSSA010000063.1:15816-20555 GCA_964433485.1 uncultured Tepidisphaeraceae bacterium | reverse complement strand
CTGACCCAGGCGACAAGCACGAAGCCCGCGATGATCGTCGCCACCAGCGCCAACAGCCAGACGAAGATCGATATGGCCGTTTCCTGCGTCAGCGACATACGCGACTCCGAGCCGTTGATCGACGATCCCGATGATAAACCGTGTCAACGCATGCGGCAATGGAAAACTACTCTAATCCACGATAGTGCCACGTCCGAATAAATCGAGTGTTTCAGTGTTGTCAGCCCTCGGATTGCACCGGCGGCTAGACGCGCTCCCATGCCCTGGCCCATATGACCAGCAGGGCCAGGGCCGCCAGCAGGGTGATCATCGTCAGACGAAGTCGCCATTGTCTTCTCGTGCCTGCGTCCACGCGAGCCTCCAACGAAGAGTCCCGCCCCGAAACACTCCATCGCTTCCGGACATTTCCGGCGATGGGACTCACCGCCGCGACCCTGCCGCAACGGCCATGTGGTTTGCTTCCGCAATGGGTATCGGGTCGGCGGACGGTCCGCTTTTGTATTATGCCATATCGCAACCGGGGCTTGCGGCCCTATAATGTGCCCCTTATGGCCAGAAAGAACCAACCGCCGCCCAAAAACTACGAGGAAGCCGTGCAGGAACTTCAGCAGATCATCGCTGAAATCGAGCGGGGTGAGATCGGGCTCGAGGACACCCTGGCTCGCTACGAGCGAGGGCATTTCCTGTTGCAGTTCTGCCAGCAGACACTTTCGGCCGCCGAAAAGCAGATCGAACTGATTACCCGTGCTCCGGGTGGGGAGCTCGCCACGACGACGCGATCCGATCAGCCCGGGACTATTCGCGGAGAGACTCCATGAGCCAGAACAGCGATCATCCCGCCCTGACGATCCTCGGACAGGCGGCAGACCGCATGCAAGCCTTCCATGATTCCCTGTCGGCGCGTTTTGCGGGCACGCCCCTCACATTGTTGCGCAGCATCCACTATTCCCTGAGTGCCGGCGGCAAACGCCTGCGACCGGCTCTGGTCGTTGAGAGCTTTCGCGCCTGCGAGGGCGCGGAGCGGCGCATGGCATCGGCCTGCTCCGCCGCCATCGCCATCGAACTGATCCATACCTTCTCGCTGATCCACGATGACTTGCCGGCGATGGATAACGACGACCTGCGTCGCGGTCGCCCGACCAACCACAAGGTGTTTGGCGAGGCCGTCGCCATTCTCGCTGGCGACGCCATGACGGCCATGGCCTTTGAACTACTGGCCACGGAGGCGGATCCCGTGCTGGTGCCGGCCCTGGTCCGCGAGCTGGCGGTCGCATCCGGTCCGGCCGGTATGATCGGCGGGCAGGTCCTGGACATCGAAGGCGAGAACAAGTGTCTGTTGCTCAGCGAGCTTCAGGAACTGCACCGGCGCAAGACGGGCGCGATGTTGACCTGCGCGGTGCGGATGGGCGCAATGGCGGCCGACGCGCCGCCCGCCACGCTCCAGCGGATGACGGATTTCGGCGGCCATCTGGGGCTGGCATTTCAGATCATCGACGACATTCTCGACGAGACTTCCACTCCCGAGCAACTTGGCAAGGCGACACAGAAGGACCGTCACGCCGGCAAGAACACCTATCCCACACTGCTGGGCTTGGAGGAGAGCCGGCATCAGGCGGAGATGCAACTGGAGCAGGCCCTGGCCTGCATCGCGCCGCTGGGCCCGCGGGCCGAACCGCTGCGCGACATCGCCCGATTCGTGGTGGAACGCGAGGTGTAGGGTTCAGGAGTTCAAAGGGTGAATATGACTGAGCCGGTTAGGAACCTCGAAGATCTGGCCGTTTGCCAGCGGGATCGGACGTTGGCAAAGGACATCGACGATCATGCCCATGTCCGCCGTATTCACGGCGATATTCGCCGGATTGGCGCCATGCTCGGCAACCACATCACCCACCTCCGCACCCCAGCCCTCAAGGGCCCCAAGCATGTCCCGAGGAGGATATCCCGCGACGTTGAAACCATGCTGGAGAATTGCCGTAGCGACTCTCCACCCGATCCCCACATCCCAAACCACGGCGCGAACCCCCAAACCCATAAACTCTTGAAAACTTGAACCCGCACCATGACTTACGACACGTCCTATCCTCCTCCGCACCGTCCATTTCCCTGGCTCCCGATTGTTCTGGGGGCGCTGATTGCGACCCTGACCTATCGCTGGATCTTCGACCGTGGCACCCCCGCCGTCGATCCCCGACCGATCACGCCGAGAGGCGACTTGGCCGACGAGGAAAAGACCTCGATCAACCTCTATAAGAGCGCCAGCCCCTCCGTGGTTCACATCACCACCGCCACTACCCGTCTGGATCTCTGGACCCGCAACGTCTACGAGATTCCCCGCGGTTCGGGATCCGGGTTCGTTTGGGATGACGCCGGACATATCGTCACCAATATGCACGTGATCCAGGGCGCGACGACCGCAAACGTCAGTTTCGCCGATCACGGAACCTACTCCGCATCGCTTGTCGGCATGGCGCCGGACCAGGATCTGGCCGTGCTCAAGGTGAGTATCGCCAAAGACAAGCTCCGGCCGATTCTCGTGGGCACATCCCACGATCTGCAAGTGGGCCAGCGGGTGTTCGCCATCGGCAATCCGTTCGGGTTTGATCAGACCCTGACAACCGGCATCGTGTCGGCGACGGGCCGCACCATCAAGACCGAATCCGGTCGGCCCATCGAGGATGTCATTCAGACCGATGCGGCCATCAATCCCGGCAACTCCGGCGGACCGCTTCTGGACTCGGCCGGACGGCTCATTGGGGTCAACACGGCCATCTTCTCTCCGAGCGGATCGTCCGCCGGCATCGGCTTTGCAATTCCAGTGGACACGGTCCAGCGAGTCGTGCCCCAGATCATCAAGACCGGGCGCGTGGTGACGCCGCAGTTGGGGGTGATTCTGGACGACCGCATCGCCCGCCAACTGCGCATCAATGGATTGCTGGTGCTGGGTGTTCGCCCGAACACGCCGGCCGAAGCGGCCGGCCTGCGCGGCACGCGCCGAACTCAGACCGGATACATCCCCGGCGACATCATCCTCGCCATCGACGGCCGGAAAATCGCCAACACCGATGATTTTGTGCTGGCCATGTCCAGATACAAACCCGGCGACAAGGTCACGCTGTCGATTCTGCGGGAAGGCCAGACCATTGAAGTCCCCGTGACACTTGGAAAGCCGGAGTAGATTCGTCGTCGACAGCGACCGGTTGGTCGAGGATGCCGGGGTAACCGGTTACTGATCACCGATCGCTGACGCACTCCCGATGGTCCCTTTCGCCATCATCCTCGCCGCCGCGCTGCTGCTGGGGATCGTGGCCGTTCTCTGGTTCCACGGTCTGTACGACTTCCGCATCCTCATCACCGGCAAAGGCATTGAGTATGTGGGTCGTTTTCCAGCCCGGTATCGTGCAGAGGTGGCCGAGTTCCTCCAACGGAACATCGCCATCCATCCCGCACTGATTCTTGGCCGATGGCAGGGGGGCCGCGTTTTGCAGCTGCGATTTCGCGGGCGGATCGATCCGGCCATCCAGCAGCGTATCCGGAACTACCTCATCCTCACGATCAAGACCCCGCAATAGCCGCCGGCTCCCTCTCCCGGCACTCCGGGACAGGGAGCATGGCATACGGCCAAACTCCAGGCTCAGCGTCTGACCAGCCCGGCCTATTGTTTCATCACCCGCACGCCGAACACCCCGCCGGCCCAGCCGTTGGGGGGTGACTGGAATTTGACCGTGATCTTGCTCTTGCCCTTGAGCATCTCGGCCGGAATGGGGGTCTTCTCGTCATAGAACTCATTAGGCTTGTTGTTGGCCAGCCTGTGCGTGGCCAGCTTCACGTCATCAATGAAGACATCAAAGCTGCGGTTGTTGTCGCTGCCCCAGTAGGTCACCCAGAGTTCCTGCGGCTGGTCGGGCAGAACCTTCAGTTCCCAGGAGAACCATCCGCCGTTGTTGGCGTGGCGGAAATGGCGGTCATTGAAGGCGCCGGCAGAGCTTCCGGACTGTCTAAGTCTGTGGTCGCGTTCGTTCTGCTCCTGGTTGGGGTGGACCGAGTCCACGGTGCGGGTTTCGAGCTCTTTCTCCCGGGCAAGCTGTGCTTTGTAGGCATCCTGCTTCTTCGCCCATTCTTCCGCGGTGAAAGCATCGAAGTAGACCATGTAGCGCCGGCCGCCGTGGATGCGGAAGAAGGGTTCGAGCGTGACGCCGCCGGTGTGGTCGGGGATGCGGAAGACGTCGGGCGATCCGGCGAAGGTCAGCGCTTTGCCCTCGACGGGTTTGACGGCATCCAAAGCGCTGCCTTCGGTGACGATGGCCGGGAAGGGCTTCTTCGTGTCCACCTCGGCCGCGAGAACGATGGGTCCGTAGAGGAAGGCAAATCGCTTGCGGTTGTCGCGGAAGCCCTCGGTGCGAAGCGTGAAAGGCACGTAGAGTTCGACGGTGTCGCCGGTCTTCCATGTGCGGGTGACGGCGGCCCATTCGCCGGGCTTGACGGTCAGGCTCTGCTTCTCGCCGTTGACACGCAGCTCAAGGCCCTTCTCGGCCCATTGGGGATATCGCAACTTCAGCGTCAGCTCGGCCGGGGCGTCACAGGCGAGTGTGAGCTTGGTCGAGGGCGCATCGGGAAAACTCGTTTCCTGCTTCACACGCACACCCTTGGTTTTCCAATTCAGTTCCGACGCGATGAACAGATTCACATACAGCGAGCCGGCGTCGTGGAAATAGATCGAATCGCCGTACTTCGCGTGGTTC
>CAYSSA010000063.1:7837-15806 GCA_964433485.1 uncultured Tepidisphaeraceae bacterium | reverse complement strand
GCCCTGCTGGCGGCCGGGCTGGTTCTCCACGCCGGTCCCGGTGCAGCACCAGAAAGCTCCGAGCGGCGTGCTGTAAGTCTTGCGCGAGCCGGAGCGCAACGGCACGTAGTAGCACGTCATGCCGTCCTCGGGGTTCTGCGAACAGAGAATGTGGTTGTACAGCGCCCGCTCGTAATAGTCGGCCGTCGCCACCTTCGGCTCCCAGGCGAACAGGTGCCGCGTGAGTTTGAGCATGTTATACGTATTGCAGGTTTCGGTCGTGTTCGGACCGAACGCCTGCGAAAGCCTTTCCTTGGGCGAGAACATCTCGCCGTCGCTGTGGCCGCCGATCACGTACGATCGCTCCTGGACGACCGTGTTCCAGAAAAACTGCGACGCGGTGCGAAGCGCGGCGTCGCCGGTCAGTTCATACTCGCGGGCCGTGCCAATGAACTTGGGAACCTGTGTGTTGGCGTGCAGACCGGTGAGCTTGTCCTGCTGCTGCTGGGCCGGGCCGATGACGGCCATGTGGTTGAAGCGTTTGGCGATGGCCAGATACTTCTCCTCCCCGGTGATGGCGTAAAGGTTGGCCAGGGTTTCGTTCATGCCGCCGTGTTCTTCTCCAAGCATGTGCTGCATCTGCGCATCGGTCAGTTTGGCGTTGCGGGCGATGACCCAATCGGCGAACCGGCGCACGCTGTCCAGAGCCTGCTGGTTGCCGCAGAGCACATACATGTCGATCAGGCCGGCGTAGAGCTTGTGCAGAGTGTAGTAGGGGGCCCAGACCCGCTGCCGGGCCTCAACGCGATCGATGAACGTCTCCGGATAGGCGCTGAGATAGCCGGAGCCGAGCTTCGCCTGCACCTCGGCCAGTCCCTTCACCACCGCGTCGCCCTTCTCCTTGTATCTCGCATCACCCGTGCCGGCGTACATCAGTGCGCAGGCCGAGAGGTAGTGCCCGATGAAGTGCCCGCGCAGTTCGCATTTGGGTTCCTCCCACCCGCCCAGCGGCCTGGCCGTTGTGGGCAATCCCGCATTGAGCCGGAAGGTGTGCAGGAGTTGATCAACCTCCAGCGACAGAATGTACCTGCCATTGAGCTCCATGGCGCGCTTGAACGGACCGTCGAGCAGACGAACATCCTGAAGCTCAAACGGCTCCGCGGCCAGCGCCACGGGCTGCCTGGCCTTCAGCTTCTCCCGTGGCAGTATCGACGTATCAGCGCCAGCCCCGATGGCAAGGCTTGCCAACAGTATCCACGCAATCGTTGAGATGGTCTGGGTCATAGGCTCCTCAGCGTATTTAGTTTACAAAGTTAAGTAAAGCGAAAAGTCGAAAATGTTGAATACAAAGTGGCGATTCCTTAGCCTTGCGCCAGCGACATCAGTATGCTCGATGGTCACATCGAGCAAAACGCCCGCTATCAATCCCGAAGGAGGCAGGTGCCATGGCCTATTGGATATTCAGGTACAACCCTCAGAATTATCGCCTGGCCGATCGGCTTGCCGATCCGAATCCGGTCACCGCCTGGAGGGTAAACCGCTTTCGCACGCAGATCGGGCCGGGGGACACGGTCTTCGTTTACGAAACCGGCGCCAATCGCGCCATCCGGGCGACGCTTCGCGTGGACTCCGTGCCGCGACAGATGCCGGAACTGGAGAGCGAATTGCCCTACTGCCGGAGCCAGGAATCCCAGGTCTGCTGGCGCGTCATGGCAACCATCGTCCATCGCGATGTCAACTTGTCTCATCGCGATCTGCGGTCGACGCCCGGCCTGGAGAACCTGTCGGTGTTTCATGGGTTCCAACAGGCCACCGACTTCCCGGTGACACCGGAGCAGGGCGCGATCCTGGAGAGACTGATCGCCGGGAGTCCTGGGCTGCATACGTAGCCTGCCAGGCGCGTCGTCCGTGAGATTCCTCGTGTGAATAGACTACTTCCAGTCCCTCCTCAGGCTGACCATTCCCGGACGGGATGATCCTGTCGTCTGTCTAACGCCGCATGATGGCGGCTTGACCGCACCTGTGCGTGTCTTGGACTGCGAAGGCGCTCCCCCGTTGCTGTCCATTCGGCTACGCTTTCCCCAAGCCGACGGTCGTATGTCTCTCATCATCCGCGTTTTCCTCCACCAGGTTTGCCTGACTTCCAGAGCAGCGAAGCCTTTCCGCGTTTGGCCGCCGCGGACGATGATTCGCCATGGCGCGCGGTCGGTGATGGGAACGCGGAGATTCCTCGTCTGGCTGGGAATGACCGGTTGGGCAGGATGCCTGCAACAATGGTCGTGGCCCCAGCACTGGAATTCGAGTGGGCTATTTGGGATAATTCCGATGTCCGAGGCTTGCTTCGCCCGGCAGGCATCCGTATTCCGGCACTCCATCCGTGTGAATCCGTTACAACATTGCCTTGTTTGCCAGGCTGGTGGCTTGCAGGTGCAACCGAATACGACATCCGACTGGAACAGGTGAGCAGTTGGCCGCCGGTCCGGTACATGGTTGTTGCGATCATGCCCACCTGCGATAGAAAGCATGAGTTCCGTCCCCTTGGCATAGTTCCGATTGCTTCATCGGGGTGCTGCGGGGCATGAGCGGGATGTCGGCATCCGGCGGCAATAATGTCCGGTGTTTTCTCGGATCCCGATTTCCTTCAGTTACTCAGGTATGTCGTCTTCGCTGAAGCACGAGCATCAAGCCAGGCGTCAGGAGCAACGCCAGTGAGCATGGCTCGGGCACAATTCGGATTGAGTCAGAAAGCGCTTTCAGCGGCGCGCCCGTGGTGACGCCTGCGCCCAGGTTGGCAAGAACAAGATCGTAATCCGCTTGAGTCACGCCGCCATCCAGATTGATGTCTCCGTCGAGCCATGAGGCGGCAGTCCGGCCGATTCCGGCCAGTGCCAGAGCCGCATCGACGCTGTCAACAAGTCCGTCGAGGTTGACGTCGCCAAGGTATGTGTGGACAAGCAACAACTGGGTGAAGTCCAATCCGTCGCTTATGGTTTCATTCTTCCAACTGAGCACCCGCGCTGCGGCATTATCGATTGGAACCACCGTGGCGGTCGTGCCGGTGGTTGGATGATTTACCGACGTGAAGATGCTGCCGGCAAGGACGAGTTGCCGTAACGCGTTGTATGGAGAAGTCCCGGTGTAATCGATGTCCGCGGCGTTGTCGGCGATATCGAGCGTGCCCATGGAGTCGATGCCCAGAGTGTTCAGCAGCAGCATGTTCTGGCCGCCGCTCTGGAGTTTTGCGGTGGCGCCGCTGACGATCAGTGACGCCAGGTGCTGACGTGATCTGAAAATGGCGGCTGCGCCGGGACCGGCGGTGATACCAAGATTCCAGGCGGCCGCGGACCCGGCGTCAGTCTGCATGTTCAGGCTGGCATGGTCGATGGCGAGCGATGCGCCCGGAAGCCATTGCTGGGCGCCGGTGATGCTGGTTGTGCCACCGGTGACCGAGAACGCACCGGCACCTCCAATGGTCGCGCTGGCGCTATAGTTCGCCGAGGTCGTCAGTCGACTGCCCGGCATGAGGGTCAGGCTGGAAGTCTGGGTGATTGGCACCGCTGCGCTGACCATGGCGCCCGAGGCCACCTGCGCCGGGTTGTTCAGATACACGGTGCCCGCACCGGTGAAGGCACAGGTGCCGACAAATGTCTGGTTTGTGCCGGAGAGATACAGGCTCTTTCCCGAGGCGATGTTGAATGTACCGCCGTAGTTCTTGGCGCCCGTGCCGGTGAGAGTCATGGTTCCGGTGACGACATTCACGGTTCCGGAGTTGTCGAACGGGCAGTTGATCGCTTTTGCAAAGAAACTGTTGGACGGGCTGTAATTGAAAATCCCGGCGTTGTTGAAACGCATGCCGGACAGCACCGCGGTGGAATCCTTAAAACCGTCGATGTTGTCGTTGAACGTGGCTCCGGCAAGGTTGTTGAATGTTCCGACTCCCGAGATCGCCCCGCTGAGCCAGTTGGCAACACCGGAATTGTTGATCGTCCCGTTGCCGCTGCAGGTCAGGCCGCTGATTGACATCCCACCGACGGCGTTGAGTGCGCCCGAGTGCCAGATGGTGGTTCCAGCCAGGGTCGTTAGTCCCGTCGCGGTGAGGCTGCCACTGCCATAGAGTGTTGTGCCGGACTGCATGGTCAGTGCGCCGGTTGACAGTGCTTGCCCGGTGCCGAGAGACAACGACCGGCCACTGGACACGGTGATAGAAGACCCTAGGGTATCGATGGTCGCGCCGGACAGGAATGTCAGATTGCCGCCAAGTGTCAGGGCGCCAGTATGGCGGAAACCGCCGCGGACAATCGCCGACGCTCCATTGCTCAGAACCAGCGACGACACGTCAATCGGACCGCTGAAGTCATAGCTTCCCGAATCAAGTTGCAGTGCGTTGCCGCTGATGCGCGAGGTGGCTGATGTCGTCGCCCCATTGGAAAACTTGAGTGTGGCCCCCGGCGCGATGTTGAAATTGCCGGTGTGCGCGGTGCCGCGTGAGCCGATGACCAGGGTGCCGGCATTGTGGTTCACCGTGCCTGTGTTGGTGAACGCACTGAGAGAGGTTGTGCCGGTGCCGGCGGACTTGGTGAGCGTTCCGGCGTTGATGACACCGGAGATCGTGCTGTCGCCCGCGATCAGAAAGGTCCCGCCCGTCAGCACGTTGATCAGCGAGTTGGCGTCGCTGGTGAGCGCATAGCTCCCGCCCGGCCAGGTTGTCGCCCCTGCGACATTGAGCGTAGCGCCGGAGGCGAGCCGCAGGCTGCTGGTTGGCTGCATCGTCAGGTTGCCGCCGATGTCGAGTGCGCCCGGGCCGGTGATATTGCCGTAGGTCCAGTTCACATTGCCAGAAAAGGACATCGGCGTGTTCAGCGTCAGGTAGGTCGCCAGATTGAGCGTTCCCGTGCCGGCGAGGGCAGCGCCGGAATTGAAGACGGTGGGATACGTCTCCAGCCGCTGATTGAGGGTGACGTTGCATCCCTGGCCGATGTAGATGGATCCGCTGTGCTGGCCGCCGCCGGCCAGAGTCAAGCCTCCGCTGGTCACGCTGATGTTGCCGCTGTTGTTGAAGACCGAGTTGATCGTGGTGGCACCGCTGCCGGCCGTTCGCGAGTAGCTTCCGGCATTGTTGAATACGCCGGCCGAACTGCTGGGATTGATCGCATGGTCGGCCGAATCGACCAGCGTCGCGCCGGCCAGGTTGTTGAACACGGCGCTGCTGGAGAATTGCATGTCTCCCGTTCCCCAAGTCGCCTGCGCACTATTGTTAAGCGTTGTGTACAGCCACGGCCGCGTTATGACTAGCGTGCCTGAGATATTGAGTGGCCCCGTGCCGTCAATGGTCCCGACGTTCAGCGATGTGCTGCCCGTCACCGTCAGTGGATCGTTCAGGTGGAGGCCGCCGGCCAGCATGTTCAGCGCGGAGACCGAATACGCCTTGCCTGTGCCAAGAGCGAGGAAGCCGCCGTTGGTTGTGATGCTTGACGCCAGCGAAGTGACGCTTGTGGTTGGCCCGAGCGTCATGGTGTTGCCCGTGATCAGGAGGGAGCCCGTGTTGTTGTACGCGGCATTCACGTTGAGCGTGGCGTTCGTGCTGAGGCTGCCGCTGATGTTCAGGTTGCTGTTTACCGTTGCTGTCCCTTGAAACTGCACGGCGCCGGCGGACTGTATATCCGATCCGGCGTTGAACTGGGTGGCGCCGTTGAAGGCCAGCGTTGCACCGGCGGCGACGCTGAAGGGGCCGCTGTGCGTGCCTCCATTGGCGAACGTAAGGGTGCCGCCAGTGACGCTGACGGCGCCGGTGTTGTTGAACACGGGACGAGTGGACACCCCTCCCGTAGCGGCGCAGAGGAGCGTGCCGCCGTTGTTCAGGGTCTGCGTATTGTTGTTGCCAAAGTCGCCTTGGGTTGTCGTATTCAATGTCGCCCCTGGCAGCACCGTTATCCTGGCGCCATTGCCGAGGTTGACCGTGGCGGCCGTCCAGCCCGACGGGCCGCCGGTTGTGATCTCACCGGTGAATGCGGACAGCCCCGAGGCGTTCAATGAGAAGCCTGTCGTCGCCACCAGTTTGCTCGAGCCGCCAAGGCTCGAAGTGGCATCGATGGACACCGGCCCGGCGACGGTGAGCGTGTCATTCAGCGTCAGTGACGCATTGGCGAGACTGAGCGACCCGGCAGACACTGCCTTGCCGGTTGCCAGGGTGATTGATCCGTTCGTCGCCGTCACAGTCGAGCCAAGCGAAGCGGCCGTCGTCCAACCGGAGAAACTGACTGAGCCTTTCGTCAGCGTGAATGGGCCCGTGTTGTTGAATTGCGAACTGACAGTCACGGTGGGTGTATCGCCGGACATGGAAAAGCCGCCGGCAATGTTGACCGTATCCGCCAGTGTCACCGTGCCTCCGGTGATGCTCAGGCCGCCAGCGCCGCTGATCTTTGCCCCGGTATTGAAAGCCTGCGTGCCCCATCCCAGTTTGAGCGTGGCGCCATCTGCCACTGTGACCGGCCCGCTGCTGGTGATTCCGCCATTGAAGAGGAGCGTCCCGCTGTTGATGTTGATCTGGCCGGTGTTTGTGAACGGATTGATGATGGTGGTGGTGCCGGCTGCCGCCGATTTGTTGAGGATTCCGGCGTTGGCGACGGTGGAAAAAGTCCCAGCGGATCCCAGCGTGGCGTCGGCCGAGATATTGAACGTGCCCGACGCCTGATTTGTGAACTTGGTGCTGTCCAGGCCAATATCTCCGCTGGACCAGTTCAGGATGCCCGCATTGCGGACGTCGGTCGAATGGAAGTACGCGCTCGATGTCGGATGTACAGTTGCCGTGCCATTAAGCGTCCAGACACCGGAGTTAAGCCAGCCTCCGGACCAGTCCAGGTTTGACACGGCCATGTTCCCGAGGCAACTGACGGAGCCGGAACCGGATACGGAGAGTCCGCCGGTGATCTGCGTATTGCCCGATGCCCTCAGCCAGGCGCCCGTCGTGGCCAGACGTTCTTGTGAATTCAGTGTGTTGACGTAGTAGGTGCCGCCAGCGAGCGAGATTGTGCGCACCGTTGCGCCGTCGACGTCGATTGTGACATCATCGCTGATCCCCGGCACCTTCTGGTTGCTCCAGTTTGCCGGGGTGCTCCAATCACCATCGCCATGCGTGGTCCATGAAACCGTATCGGCGCAGGCCGGGGCTGACAGCACAGCCCACAAGCCGATCCTCGCAACCAACCGCCGGGCCGCAGCCGCGCGTCGTGGGCGGGTCAAACGATGTGCGAACCTTGACTCGAAACCGAGTTGAGACCGGGTTGTCATGGCGATGCCGCTCCAAACCCCTTCCACGGCCTTCATTGCAGGCATAAAGATACGTTGTGGCGGCAGGAAGTCAATGTCTGTTCAAAGTGCTTGGGTGGAGGGTCCGTGGCAGATGGTGAAGCGAAACAGGGCCGGATGTGTCTACGGCGGGGCGGTGGCGAACACGCGAGTCGGGAAACAGGACATGATGCTTCCAGCGTTGGTTCCCCGCCGCGTTCCCCGGCCCGGCCGGGGTTACGCAGGCTGGACTCCAAGCCCACGCGTGCCGCCGCCGCCCGCAAAGCGATCACCCCAATTCCGCCCTGACTGGACGCACCCATCGAATGCCAACACGCCTGACCAGAGCGCCGTCGCATTTGACCAGGCAACGCGACGGCCAAGTGTCGCCAGAGCCTCGGCGATCTTCGTCGCCGCTCGTGTCCCCGGAGTCCGCCCACGCCCTCGGTGACGCCCAACGCCCCGACTTTGCCTCGCCATTCCATCCCCCCTCACACAATCCGCAACCCCCTCGGAAGCGTCTCCCCAAACGTCAACCGCTGCTCCTCCGTTTCAAGCTCCCCACCCTCGCGAACCAGTGCCACATAATGCGCCGACGCCCCGGCCGATTCCAGACCCCGCGCAACCCGCTCGCGTATCGACTCGCCAACGTCCCGATACCGGTCGTGCGTCCGCCGCGCCAGCAGCGTCAACGCAAAACACAGAC
>CAYSSA010000063.1:5676-7825 GCA_964433485.1 uncultured Tepidisphaeraceae bacterium | reverse complement strand
TCCCGACCGCCTCCCCGCCAAGTCTTCTTCTGTCCGGCATCTCCGAAACCTCGTTCCGCTCCATTGTCCCCAGCAGCCGCTCCAGCCACGATTCCACAACCTCCGCCGCCAGCACCGCCTGCAATCCCGCATACACCGGCGACCGCGAACCAATCCGCGCCAAGGCAAACAGGCTGGCCCCCAGCGACACCGCCGATCTCTCCCTCGGCAGCAGTTCCAGTATCAGCTCCCCAAGCTCGATCCGCCTCTCAGCCTTCAGCAGCTCCAGCGAACCCAGCAGCCGCCATACCTCCGCCGTCTCCGCCGGACCATACTGAAACGGCGAGGTCCGCGACTGGTGGATCGCCCCGGCCGGCCGCAACCGCGACTTCAACGCCGCCACCAGCGGCTCCGCCAGCGTCGTCTGCTGACCGGCCGACAGGCCCCCCGCCAGCCGCCGCCACAGAATCCACCATTCCGCTCGACACTGTTCATTCCGCGAATTCACCACCTTCTGGCTGAATATCCGCCAGGTCTGCGTCACTCGCCAATCGTCCACCGCCAGCCCGTAACCCGGCCGCAGGCAATACCCCACGAAACTCAGCCAGCGGGCCTCATGTTCCGGCGACAGCCCGCGCGCTTCGGACATCTCGAACGTCGCCTCCCAGAACGCACGCATCAGCGATGCCGGCCAGTCCGAACGAGCCATCCCCGTCAGCAGTTCCAATCGCTTGGGCAACGACGCCGGTGTCGCCGGCGCCGGCAGCCTGCCCGCCGGGCCGGTCGCTTTCGAAAACGCCTCCCGAATCAAACCCCGCGCCGGTTCTATCAGCGAACTGTCCACAAAGCCCTGCGTCTCGGCCGCGCCCCCGTGCCCCGCAAACTCCGTGTGGCTCGCCGAACGCACGTCAAACTCCAGCTTCCATTTCCGCTCGCCGCGGATTTCCGCCGCCCATAGCTCCAGCGTCCCGATCTCCGTCAACCGAGCGTGCAGATGCACCGGCACCGTGTCGGCCGCCGATTTCCGACCCGAATGCAGCACCGTCCGAATCGGCGGCAACGAGGTCAGTTGCTCCGGATTCACCTCCACCAGCGACCCGGGCGCATCCATCGTGCGGGTGGCCGATGCGTACAACGGAAACTCCACCGGCTGCCGGATCAGCAGGTCAAACCTCCGCTGTATCTCCACCGATTGCCCCTCCTCGATGCCGGCCGGCAGCAGGCACAGCGAGGATTCGCTCCCGCCGTCGCCATCATCATTCGCGGTCCGCCCGCGCCGTTCGACTCCCACATAATACGAGTGCGCCAAACCGCCCGTGATGCGCACGCCTTTGCCCCGGCGCACCAGACCGTAATACGCGGCCCCGCGCGAAACGGCCAGATCCAGCCGCTCATTGTCCAACACCATCGGTCGCCAGACGCCGTCCGCTGAAAACCAGGAACCCAGCACCCCCAGCAGACGCTCGCGAAGCCGTGCCGACTCGAAAAAACCGCCATTGAACAGCACAATATCAGGCCGCGCCGGATCATGACGCATCGGCAAGTTGCCGTCGGCGTTTGGCTCCACCTGCCGATGTGCCGATAAAAACGCCGCCAGATAGCGTGTAATCCCCGGATCGGGCGCATACGGCAGGTTGAACTCCTGAAAGCCCGAGCGGCGCGTGGCCGGCCGCGCATCCAACGTCACCTGCGGCAAGAAGCCATTCTGAAGCAAATCGAGAATTTCTTCTCGATTGATTTCCACCTGGATTGATCCGCCGATCAGTCTCGAACCACCCGCCGAAATGTTGACCGACATTCGCTCCGGCGCGTCCTGACCCAGCAGCGTTTCCTTCAGCCGACGGGCGCTGCGCAACAACATGCCCCATTGACGCGGCGGCAACTTGTTGTTTGGAAAGGCTTTGGATTCGATGTGCTGGGCAATGGCCATGTCCAGATTGTCGCCCCCCAGCAACAGATGCTGACCAACCGCAACTCGATGGAATATAACGCTTTGCGATTCCGATGGCCGAACCTGAATTAACGTGAAATCCGATGTGCCTCCACCAATATCGCACACGAGGATTTTCTGCCCCGGTCGGACGCGCTTGTCCCAGGCATCGCCTTGGGAGCTGATCCAGGCGTAAAATGCGGCCTGTGGCTCCTCGACGAGGGTTAGCCGGTTAAGCCC
>CAYSSA010000063.1:0-5660 GCA_964433485.1 uncultured Tepidisphaeraceae bacterium | reverse complement strand
AAGCCCAGCCTGTTTGGCGGCGACCACGGTCAACTCTCTGGCGACCTCGTCGAAGCTGGCCGGAACGGTCAACACAAGATCCTGCTGATGCAGAGGATACGACGGATGCGCGTAGTCCCAGGCCGCTCGAATGTACCCCAACAACAGTGCCGATGCCTCGACCGGGGAAATGGGGCTGATGTCGCTGGCGCCATGCCAGGGCAGCAGCGGGGCCGTTCGGTCAACGCCATTGTGGCAAAGCCATGATTTAGCTGAACTTACCAGCCGTCCCGGCACGGCTGCGCCATGTTCCGCCGCGAACATGCCGACGATGCACCGGCTGCCGTTGGGCAGCGGCAGGTTGTCCGTCCAGGGCAAACGCAGTTGGTCGGGCGTAAACTCATTGATTGCAGGAAGATAGATCGAGGATGGCAAAGTCGTTCGCGAATCCAGCGTGCCCGGCGCGACGAGCTGCGCAATCGAGAAATCTTTCACGATTAGCGACGAATCTGTGGTATCGACAAAAGCGACCGAGCAGTTGGTGGTGCCAAGGTCGATCCCGACAATGAAGCGGCTTGGGCAATCTGGCGTCTGGGGCATCGTGCGACGGCGGTTAATTGTTGTTGGCCGTGGTACCCAGACGATAATCGTAAACCTGCAAATCGGCCAGCTTCACAGACAGGACATGGTGGTATATTCCGTTGCGGGTTTCGATGATAACTCGCCAGCAGTACGTTGTTTGCAGAAAGGTCTGCTCTGGTTCCGCGGCTGGGCGAACACGCGGTGTATGCGGCACATTCCCGGTGGCATTCGGTCCGCCGGCTGGCGGCGGCGCTGCGAGGAGATCGGCGGCCGACCCCACAAGTCGCTGTTCGCCAACGGCCTTGCCATTGGAGCCGAGGAACGACTGTAACTGGTCGATGGTCATGCCTTTAGTGAGTTTCGGCATGTCGCCGACATATCGCAGGGTAGGGTAATTTGTGGCTCTGGAAGACCAGGAAGTGACTTTGTCGTCGACGAAGGTGACATGGACGTGATACACGTAGTTCGGTTCGCGCACGACATAGTCCATCTGGCGGCCCCGGATGGTGTCACTGAGGAGGCTGCCGTCGCCGTAGAGATTGCGGACCTGCGCGGCAGTCATTCCTACGGCGACGCGGCCTTCGATCAGGCCGCGGCGAACGGGGTCTTTGGCGGCGGCCAGTGCGGCGGCCTTGGCTTTGGCGGCGGCAATGGCCTTTTCCTGAAGCAATCGCTGGCGGTCGTGAGTGGTCTTGGCGTCCTTTAATTCGGTTTCGGCTTTGCGACTGGCGGCGACAGCGGCCCGATAATCGGGATCCTGGTTGATCACGTTGCTGCGGATCATGTCCACCGCCGACTTGGCTTTGACCAGGGCGGCGGAAGCGGCCAGACGCTCCTCGGGCGAGCCGGTTGCCCTGACGGTGTTGAGCTTGGCCTCGGCGTCCTGGACGTTCTTCAGGGCGGTTTGATAATCCTGCGAGGCGACCAGGGACTTGGTGCGATCCTCGACAATGGCATTGAGGCGGGCCTTGGCCAGATCACTGGCGGCCTTGAGCACAGTGTATTCCTGGGTTTCCTCAAATGTCACGAGCGGCGCCGGCTCGGCCGGCTGGCTGGTGGGCTGAGTAGTCGGGGCGACGGCGGCCTCGAGCGGCGCAGCCGCATGGGAGCGGCTCGCCGGCATGGCGGCGAGCATGCCCAGGGCGATCAACGACACGAACAATACGGGGTGGTTCATTTTTTGCTCGTGTGTGTTTTCGGCGTTCCCCGCGAGACTTGAAAGGCCGCGCCATAACGGGCGGATGAGGCGGGCCGAGAGTCTATGTTTTCCTGGCGTCATGGCAATCTCAATCGCGATATTACTCCATCGACGCACCAAGGCCGGCGGCTGAGGGGAATACCCGCAAAGCCGACCGCGGCCCATGATCTATAGTGTATACAACTCTAGGCGAGGATTATTGCCGAAGAATGCCGAATAAGGGCAAATCGGACGCCCTGGTCGGGAGGTGGCGAATGGATGAGTCGGACGGGTTTACCGGAACCGGGCGGGCGGCGGTTCAATTGCGCGTTCCATTCAAAGGTCTAAGGAATCTCCGGACCGCGGCCACAAGTTGCGCATCGAGTCGCGGCATGATCGCTTCGAGTGGTGTGCGGCCGGCGCGGAGGGCGATGGTCACGGTCCATGCCAGCAGCACCGCGAACGTGCCGAGGTTCTGCCAGGAGTAGAACTCCCAGGCGTTGTCCCAGCGCAGGAAGAAACCCGATGCGGGCCAGAGGTAGTGGATTTTCCAGAATGGGCCGGACCCGAAATAGTCCATCAGCAGATGCACATGCCCCAGGGTAAGATACCAGAGGAAGCTCAGCGGCCGCCTCGGGGAGAATGCCGCGAGGATGGCGGAAAGCGCGGCGACGAAGAAGATGTTGTGGCCCAGCGTGTGGTGGAACTGGTGGTAATGGCGCTGTCCGAGAACGATGCCGAGTCCATCGAGATCCGCGAGCGTGGCGGCGAGCATCGAGCAGAGCCGCTGTCGCGGCGATAGAGGCAGGCAGTTGGCCAGGCACCAGCCGGAGAGTATGTGGGTTTGAATGTGCATGGCGAGGCGGTCGGCGATTGAGCGTGTGTGGGCTGTGTTTAGAAGTCGAACTGGTCAATATTGTCCTTGTTGAAAGTGAAGGGCGTACCCAGCAGGATGTTGTCGCCCCGGACTTCGAGTTTGCCGAGGCGGGCGGCGGAAAATGAGGTATCGCCGGGCTTGAGCGTTCCGTTTTTGAGGGCGACGGCCGCGTGGACGGTCAGGTATCCCAGATCCATAGTCTTCCAGAGGATCACGCTCACGGTCACGCCCTCGTGAACGTACTTCTTGTTCTCGTTCGGCAGGCCGAGGCCGATCACTTTCACATCCTTGCGTCCGGACTGTTTCACCGCCTCGGCCGCGCCGGGGACGCCGAGGGAGGTGGTGGACATGATGAGCTTCATATTGGGATAGGCGTTGAGCATGGTGGTGGCCTCGTCGAAGGCCTTGTTCTGAAGGTCATCGCAGGGTCGCATGGCGACTTGTCGCATCTGGGGATATTTCTCAGCGCGGCGCAGCTCGATGTACTTGCGCCATTCGATCTGATTGGCGGCCGTCAGCGAGCCGGTAATCACGGCGAAATCGCCTTTGTTGCCCAGGATGCGGGCGGCCTCGTCCATCAGGGCCGAGCCGATGCCCTGGGGCGTGGCCTGGTTGACGAAGAAGTCTCGCGCATCGGGTTCGGCGTCCGAGTCGTAGGTGACGACCTTGATGCCCTTCTGGCGGGCCTTGCGTAGAGCGGTGGAAACGCCTTCGCGGTTCTCCACGGCGATGGCGATGACATCAGCGCCGCGAGTGATCCAGGTTTCGACGATCTCGTTCTGCTTGGCGGGGTCGGGGTCGGTCGGACCGTCCCAGAGGAGGTTGATGCCGAGTTCCTTCGCGGCCTCGTCAGCGCCCTTGCGGGCGGCGATGAAATAGGCGTTACCCTTGCTCTTGGGCATCATGGCGATGGTGAGTTGCTTACCCGCCGGCGTCGGGATTGGCCGCACTCCCACTGCCGCCGGGTCGGTGCGGCCGGCGGTGTTGACCAGCGAACGGACCAGTATGAAATTGCCGCTGGTGACGATGAGGGCGGCCAGCAGGATGACGCCGCAGAGCACGGCCAGTTGGGTATTTCGCATGTTCAGTTTCTCCGGATTGGTTTGTTCAGGGATATGTTGTCTTACGGGCCGCCAATCAGCGCCGATGGCGATGAGCAGCAGCAGGCCGGTGAGAATGCCGGCCAGTTCGGGGGGGCCATCGGCCAGGCGCAGGCCGTTCTGCAGGATGGCGATGGCGAAGAGGCCCATGAGTGAGCCGGCGATGGTGCCCCGTCCGCCGAAGATGGATGTGCCGCCGAGGACGACGGCGGTGATGGCGGAGAGCTCGTAACCGGTGCCGGCATCGGACTTGGCCTGGCCGACGCGAGCCACGAAGATCACTCCGGCGAGCGCGGCAACGAGGCCTGAGAGCGTGTAGACGAGCATCAGCCGTCGCTGCACGGGTATGGCGGCATGGCGTGCGCCTTCGGGTGAGAAGCCGATGGCCGAGAGGGCCCGGCCGACGGCGGCGCGGTGCAGGAGCAGCCAGAAGGCGACGGTCGCGATGAGGAGAATCGGTAATTGCGCCGGGACATGGCCGATGTATTCCTGGCCAAGGAACAGGAAGTTGCGGGGGAAATTGGTGAAGTTGTCGACGCCGCCGGTGAGTCCCTCGGCCAGCCCGCGAAAGAGCGAATACGACCCGAGCGTGACGATGAGGGCGGGGATACGCAGGCGGGTAATGAGCAGTCCGTTAAGCCCGCCGGCGGCAGCGCCGAGCGTGAGGGCCAGGGCGGCGGCGAGATAAGGCGGCAGGCCACAGTCGCGCCAGAGCTTGCCGAGCAGAACGGCCGAGAGGCCCATGAGCGAGCCGACGGAGAGGTCGATGCCGCCGGTGACGATGACGCAGGTCAGGGTCAGCGCCAGCAGGCCGAGTTCGGTGCTGATGCGCAAGACTTCGAAGAAATTGGCGGTGGTGAAGAAGTTGGCGCCGATGAGCGAGAAGATGAAGACTTCGAGCAGGATCAGGACAGGGAGGATGGCCTTTCGCTCGGGTCTCATTTGCTCCTCCGGGAGAGGCCGTCTGAGGCGACAGCGAGCAGAATGATCGTGCCCTGGACGGTCTTGTCCCAATGGGCCTGTCCGCCGAGAAACACCAGGGCCGAGCCGATGGTGCCAAGCAGGGCGACACCCAACAGGCTGCCGAGCAGGGTGCCGCGGCCTCCGGAGATGGTCGTGCCGCCAACCACCACGGCGGCGATGGTTTGAAGTTCCAAGCCGTTGCCGGAATTTGGATCCACCTGGGCGAAGCGCACGGCCCGCAAGGTGGCGGCCAGGGCGGTCAGCATGCCCATGAGCAGGAAGACTCCGAAGACCACGCGGCGGGGATGCACGCCGGCCAGGCGAGCGGCATCCTGGTCGGCGCCAACCGCGTAGACGGCCCGGCCGGCCGCCAGCCAGCGCATGGCCCAGGCGAAGAAGCTGAGAATCGCCAGCGCCGTCAGCAGCACGGCGACCTTTCCGGTTGCCTGGGACATTCCAAGCCACTGGAAGTTCGCCGGCATGTTCAGGATCCACGCGCCCTGCTGAACCCAGCGGAGTGACTCGCGGAAGATCGCCATGGTTGCCAGTGTGGCGACGATGGATGGCAGACCCAGGCCGGCGACCAGGCCGCCGTTGACGGCGCCCATGGCCGTGCCGACCAGCAGCGTGCATAGAACGACCAGGGGCATGGGCAGGCCGGATTTGGCGAGCATCCCGGCCGCGACGGCGCAGATGGAGAATTGGGCCCCGATGGAAATGTCGATGTGCCGGGCAAGGATCACCAGGGTCATACCCACGGCGGCCACGAGCACCGGGGCGGCGCTGACCCAGGTGTTCCAGAACTCGGCGCGGAAATACGCCGGTGCGGCCACGGCCAGCAGGAGCAGCAGCGCAGCATAGGCGGCGGCGACGGAGAGTTCGCGGCTGTACCGGGCGATCATGCGACGGCCCTCCCGTCCGCGTGGCCCAGCGCCAATTCCATGATTCGTTCCTGCGTTGCCTCGGCGCGGGCCAGGACACC
>CAYSSA010000062.1:16632-21363 GCA_964433485.1 uncultured Tepidisphaeraceae bacterium | reverse complement strand
CGGGACTCTAGGGCCTCAAACCGCAGTTTTCCATTGCCGAGCCCAAGCCAGCCCACGAATCGGCGCGATGACACCGAAAGAAACAGGAACTCGCGACCGACGGGGTTCGCTCACCTGCCCGCCTCGTATCCGACCACGGCAATCTTGTAGCGATCTGCGAGTTCGAGAACCTTGGGCTTTTCCAGAATCAGAGTCTTGCCCGGCTCCAGCACAATGCAGCCCGCCCCGGATTCGTGAAGTTTCTCGATCGTCTGGCAGCCGATCACCGGCACATCGAGGCGCATATCCCGATGCGTGTTGGACACTTTGATGACCGTCCACCCCTTGACCTTGCACAGTTGCCCCGCCCGCTCGATCATGGCATTCGTGCCTTCCAGCGCCTCAACGGCGAGCACATCTCGCTGGAACACCGCGATGGCCTGTCCGACGTCCATACGGCTCAACACCGAACACAACTCCCAGCCGAAGGCGATGTCCTGTTGCTGCTGTTCGGTTGGCTGGCGTCGCGTCATGACACCTGGAGAGGCCAGGTGCTCCTGACAATAGGTCGTTGAATCAATCAATTGAACACCCGCGGATGAAAGCTCGTCGGCAATCGCCTTGAGCATCGTGTAGGGGCGCTTGTCTCGTCGAACCCGCCGCGCCCAAAGCAGAATCGTGCGCAGGTCCGGAATGAAGCGGAGGTATCTCCAGGGATCGTACATCTGCGCTTTTCGAACCCGCCCGACCATGATTGCCTGATTGCATCCCTCCCGACGCAACAGCCGCACCCACTGCCCCATGCGCACCACGCCCACCCACCGAAACACATCGCACTCCGTTCGCAACTGCGGCGAGGCGCAACCGGACAGCGCGGCGCACACCACCCTCCGGCCGGCCGCTTTCGCGCCGCGGGCCACCAACGTGGGGAAAATCCCCTCTCCCGCAATGAGACCCAGTGGTTGCACGATGTCGGATATTAGTCGAACACGCCTGGATTGGCGAAAGCCCGGGTCAATCAAACACCGACTTGCGAGTCGGGGGTTTGGTTGGCTTGAGTTCCGGCTTGTCCGGCGGAGTATCGAAAATGTTCGGGCGGATCTTCTGGGGCGGGTCCGCTGGAACAGGCGTCACTTCCTGAGTCCCCGGCGCGTTGTTCGGAGGCGGCGCGACCACCTTCACGGGTGGCTTCGGCGGCGGCTCCACCGGCGGAACGTGATTGGGAGGCGGAATCACCGGAGGCTTCGCGGCATTCTCAGCTTTCTGCTGTTCGATCCTCGCCTGCTGCAACGCAAGCTGCGCCTGACGAATGTCTTCATTCATCTCCCTGCTCAGCACCCGACCCGCCGACATTCGGATCATTTCCGTATAGCGATCGATGCCCTCGCGATACTTGCCGACGGCCACCAGAATGTTGCCCTCAGCCCTGAGAACCAGCAGGCGCGTCCGGTTCTGATCCTCCCACGGATCCACAACCAGCGAAGCAGCCTGATCCGCCGCGATCTGCGTTTCCCTGATGAGCGTGCGAATGTCCGGATCGCGTATGGTCTTTCCGTTCACGGCTTTCAGCAGTTCGTGGTATTTCTCAATTCCCCTGTCGGCCCGACCGGCATCCACCAGCACATCGCCCTGCGCCTTGAGAATGTAGAGCCGTGCAGCGTTCGCCTGCTCCCAGGTCTGTCGGCCGTCCCGGTGCGCGAACACCGCGTATACGCTGACGCATATTGCGGCCACAGCCAGCAACGCCGACCAGGCGCCGCCCCGCACAGATTGGACGACGACCGGACCGTTCGTTGCGGCCAGCTTGGGCGTGGGGAACTCACGATCGCCGATCACCGACAGCGGCTCCCACTTGGAGGGCATCTTGGACTGGGATTCTTCCAGGTCCTCGTCATCTTCATCGAGCTTCTTGCGGGGCTCCCGGATCTTCACCAGGTCATCAAGTGTATCGACCTTGGTCGTCGGGGCGGGAACCTCCGCAACCACCGCCCCACCCGATGATCCGCCCGCCTTTGCGCCAAACGGCGACTCGGCGCCCGCGAAAAGCGACGCCTCCGCCATGGACGGCGCGTCGGCCTTTGACTTCTTGTCCTTATCCAGAACGCGGTTGCAATCGCGGCAGATCGGCTCGCCGTCGCGCTCGAATCCCTCGCCCTCGGCAAACGTCGCATGGCAGATCGAACATTCGACGGTCGGTATGTTGAAACTTGCCCGCTGGGCCGGATTACGGTTCTCCCAGCAATCCATACACAGATAGTTGTTATCCAGATCCTTGGTGTGTTTGAGGTGCGTGACGTCCTTGCCGCAGATGAAACAGACCTTGGCAATGCGCTCCGGGACTTTGACGATCGCTCCGCACGAATTGCACCGCCCCATTTTCCCGCGCGCCTCGTCGGGGACTTCCGCCGTTTCCCAGCAGCGTGGACATCGAACACGAATTGGCACTGGCACACTCCTGGCGGACAAGGCCGCCACTCCTGGGTGTCGGAACCTGGTGTAGTGGGCCCGTTATGACCCAGCTCTATTCTGGACCCGAAAGCTTCGGATAGCAAGCGGCAGTTTGGTTATTCGATCCGGCCCAACGTATCATGAACGGCCAAGGAGAACCGCCCATGCCAAAATCGCCACGCAGGCACCCTTGTGCAAGCATAACCATTGGATTGGCCCAGATGGCCTGTGGCTCGGAGCCGTCCGATAACCTTCGCCGGCAATTGAACCTGCTCGACCAGGCTGTCGATCACGGCGCCAGGATTCTATGCACGCAGGAACTCTTTGCCTCCCTTTACTTCTGCCAATGCGAAGACTATCGGTTCTTTGACCTTGCCGAACCCATACCGGGCCCGACCACCGACGCCCTGTCGCGGTTTGCGCGCAAGCGAGGCGTCGTCGTGATTGGCTCTGTCTTTGAGAAACGCGCACGCGGCCTGTACCACAACACGGCCGCTGTCATCGACGCGGACGGCTCGCTGCTGGGGACTTACCGGAAGATGCACATCCCGGACGATCCGCTCTATTATGAAAAATTCTACTTCACGCCCGGCGACCTGGGCTTCAGGGCTTGGGAAACCCGCTATGCCACCATTGGCGTGCTGATCTGCTGGGATCAATGGTATCCTGAGGCCGCCCGGCTCACCGCGCTGGCCGGCGCCGACATCCTGTTCTATCCCACCGCCATCGGCTGGCATCCGGCCGAGAAACAGCGCCTTGGGGCAACCCAGCACCAGGCATGGGAACTGATCCAGCGCTCGCACGCCCTCGCCAACGGCTGTTTCGTCTGCGCTGCCAACCGCGTCGGCCTTGAGCACATCGCCGACAGCAACGGGCGACCCGTCCATCCCGATGGCATCGAGTTCTGGGGACAGTCGTTCGTCGCCGCACCTGACGGACAGGTTCTGGCCCGTGCCTCCAGTCAAGGTGAAGAGGTTGTCGTTGTCTCCTGTGACCTGACGCGCATCGACGACACACGCACCCATTGGCCATTCCTTCGCGACCGCAGGATCGACGCCTATCAGGAACTGACCCGCCGCATGCGCGACTGAACCGGACCGCGCCCCAGTAAGACCGGGGCCAAATCAGCCCTCAAGACCTGCCAACTGATTCAGTTCAGCCGACGATGCAAACGGACGGTAGCCTCGCACAAGGGCCAGAGCATTCTCGGCGGACAGCCCGGCCGGCGTATCCTCGCGCAACGACCGCAACAGACGGTTCAGCCCCCCGATCCGCACATGCATTCGACGCACACTGTCGGCGTCGATCAAGACGGGCGTCGGCCCCAGAGATGCATCATCGCGAACAATCCAGTTGTATGCCTTCGCGTCATACAGGAACAACCCGCTCTGCTCCATCTGCCGCAGAACCCGACCGCAACGCCACAGCAACAAACGGTACGACTCCGACGCCGTCTGGGCATCCAGTTCCGCCAGGAGCGGCCCATGCACTTTCTCCATCACCAGCAGCGAGTCGGTGACATAACCGTGTAGTCGCTTCTCCATCAGCAACATCGGCCAGGCCGTCGCGATCCCGCGCACCACCAGGCCCCAGGCCTTCTCCCATGCCTGCCTGGCCCTCGATCCGCAGAACACCTGTGTGATGTTCCGCCGGATACTGCCGCGGCCGGGTCGCTTCACCACCACGGCCAGGTCCATTCCGCAAAGCCTTACGGCGCCCTCAAGCACGTCACCGGAATGGCCGCGTTTGAGCACCGACAACTGGTCCTGCTCGATTCGCCGCCACAGCTCGCTCCATGCCGCGGCCCAGTCGGCCTCGGATATCCGCAGTTGCGATACCCCCGACCAGCGCTGTGGCAGAGCGGCACTCCGGAAACAAACGCCCGACCACTTTCCGGTGCTGTCGGGAACGAGCATCCGACCAAATCGGGCCGGATCGTTGAACGCCCGCCTCGCCTCGCCCCTCCACATCGACGGCCCACGACGATTCAGCCCAGGCATCCTCCCGCCCGGCCCCAGTTGATTCCACCCTCTCTGGAAGTCCGTGACCGTTGCGTAGCGGGCCGCATCCAGGGACAACAACAAGAGATCGTCCAACAACAGGCCCGATCGATGCAGTCCCTCAACTTCGGCGAGATACACCCGGCCCTCGCGGATCGCGAAACTGCCCAGCCGCAACCCGGAGTGCCCCAACCCGGCCCTGGCGAGCGACTTGAGGATTTGAATCAACTGCTTTGTAATGCCGTGGCGATCCACGGGCGAACGGCCTTCGAGCGCCAGGCTGTTGAGGAACACGTCCAACCTT
>CAYSSA010000062.1:8611-16612 GCA_964433485.1 uncultured Tepidisphaeraceae bacterium | reverse complement strand
ACCAGAACCGCATCGCCCCTGCGGCCGCCGAGTTGATATCCCATAAGCACGGCGGCCGCGCGAGTTGCGGGAACCTGAGCCTTCTGCAGCCACTGCAATCGCGTGAACTCACGCATGGCCGGACTGCCATACAAACGGCGCTGCAACCATCCGGCCGACGCTTCGGCCGGGTAGAAGTGCAGCCGGAAGAAACGATCCTGCAACCGAAACCCCCATGTTTGCCTGGCTGGATGATCACAAATCAAATGACCAACGGCAGATAAGTCTCGGAGAATGTCCTGTAGCGCTCGCTCCACAAGTCTGTTTATAGTGTATGTCTCCGACACATGAAACACGCCCCCGAATCCACGATGCTGTCCGGCATGATGCGACCGGCCACAAGGCGCGAGAGGTCCGGACGACCGGACGCCATCTGCCGCCGGAGCGGGGCGAAGGGTTGTGGAGTCATTTGAGTCGATTACGCAGTCGATTGTTCAACTGTTTCTCGTCGGCTTAATGGTTGCGTTATCGGACCAATTCAGGTAGGGATTGGTTTCCAAGACGATGGAGCAGAGTGAAGCCATGGAACACAGCCCAAGCCGGTTGCAGCAGGGAGGCACAGCCAATGCGTCATCCGCCGATGTGTCCGAGGTTCGGCGGCTGATTCTGGCGGGCAAGTGCAAGCTGGCCGTGGAAGTGGCGAAGGACATTCACAAGCGGGTTCACACACCGGAAACCGAATCCCTGTTGGTAGACGCTTACGCCGCACGCATTGTTCAGTTTCAACAGAAAGGAGCCACCGAGGATGCGCAAGTGCTCCTGAAGCTCGTTCACGATCGTTTCCCGGCGCACGGAGATCGGTTCAAGAGGCTGGTCATTCGCAATGCGGCCCTGACCGCAAACCTCGATGAAATGCTGGCGCCACTGGCCAAGGGCGACGTGCCCGAGGAGAGCATTCGTGCCATCGAGAAGGCCATTCAACAGGATTTGACGGATCTGGGGGCATTGGCGGATTGCGGGGTGCTTCCGGCCGAACACCCCCTGCGCGTGTCGGCCGCGGCCCTGCGCCGGGCCTTCACGGCGGTAACCTCGGGTCCGGTGAAGGAAGAGCAACTGGCACTGCCGGAGGTATCCCGACGCAGCCCTCTGGCCGGATGGAAGCTGCTGATCCGTGCGATGGCCGCCTTTTATCAACGCGATGACGCGACCGCGCGTCAGGCGCTGGCGGGCATCGCCGGCGATTCGGCGGCGGCTCGTCTGGCCGGCGTGCTGAGGGCCATGCTCGATGGCAAGTCGGCGGGAGGAGGACTGGCCGGGGTGTTGAAGGATAAAGTCTGTCCGGATGACAGCGGGCTGCGACGCGCGCTGTCGGACATCGATTCGGCCCTCCTCTCGCAGAGTCCGGCAAGATTGTATCGAGGCATTCAGGAGGCGATGTCGGCGTGCGCCTCGGCTCATCCCGACTTGCTCGAACTGCTCGCGCAGCGCATCTACGCCAAGTGTTCCCTTTACAACGTGCCCATCGACCAACTGACGGCCGTTCTGCCAACGCCTCCGGGGAAATCGTACTTGTTCGGCTTGCTGGCCAAGGGCAGCGAGATGCGCGGCCTGAGAGCACATGCCGCCGCCCGATGGGGCCAGTTTCAGCAATTCGCGATTATGGAAGGCCGGATCAAGGAGGGGAGCATTGAGCAGGCCGTGATATTGCAACATGGCGCCGAATTGCTGGCCGAATTGTCCCTTGAAGACGAGGCGGAACTGATGCGGGCCAGGCGCCAGTGCGCGGCGTTGGCCCATTCCCACTCGTCAAACAGCGAATCCGCAAACGAAAGGGGTCGCATTCTCGATGACCTTGACGCGGGGAAATATTTCGCGGCGGCGATGCGGATTCTGCCGGAAGCCGCAGCGTTCAGAACCTGGCATCGTTGGCTGGAATCCCATAGGCGGCCCGATGTGGACAAAGAACGGATGGCGGAGCAGTGGCGCCGATTGTTGCCCGGCGATCCCGAACCCTGCCTCATTCTTTCGGAACTGGCTGAAAAGCGCAAAGCGCTGAAAAAGGCGGTCGGTTATCTGGAAGACGCGGAGGCGATTGATGCGCTGAATCCTCGCGTGCGCCGGGCACGCCTGAGGCTGATCATGGGCATCCTCTGGAAGCATTTCAAGGAGGGCAAAGCACATCTGGTGGAAAAGGACCTGGCCGAACTGCGGGCGCTGCCGGGGATGGACGAGGGGGTGGAGTCGGCCATGGCGGTTCTGCTGAAGGGCGTCTGGCACGTCATGCGCCATGAACAGGCCCCGGCGATCGCCGCGATACAGGCCGTGCGGGAACGCCTCGGTGTGCCTGCCGCGAACGTGTTGGCGTTCTCGGCATTGAGAACAGCCCGCGTGTATGATGAAGGACAGTGGCTCAGCATGGCCTCCCCCGTCCCGCCTGAACCTCGTGATATTGCACAGGCGATGGCCATCTGCATCCGACTCTCCGAGCAGTTCTATTGTCGACTCTGGTACCCGGACAACTGGAACGCGATTGTCGAGCAGTTCCTGCGTCAGGATAGCGCCACCGCAAGCCAGGCCGATCTGCTGGCCATCGCCCGTTCGTCCTTGGCAAACGATCGGATGCAACTCGGCTACCTCGCAACCGGCGTGGGCTTGGCGAAGGCGGCTGGACCGGCCGCCGCGAGATTCCTGCTGCTGCGGGCCCGCTGTCTTCCTCACTGGGCTCCATCTCGCATATCGCAATGTCTGCGAGCGGCCATCGAATTGGCCGAAACCTCGCACGACGAGGAACTGATGAACGAAATTCGCAGGGAGATCGAGTACCACCCCCCTACTCGGCAGCTTCACAATCAACGGGGCGGACAGGGTCGAAAGCTGGGCGCCGAACTGCTGGCCGAGGTCATGCGCAGCGAGCGGATGGCCAAGAACTATCCAACCTCACTTGCGATGGCAGAGAAGCATGTCGTCGCCATCGATCCGGTTGAACCGCAGTTGTTTCAGGAGTATGCCGAGAAAGACGGGGATGACTTCGATGACGACAACGAGAGCGATGACGAGTACAACGATGAACATGACGGCGAGTTTGACATACCGGCGGGCATGAATCTGCCGCCAAGACTGTTGCATGTGGTCCATAAGGTTCTCGATCAGTTCGGCAGGATGCCTTCCGTGGACGAGCTCATGAAACAACAGCCGGAGCTGGCCATGGAATTGGTGATGGCGCTGGCGGAGAGCGAGCTTGGCGCCGAGTTGTTCGGCAAACGCAAAGGCCCGAGCCGGCGCAAGGGCGGCAAGTGATGTGCGTGAATGGGCATTCGCCCGAGGTGATCGGCGATGAACAAGATGGAATTGCGGCAGGAAGACTGGGATCAGGCGATGCGGACCCTGGGTGTGTCGGCCACGGCTGATGAGGCCCAAATCCGCACGGCCTACATGGAGCAGGTGCGTCTGCATCCGCCCGACCGCGAGCCGGAGATGTTTGAGCGGATTCGCGATGCGTATGAGATGTTGAAGGATCCGCGCCAACGAGCCCGCCGGATCCTTGCAGTGGAAAATCCGGACACTCCGCTGCCCGATCTTCTGGCCGGTCGGCCCTCACCTCGGCGTTTTGTTGGTCCGGAACTCTGGCTGCAAGTGCTGAAGGAGAAGCGATCGTGAACGGTGATGAGGTATTGATTCCACAAGCCGCGCCGCTGGAGGTTCCGGAGCCTGTGACTGAACCGGCGGCGGGCAGTCCATTGACGCCCGAGGTGCGAGGACGGCTGCTTGCGCAGTTCGAGCAGTGGCTTGATCGCCTTGTGGGCGGAGAACCGCTCCCGGAGGGACTGCCCGAGGAACTCATGGGCGAGGCCCGGGCCGCCGTGGACGGGCAGGCGCCGCCGCCTCATCGGGAGTGTGATCTTTACGCCCTCTTCGCCGGCTTGACCCGCCTCACCGGCGAAATCAAGCTTCAGGGCCGAGCCTTCAAGCAGCTTTGCGACGCACTGGCCCCCCTTGGCGAAATGCCAAGGCGGCTGGAACGACTGGAATCAGCCAGCGTGGATTGCGCCGAGGAATTGTCAAGGTTGACCGCGGCCAGCGTGAAGCCGGAGTCGGCGCTGCCCGCGGCAAAAGACGCGCTGCACGTTGTCTTCGACCTCATTGACCGCATGGAGCGAGGCCTGCGCACGTTCGATGCGGGCATGGCATCCGTCCGGGCGTCGGTTTGCGGCGGCCTCCTGTGGCGGCTCTCCGGCGGCGCCAAGCATCTCCAGGGCGCGCTGACCGCGGCCGCCGCCCTGCGGGAAGGGTATGAGTTGACGCTGTCGCGTCTTCAGGCGGCCATGCAGCAGTGGGGAATCGATCGCGTCGGGCGCGCCGGGGACATTTTCGACCCGCGATGGATGACCGCCGCCGATGTCCAAGCCACCGATGAGGTGCCGCCCGGAACCGTTCTGGAAGTCTATCGCAGCGGCTACGCGATTCACGGCCAGGCGCTGGCCACCGCCCAGGTGAAAGTCGCCAAGGCGAGGGAATAGGCCGTACGGAAACCCATGGAGATCAAATGAGCGAATTGATTGTTGGAATAGATCTTGGAACCACAAATTCGGAAATCGCCGCGTTTCTCGACGGCAAACCTCAGGTCATCGGCAACGGCGCGCAGTTCATGCTGCCTTCGTGCGTCGGCCTGTCGCCCAACGGAGATCTGCTGATCGGCGAAGCCGCGCGCAACCAGATGCTGCTGTTCCCCGAGCGCACTGTCCGCAGCGTCAAGCGGCTCATGGGCAGCGACCAGAAGATCACCCTCGGAGAAAAGACCTTCACGCCGCCGGAGATTTCCGCCTTGATTCTTCGCGAATTGGCGCGCTGGGCACAGAACAAACTCGGCGAGCCGGTGAAGAAGGCGATCATCACGGTTCCCGCTTACTTCTCCGACGCACAGCGAAACGCCACCCGCGAGGCCGGTGAACTGGCGGGGCTTGAAGTGGTGCGCATCGTCAACGAACCCACCGCAGCCAGCCTGGCATATGGCCTGGACAAGGAACTCCGTCGCACGGTCATGGTCTACGACCTCGGCGGCGGCACGCTGGACGTGTCCATCGTGCGCATCGAGGGCGAGGTCACCGAATTGCTGGCCAGCCACGGCAACAACCATCTTGGCGGCGACGACTTCGACGACAAACTCGCCAACCACCTGCTCGACAAATTCCGCCAGCAGCACAACATCGACCTGCGCGACAGAAATCCCGGCGCCTACGCCCGACTCTGGTGGGCGGCCGAGGCGGCCAAAAAGCAACTCAGCTTCGAACCTTACACGCGCGTGCGAGAGGAGGCCCTGCTGCAGGTTGACGGCCGTCCGCTTCATCTGGACGTGGAGATTTCCCGAAAGGAATACGAGGGGATGATCCGCCCACTCCTCGAGCAGACACTGGACAGCGCTTCCAAGGCGCTGGGGGACGCCGGTCTGTTGCCGTCGGCACTGGACGCCATCCTGCTTGTGGGCGGTTCCACCCGCACCCCTCTGGTCATCCGGATGCTGGAGAAACTCTGCGGGAAGACGCCCCGGCAGGATCTGCATCCCGATCTGTGCGTCGCTCTGGGAGCGGGCGTGCTGGCCAGCCGCCTGAGCGGCCACGACATCGAACGCGTGCTCGTGGACGTCTCGCCCTTTTCATTCGGGCCAAGCTACCTCGGTGTTCGCGATGGATATGAGTATCCACACTGCTATCACCCGGTGATCAAGCGCAACACGCCCCTGCCCATCACCCGCACGGAGGAGTACTTCACTTCGTATGACGGTCAGACCGAAGTGGAGGTGAACATCTACCAGGGCGACGATCCCGACGCCCTGAAGAACGTACATGTGGGTCATTTCCGCGTGCAGGGGCTCAAGTCGGTGCAGGGCCCCAACGCCGTATTGTGCCGAATGAGGCTCGATCTTGACGGCATCCTCCATGTGACCGCCATTGAAAAGGCCACCGGCCTGAGCAAGCATGTCGCCATCACCGGCGCCACCCGCCGCCGCGACAGCGCCGAGATGACACGCGGGCGGGAGGAACTCGAACGCCTGTTCGCCACGCGCGCCGAGACCGGCAACATCGAAGTCGCCGAAGACGCGCCCGCGGCCGCGGCGTCGGCCCCTGAACCGGCAGCCAAATTGCCCGCGACGCCGACCGAGCCAGCCGCGAACAACACAGGAGACGCGCCTGCCACCGAAGTCCCCGCCGCCCCAGCGACTTCAGCACAAAGCGCCGATGCCGTCACCGCGGCACGCTCGCTGGTCAATCGCTGCCGCCAGAGCATTCCCAACATGCACGCCGAGGACCAGGAGGATGCCATCGGCCTCATCGAGGACATCGAATCCGCGATTAACGAGAGCAATACCGAGGCGCTGGATGCGGCGGTCAAGGCCATGAGCGAGTTCCTATTCTTCGTCGAGGGAAAATGAACGGCGAGGCCAGGATCGACAACTCCAGGTGTCCGGTGTGCGGCGCGCGGTTTCGCGGCACGTCCGTCTGTTCTCGCTGCGGCGCCAGCCTTGAAGCCATCATGCGCATCGCGGTCGGCGCCTGGACGCTGCGGACCCAGGCGCGCCAGGCTCTGCTGCGCGGTGATCTTGCCACCGCCGTCAGGTTGGCTGGCCAGGCCAGACGGCTGCTTTCCGACTGACTGCCGGCGAAAGCTCAAGCCGTCGGCGCAGATGCTGTATAACCCGCTGGCCATCGCCCGGCAGACTATGACCGCTGTGCGTATCACGCTGCCGTTTCCGCCGGGCCGCCGGAGTCCGGCAAAATCGCCGGGACCGGCGCGGAATCGCTGTTCACCCATTCGGCCGATTGTTCCTCATCGCCTATTGGTGTAAGGTACTCGGCACGTCGAACGCGGAAATGTGCCGCGTTCGCCGCGCCGGCCCAGTCGCGGACAAAGGCCTTTCGCCATACGGATCGCCGCTGCGATTGGCCCTGCGGCATCATTTGCCCGGTTTCATCGCACAAGGAGTTCGCCATGTCTCGTATTTCCCGTCGTTCGTTCGTGGCCGCTTCCGCTGTTGCGGTCGGTGCTCTGGGATTACCGGCCGTCTACGCGGCCGCTTCCACGCGCAAACTGGTGATGATTGCCGGCACTCCCTCACATGGGCCTGGGGAACATGAGTTCAACGCCGGCGTCCAGCTTCTCAAGAAATGCCTGGCCTCCGTGAAGAATCTGGAAATCGCAGTCAACCTCAACGGTTATCCAAAGGATGAGGCCATCTTCAACGGCGCCGACGCCATCTTCATCTACTGCGACGGCGGCGGCGGGCACCCGCTGATCCAGGGCAACCGCCTGGAGACGATCAACGGGCTGATGAACAAGGGCGTCAGTCTGCTGTGCGCCCACTACGCCGTGGAAGTGCCCAAGGACAAAGGCGGCAAGCAGTTCAAGGAATGGATCGGCGGCTATTACGAGGACAAGTTCTCGTGCAACCCGATGTGGGTGCCGGAATACAAGGAGTTTCCCGATCACCCGATCGCCAAGGGCGTGCATTCATATGGCATCCGTGACGAGTGGTACTTCAACATGCGATTCCGCGAGGAAATGAAGGGCGTGACGCCGATCCTGACGGCCAAGCCGTCGGATAAGGTTCGCAATGGCCCGTATGTCTGGCCGGCCGGACCGTATCCGCACATCCAGGAGGCTGCCGGGCGGTCGGAGCACATGATGTGGTGCGTCGAGCGCCCCGACGGCGGCCGCGGAATCGGCTTCACCGGCGGACATTATCACCGGAACTGGATGGAGAACAACTTCCGCAAGGTGGTGCTGAATTCGCTTGTCTGGGCAGCCAAGCTCGATGTGCCCGCGACGGGCGTTGAGTCGACAGTGACAGAGGAGGATATCAAGGCGAATCTGGATCCGAAGGGGAAAAGGTAAGAGGAAGAAGGCAAAGGGAAAGACCAGCCTTGGGTGGATCGGTTCGCTTTTCCGTTCACCCCTGCGTGTGCCTTTTTTGCCTCGCCGCGATGGAGCGGCGGGTGAGCGAGACCAGCCGGCTGCTGGTCACCCGCA